>NZ_JBEXJN010000032.1:0-112070 GCF_040609115.1 Lentzea sp. NPDC004782
TACGCCCAATAATTCCGGACAACGCTCGCACCCTACGTATTACCGCGGCTGCTGGCACGTAGTTAGCCGGTGCTTCTTCTGCAGGTACCGTCACTCACGCTTCGTCCCTGCTGAAAGAGGTTTACAACCCGAAGGCCGTCATCCCTCACGCGGCGTCGCTGCATCAGGCTTTCGCCCATTGTGCAATATTCCCCACTGCTGCCTCCCGTAGGAGTCTGGGCCGTGTCTCAGTCCCAGTGTGGCCGGTCACCCTCTCAGGCCGGCTACCCGTCGTCGCCTTGGTAGGCCATTACCCCACCAACAAGCTGATAGGCCGCGGGTCCATCCCATACCGCCGGAACTTTCCACCAAAGATCATGCGATCCAAGGTCGTATCCGGTATTAGACCCAGTTTCCCGGGCTTATCCCAGAGTACAGGGCAGGTTACCCACGTGTTACTCACCCGTTCGCCGCTCGTGTACCCCGAAGGGCCTTACCGCTCGACTTGCATGTGTTAAGCACGCCGCCAGCGTTCGTCCTGAGCCAGGATCAAACTCTCCAATAAGGACTGTGTTTGATCGCTCCAGACGGAATATGTCTGGCAATCTGGTCTAACTTACTCAAAGGAATACCCCGACGAGGGGTATTCATATTACTGGCTGTGTTTCGGCACGCTGTTGAGTTCTCAAAGAACACGCGCTCACCGCAGTTCTTCTCCGAGGAGAGTCACTTCCGGGGCTGTGTCAAGCTTAGAAGTCTTTCGCCGCGCTCCGTTCCGGTGTTTCCCGGCCCGTTCCGCGCTGGCAGAGAGAAATTTACACGGGCGCCTCCCGAGATCCAAATCGGGGGTCACCGACCGAGTAACCGCAGGTCAGACGGCACACGGACGGCCCAAACACGGCAAGATCGACGCACAGTGTGACCGGGACCACGTCGACAATCTCGCCTCCGGTCCTAGCGAGGTGCGCTCGGCAGGTGCACGGTCACCGACAGACCACCCGTCGGCACGGCCACTGCCTGCGCAAACCCGCCGTGTGCGGCCACCGCGGCTCGCACGATCGAGAGCCCGAGACCCGTTCCGGACTGGCCGGTGCGGTCCTTCACCCCGCGGCGGAACGGTTCGAACAGCTCCTCGACGCGGTCCGGCGGGATGAGCTGACCCGACGACGACACCCGCAGCACGGACCACTGCGGCCCGCTCTCCACCACGGTCTCGATCCACCCGCCGACGTGGTTGTGCCGGACGGCGTTCTCCAGCAGGTTGCCCGCGATGCGCTCCAGCAGCGCGGGATCACCGACCGCGAGCGCCGGCCCACACCGGAACACCGCGCGCAGGTTCCGTGCCTCGGCTTCCGCGCGCACGGCCTTCCACGCGGACTCGACGACGGCCGAGAGATCGACCGGCTCACGCACCGCGAGCCCAATACCGTCCGTGCGCGCGAGCAGCAGCAGCGCGGACACCAGCTGCTCCGCACGCTCCCCCGCCGCACGCACGACTCCGGCCATGCGCCGAAGCTCCTCGACGTCGGCATCCGGATCGGACAACGTCACGTCCAGCTCCGTGCGAATCACCGAGAGAGGAGTGCGCAGTTCGTGCGACGCGTTCGCCACGAACCGGCGTTGTGAGTCGAAGGCGGCCTCAAGCCGGTCGAGCATCGCGTCGAACGTGTCCGCGAGCTCCGCCACCTCGTCCCGCGGCCCCTCCAGGCGCAGCCGGGACCCCAGCGACTCGGCGGACAACTGGCGCGCGGCACCCGTGACGTCGTGCAGAGGCTTCAGCACGCGGCCGGTGAACGTCCACGCCAGCACGGCCGCGGCCAGCACCATGCACGCGAACGCGATCAGCCCCGCGCGCAGCAGGTCCTGCCGGGCGGCCGCGGCCAGTGCGTCCGTCAACGTCTTCACGGTGACGGTGACGCCGTCCACCGTCACGCGGCTGTCCGACGGGAACGACGGCGAGGCGTCGAAGACCCGCCCGACCAGCGTCCACCCGAGGAAGAGCAGCACAGCACTCACCACCGCGACGAGCGCGGTGGTGAGGAGCGTGATCCGGAGCCGCAGTCCGGGTCCGCGCCTGCGCATGGGGCTAGTCCTCAGCTGGTCCGATCGACGCGCTCGGCACCCGGTACCCGGAGCCCACGACGGTGTCGATGATGCCCGGCTCGCCGAGCTTCTTGCGCAGGGTCATGACGGTGACGCGCACGGTCGTGGTGAACGGGTCCGCGTTCTCGTCCCACACCCGCTCCAGCAGCTCCTCGCTGCTCACCACCGAGCCCTTGGCGGCGAGGAGCACCTCGAGCACGCCGAACTCCTTGCGGGTCAGCTCGATCGGCTGACCACCGCGCGACACGGTGCGCCGCGCCGGGTCCAGTTCGACGTCCTGCGCGGACAGCACGGGAGGCGTCGCCGGCGTCGCACGCCGCGCCAACGCCCGTACGCGCGCTACGAGCTCGGGGAACGCGAACGGCTTCGCGAGGTAGTCGTCCGCCCCCAGCGACAGCCCGGCCACGCGGTCCTCGATGGTGCCGCTGGCCGTCAGCATCATGACCCTGGTCAGCGCGCCGGAGCTGAGGATCTCCTTGCACAGCTCGTCACCGGACATCCCGGGCAGGTCCCGGTCGAGCACGACGACGTCGTACCGCGTGACGGTCGACTTCTCGTGCCCGCTCTCGCCGTCGTAGGCGACGTCCACGGCCATGCCTTCGCGCCTCAGGCCGCGAGCGATCGCGTCGGCCAGAGGAGCCTCGTCCTCGACTACCAGAATCCGCACGCCACAAAGGTGCCACATCAGCCTGAGAAGGCGCTTAACGACACCTTCACGCTCGCTGGTGGTGGGTGAGCAACTGGGTGAGCAACCGCGTCAGGGTCTGCCGGTCCTCGTCCGGCAACGGTGCGAGCAGGTCGTCCTGGACCTCGCCGAGCGCCCGGTCCACGCGGCGCAGGTGCCGCGAGCCGGCCCCGGTGAGCGTGACCAGGTTGCGCCGCCGGTCCCGCGGGTCCTGCTCGCGCTCGACGAAGCCCTGCTCGGCCAGCTCGTTGACCGCCGCCACCACGTCGCTGCGGTCCATGTTGGACCGGCGGCCGAGCTCGGCCTGGCTGACCGCCCCGAACTCCTCCAGCACGGCCATGACGCGGAAGTGGTGGCCGCGCGCACCCACCTCGGCGAAGCACTCGGAGGCCAGCCGGTGCGCGTGCACGGCCAGCTGGGTGAGCAGCCAGCTCGGTTTCCCGGCCAGCCGCGCGGGGATCTCCACCATGACCTCGTCCTCGGTACAGTTGGTGACGCCAACGTTGGCGTCACCAATCATATGGGGGAGAAACGTGGACGACCGCAACGAGATCACCGACCTGTTCAGCCGCCTCTCGCACCTGCTCGACGACAAGCGGTGGGAGGACGCGCACACCGTCTTCACCCACGACGTCTCGGTGTACTCGCCCCGCAACGGCGAGCTGCACGGCCTCGACGAGCTCGTCGCGTTCATGCGCCAGGCCGAGGTCGCCGAGGAGCAGACCCAGCACGTGACCACCGACGTGGTGGTCGACGTAGATGGTGACCAGGCTGCTGCCTCGGCGAACTCGATCGTGTACTTCTTCCGCGACGGCCAGGCCCCGCACCGGACCAGCGGACTGCGGCTCGCCTGTGCCGCGGTCAGGACCGCGCAGGGCTGGCGGCTGCGCGAGTCGCGCACCACGCTCCGCTGGATGCGGTGATCAGGACTTGCGGGCCGGGCGGTCCACCACGACCGTCGAGGCCGTCTGCAGCGCACGCAGCTCCAGCAACGCCGGGTGCTCCTCCGCCAGCCGGGCCGCGTTGAGCAACGACCGCAGCGCCGCGGTCTCGCCGCGCGCCCGCTCCAAAGCCGCACGTCCCTCGGACGCCGCCACCAGCTCGGCGAGCGCCGCCCGGCGCAGCTCACCGGGCATCACGACATCGCGCACGGCCACGTCAGCGACCGAAACACCCAGCTCCTCGGCCCGCGCAGCCACACCGGTCAGGACCTCGGCAGCGATGGCGTCGCGCTCAGGGTCAATGGCGGAGTGTGCGCGCGTGAGCACCGCACCGCGCAGTGCCAGCTGCACGGCCGTGTAAAGCTCGGCTTCGGGACCAGACGCCTCGACGACGAACCTCGTCGGCGACGTCACCGCCCACCGGACGACGACCGTCACGCGGACCAGCACGCCGTCCGACGTCGGCACGTCCTGCGCGGCAGGGGTCATCGTGCGCGGACGGACGTCGACGCGGTGCAGCACGGCGTACCGCGGCAGCTTGTGCTGTCCGGGCTCCACTTCACCCACCAGCACCCCACGATCGAACCTGACCGCCCGCTCCCACGGGTACAACGTGTGCTTCATCGTCTCCACCTCCGTCCGGACAGACCACGACCCCGGCCGGCGAGGCGGCGAACGGGAGTCCACAAGGGACTCGCAAAGCTCGTCACCCCCGTGTGCGACCGGGGTCGTGGCTTTCAGGGATCGAACCTGATGCTTCATAAGGCACCCACCGCCCGCCTCGATCGCGGGACCCTGACCAGGGAGACCTGCCGGGCCGCAAAAAAGCGGGCGTGAGGTGGAGACTAGCCGACCTACTTGTCCGCGGGCGCGTCGATTTCCACGGGCAGGCACTCCAGGCGGGAAGCCCACTCGGTGACGCGACGCGCGACGTCCTGCGCGGTGATGCCGCACACCGCGAGCACCTCGCCACGCGACCCGTGGTCGTGGAACTGTTGCGGCAGAGCGATGTCGCGCAACGGCACGTCGACGTCGGCGTCACGCAGCGCGGCCGCGAAGGACGAACCGAAGCCACCGTGCCGGCCACCGTCCTCGACGGTCACCACGAGCTTGTACGACGCGGCCATCTCCACGAGGTCGACCGACATCGGGTAGATCCACCGCGGGTCGACGACCGTCACGCCGATGCCCTGGTCCTCCAGCCGTTGCGCGGCCTCAAGACCAAGCTCGCCCAACGCACCGACCGTCACCAACAGCACATCGGAACCGGACCGCCGAAGCACGTCAACGGAACCCACGCGCTCCAACGCCGGCAGGTCCGGACCGACGGAGGCCTTCGGGTAGCGGATCACGGAAGGCGCGTCCGAGATGGCCACGGCCTCGCGCAGCTCCTCGGCCAGAGTGGAGGCATCGCGCGGTGCGGCGACGTGGATGCCGGGGACCACGCCGCAGATGGACATGTCCCACATGCCGTGGTGCGACGCGCCGTCCGGGCCGGTGACGCCCGAGCGGTCCAGCACGACCGTGACGCCCTGCTTGTGCAGTGCGACGTCCATCAGCAGCTGGTCGAACGCACGGTTCAAGAATGTCGCGTAGATGGCGACGACCGGGTGCAGGCCACCGATGGCGAGACCGGCGGCGGAGGTCAGCGCGTGCTGCTCGGCGATGCCGACGTCGTAGAAGCGCCCGGGGAACGCCTTGGCGAACGCGTCCAGGCCGGTCGGTCCCTGCATCGCGGCGGTGATCGCCACGACGTCGGAGCGCTCGCGGCCGATCTCCACCAGGGAGTCGGAGAACACGTGCGTCCAGGTCCGGCCGGCCGGCTTGACGTCCTCGCCGGTGATCGGGTCGATGACGCCCGTGGCGTGCATCTGGTCCGCCTGGTGGTTCTCGGCCGGCGCGAACCCCATGCCCTTGCGGGTGACCGCGTGCACGATCACCGGGCCGCCGAACGACTTCGCGCGCTGCAGCGCGGACTCCAGCGTCGTCAGGTCGTGACCGTCGACCGGGCCGATGTACTTGAGGCCGAGGTCCTCGAACATCGCCTGCGGAGCCAGCGCGTCCTTGATGCCGCGCTTGGCGGCGTGCAGGGCGGCGTAGAGCGGTTTGCCGAAGAACGGCGTCTGCTGCAGCGCGCTCTTGCCCTTCTCCAGCACGCGCTCGTAGCCGGGACGCAACCGCAGCGAGGACAGGTGGTCCGCGAGACCACCGATCGTCGGCGAGTACGAGCGGCCGTTGTCGTTGACCACGATCACGACCGGACGCGTCTTGTCGGCCGCGATGTTGTTCAACGCCTCCCAGCACATGCCGCCGGTCAACGCGCCGTCACCGACGACCGCGACCACGTGGCCGGGCGCGCCGGTGATCTGCTTCGCCTTCGCCAGACCGTCCGCGTAGGACAGTGCCGTCGAGGCGTGCGAGCTCTCCTGCACGTCGTGCTCGGACTCCGACCGCGACGGGTAGCCGGACAGGCCGCCCTGCTGGCGCAGCCGGTCGAAGCCGTCGCGGCGGCCCGTGACGATCTTGTGCACGTACGACTGGTGCCCGGTGTCGAACACGATCGGGTCCTGCGGCGAGTCGAACACCCGGTGCAGGGCCACGGTCAGCTCGACGACGCCGAGGTTCGGGCCCAGGTGCCCGCCGGTCTTGGAGACCTTGTCGACCAGAAAACGCCGGATCTCGTCGCAGAGCTGCCGCAGCTCCGCCTCCGTCATCCGTTTCAGATCAGCCGGTCCGTGCACGGACTCCAGCAGGGTCACCACGCCCACCTCACTCCTCAAGACTTCGGCCCAGTCTACGGAGGCGCACCTGAGACGACTCCTCAGCCAGTGCCAGGAACGAGCAGCGCGATGCACTCCATGTGATGTGTCATCGGGAACGCGTCGAACGCCCGCAGCTCCGCGAGGCGATACCCCTGAACTGTGAATTCGGCCAGGTCGCGGGCCAGTGCCGCGGGGTCGCAGGCGACGTAGACGACCCGCTGCGGCCGCCGTCGTGCGACTTCAGCCACAACGACCTTCCCGGCCCCTTTCCGAGGCGGGTCGAGCACCACGACGTGAGGGTCCTCAACGGGCAGAGGGCGCGTGACGAGACGCTCGACCTTGCCCACCACCCAGTCGATCTGGGACAGACGGCGGAGGTTGCGGCGACCGTCCTCGACGGCGCCCGCGAAAGACTCCACGACCAGCACGGACCCGGTGTCGCCGACCTGGCGGGCGAGCACCGACGCGAACAGGCCGGCGCCACCGTAGAGGTCCCACGCGCGCTGTCCCGGTCCGGCCGCGGCCCACTCCCCCACGACGGACGCGAACGTGTCCGCGGCGGCGGGGTGGACCTGCCAGAAGCCGTCGGCGGAAATTCTCCACTTTCGTTGGGCGGCGGTCTCGACGGCGGTACCCGTTCCGGCGCGTCGCACGGTGTGTCGGCCGCGCACCTCACCCACATGCCGGTTTCCGTCACCGTCCTGGGTGATCGTCAGCTCCTGGGCGCGCCACCGCCGGTCTGCCACCGCCTCGACCATGCCCGGCCGGGAGATCACACAGTGGTCGACCGGGATCACATCATGGGAACGGGTGCCGCGGAACCCCGGCCGTCCGTCGGCGTCGACGGCCATCCGGATCCGGGTCCGCCACTCCAGCGGACCGCCCGGCAGCGCCTCCACGACCGCGTCCCGCTCGATCTTCGCCAGGCGGCTCAGCTGCTCGCGGACGACCTGGGCCTTCAGCTGCCGTTGCGCGTCCCACGAGACGTGCTGGAAGTCGCAGCCACCGCACATCCCCGGCCCGCTGAACGGGCACGGCGGCTCGACGCGGTCCGGCGAGGGCACCAGGATCTCGACGGCGTCCGCACGGCAGAACGATCCGCCGTTGTCCTCGTAGACCGAGGCGATGACACGTTCACCGGGCAGTGCGTGCCGCACGAACAGGACGCGTCCCTCGTGCCGTGCAACGAAGTGCCCGCCGTGTGCGACAGGCCCGACCTCGACCTCGAACTTCTCCCCAACCCAGCTCATCGGTCGTCGAGTCCCCTTCGGACGGCGCCCGGCGCGATGACGTCCTTGTCGCGGACCTTCGTCGACGACGCCAGCTGCCACGGCACGCTGGTGACCATCACACCCGGCTGGAACAGCAGCCTTCCCTTGAGCCGCAACGCGCTCTGGTTGTGCAGCAGCTGCTCCCACCAGTGGCCGACGACGTACTCGGGGATGAACACGGTGACGACGTCGCGCGGGTTGTCGGACTTGACGCGCCGCACGTAGTCGAGGACGGGTTTGGTGATCTCGCGGTACGGGGACTCGATCACCTTCAGCGGGATCTTGAAGTTCTCCTTCTCCCAGTCCTTGACCAGCTGGCGGGTGTCGCCGTCGTCGACGTTGACGGTGACGGCCTCCAGCACGTCCGGCCGGGTGGCCTTGGCGTAGGACAACGCCCGCAGCGTCGGCATGTGCAGTTTGGACACCAGCACCATCGCGTGGTTGCGCGCGGGCATCGTGCGCATCCGCTCCTGCTGGCGCAGTTCCTCGGCGACGGTGTCGTAGTGCTTGCGGATCGCCGTCATCAACGCGTAGATGGCGGCCATCGCCGCGATGGCGATCCACGCGCCTTTGGTGAACTTCGTGATCAGCACGATGATCAGCACGGTCGCGGTCATCACGAGACCGAACGTGTTGATCGCCTGCGAGCGGCGCATCCGGCTGCGCGTCTGGGCGTCGGTCTCGGTCTTCAGCAGCCGCTGCCAGTGCTTGATCATGCCGAGCTGGCTCAGCGTGAACGACACGAACACGCCCACGATGTAGAGCTGGATCAGGCGGGTGACCTCGGCGTCGAACGCGATCACCAGGACGACCGCGAACCCGGCCAGGAACAGGATGCCGTTGGAGAACGCCAGCCGGTCGCCGCGGGTGTGCAGCTGGCGCGGCAGGTAGCGGTCCTGGGCGAGGATCGAGCCGAGCACCGGGAAGCCGTTGAACGCGGTGTTCGCCGCCAGCACGAGGATCAGCGCGGTGACACCCGCGATGAAGAAGAACCCGGGCGGGAAGTTGTCGAAGACCGCGTGCGCGACCTGCGCCACCATCGTCTTCTGCTCATAGCCGGCGGGGGCGCCCGCGAGCTGCTCGTCCGGGAACTCGGCCATCTTCACGCCGGTCAGCTGGGCGAGCACGATCAGGCCCATCAGCATCGTGACCGCGATCAGGCCCATCAGCAACAGCGTCGTGGCGGCGTTGCGGGACTTGGGCTTGCGGAACGCCGGCACGCCGTTGCTGATCGCCTCGACACCCGTCAGCGCGGCACAGCCGGACGAGAACGCCCGCAGCACCAGGAACACGAAGGCGAGGCCCATCAGGTGGTCCTGCTCGGCGTGGATCTCGAAGCCGGCACTCTCCGCGCGCATCTGGTCACCGAGCACGAAGGCGCGGAACAGCCCCCACGCGATCAGCGCCATGATGCCGACCATGAACGCGTAGGTCGGGATCGCGAACGCGCTGCCGGACTCGCGGATGCCGCGCAGGTTGATCGCCGTGAGGATGACGATCGCCGACACCGCGAACAGGGCCTTGTGCGTCGCGACGAACGGGATGGCCGAGCCGATGTTCGCCATCGCCGCCGAGATCGACACCGCGACCGTGAGGATGTAGTCGACGAGCAGGGCGCTCGCCACGGTCAGTCCCGCCTGGCGGCCCAGGTTGACCGTCGCGACCTCGTAGTCACCGCCGCCCGACGGGTAGGCGTGCACGTTCTGCCGGTAGCTGGCGACGACGGTGAGCATGACCACGACCACCGCCACGCCCACCCAGGGTGCGATGGCGTAGGCGCTCAGCCCCGCCACCGACAACATCAGGAAGATCTCCTCCGGCGCGTAGGCGACCGACGACATGGCGTCGGAGGCGAACACCGGCAAAGCGATGCGTTTGGGCAGGAGGGTGTGCGCGAGGCGATCACTGCGGAACGGCCGTCCGACCAGGAGGCGTTTGGCAGCGGTGGCGAGCTTGGACACGGCCAGAGCGTAAGGGGTCCGCTCACCGGGACGGGCTAATGCTCGGTAGGTTCTGCGCAGAGTTCGCTTGAGGAGGCATGTCGTGCACGTGGTGATCATGGGGTGTGGCCGGGTGGGAGCCTCCCTGGCCAGGGCCCTCGAGCGGCTCGACCACCAGGTCGCCGTGATCGACAAGGACGGGCAGTCGTTCCGCAGGCTGGGCAGCGACTTCCACGGCCAGCAGGTCGTCGGCAACGGTTTCGACCGCAATGTCCTGATCGAGGCCGGGGTGGAGCGCGCGGGAGCGTTCGCGGCGGTCTCCAGCGGCGACAACTCGAACATCATCTCGGCGCGGGTCGCGCGCGAGACGTTCGGTGTCGAACACGTCGTCGCGCGGATCTACGACCACAAGCGCGCGGCCGTGTACGAGCGGCTGGGCATCCCGACCGTGGCGACCGTGCCGTGGACGACGGACCGGTTCCTGCGGATGTTGCTGCCCGAGGGCACGGCCACCGCGTGGCGCGACCCGTCCGGCACCGTGGCGGTGCTGCCGGTCGAGTTCAACGAGGACTGGGTCGGCCGCCCGGTGTTCGAGCTGGAAGCGGCCATCGGCGCCCGTGTGGCGTTCATGATGCGGTTCGGCACGGGTGTGCTGCCGGACGCCAAGACCGTCGTGCAGGCGGACGACACCATCTACGTGGCGGCGCTGTCCGGCACGGTCACCGACGTCGCCGCGGCGGCGCAGCAGGCACCGGAGGAGAGCTGATGCGGATCGCGATCGCTGGTGCGGGCGCGGTGGGGCGGTCCATCGCGCAGGAGCTCGTGCAGGACGGCCACCAGGTCATGCTGATCGAGCGGGACCGGACGCACTTCGACCCCAACTCCGTCGAGCAGGCCGAGTGGGTGCAGGCCGACGCGTGCGAGTTGTCCTCTTTGGAGGACGCGGGCATGCAGCTGTGCGACGTGGTGATCGCCGCGACCGGTGACGACAAGGTCAACCTCGTGGTGTCGCTGCTGGCGAAGACCGAGTTCGCGGTCCGTCGCGTCGTCGCGCGCGTGAACGACCCGACGAACGAGTGGCTCTTCACCGAGTCGTGGGGTGTCGACGTCGCCGTGTCCACGCCGCGGCTGCTGGCCGCGATGGTCGAGGAGTCCGTGACGATCGGCGACGTCGTGCGGCTGCTGACGTTGCGGCAGGGGCAGGCGAACCTCGTCGAGATCACGCTCGACGAGTCGACGCCGTTCGCCGGACGGGCGGTCTCGGAGCTGACGCTGCCCCGCGACGCCGCGCTGGTGACGATCCTGCGCGGCGGGCGGGTCATCGTGCCGCAGCCCGACGACACCCTCGAAGGCGGCGACGAGCTGCTGTTCGTCACCACGGCCGCGGTCGAGCAGGACGTCAAGAAGGCTCTCGGGTACTGATGATCGGCAAACGGGGCCGGGTGACCGGCAGGGTCGGGCCTGGCCTCGTGGGCGAGGTGATGATTTCGGTGCGGGGCGGCGCGGAGGCCTTTTACGCCTACCCCGCCGACGAATCAAGTGTGATTGAAATCGGTCAGCAAATCCTCGTCGTGGACTTCGAAGAACCCCGAACGGTCTACGTCGAGAGGTGGCGTCCGCTGTAGAGTTCTCCCTGGTGTGCCGGGAAGCCTGGTCGGCGACTTTGTTGTCGTGGGAGGCTTCCGGGCGAGGTCTCCCCGGACTGATAGGGGGACGGCGGAAATGGACGAAACTCTCTTATTCGGCATCGGTGGCGGCGTTGTCGCGGTACTGGTGCTCTTTTTGCTCCTGCGCGCTCTGTGGCGGGTGGCTGAGCCGAACGAGGCGTTGATCATCTCCGGTCTCGGCGCACGGGGACAGCGCGAGACCGCGGACAGCATGACGTTCAAGATCATCACCGGTAAGGGCGTGCTGGTGCTGCCCGGTTTCCAGACCGCGCGGCGGCTCTCGCTCGACACGCGGGTCGCGGACCTGCAGGTCTCCTGCGTCACGAGCCAGGGCATCCCGGTGCACGTGCGCGGCGTGGTGATCTACAAGGTCGGCGACGACTACGCCTCCATCGCGAACTCCGCGCGGCGGTTCCTCGACCAGCAGGACCGCATGGACGACAAGACGCACTCGCTGTTCGCGGGCCACCTGCGGTCGATCGTGGGCAGCCTGACGATCGAGGACATGCTGCACAACCGCGAGGCGCTCACGGCCCAGGTGCGGCAGTCGTCCGCGGACGAGATGAGCAAGCTCGGCCTGATCGTCGACTCCCTGCAGATCCAGGAGATCGAGGACACGACCGGGTACATCACGAACCTCGGCAAGCCGCACGCCGCGGCCATCGCGGCGTCCGCGCGCATCGCCGAGGCGCAGCGCGACCAGGAGGCCACCGAGGCCGAGCAGGTCGCCAACGCCAAGAAGGCCGCCGCGTGGCGCGACTCGCAGATCAAGACGGCGGCCTACCAGGCGGAGATCGACCGGGTGAAGGCCGAGTCCCAGCAGGCGGGCCCGCTGGCCATGGCGACCGCACGGCAGCAGGTCGTCGTGCAGGAGACGCGTGCCGTCGAGCTCGAAGCCGACCTGGCCGAGCAGAAGCTGCAGGCCCAGGTCCGCAAGCCCGCGGACGCCAAGGCCTACGAGACCCGGACCCTGGCCGACGCCGAACGCGACGCGCAGATCGCCCGCGCCGAGGCACAGGCACGGGAGATCGAGCTGCGGGCGGCCGCCGACGCGACTCGGGTGAAGGCCGCCGCCGTCGCGGAAGCCGAAGCGACGCGCGCCACCGGTGAGGCAGAGGCCGTCGCGGCCAAGGCCCGCGGTCTCGCGGTCGCGGAGGCGACCAGGGCGCAGGGTCTCGCCGAGGCCGAGGCGCTCAAGGCCCAGGGCCTCGCCGAGGCGGAGGCGATCAGCGCGCGGTCGTCGGCACTGGCCGAGAACCCCGACGCGGTCGTCGCCCAGCAGCTCGCCGAGAAGTGGCCGGAGATCGTCGAGGCGGCGTCGAAGGCGTTCGGGAACGTCGACCACATGGTCGTGTTCAACGGTGCCGACGGCGTGTCCGACCTGTTGACCAAGGCGTTGTCGATGGGTGGAACGGGGCTCGGCCTGGCCCGGCAGCTGATGGACGCGATGCGCTCCGACGGCAGCGCCTCGGGCATCGGTGACAAGGCCAACCTCGGCAACGGTGTCCCGACGAAGCTCACGTTGTAGGGGCGCCGGCGCTCGGCGAGCGTTGATATATCGCATGTTGGATATCGGATACTTGCAGGTCAGCGCATCCGACAGCCCCATGTGTGACGGTGCGATATATCGGATACTGGATATCGGTCGCGATATCCAGTATCCGATATCCGATATATCAGCGCGGTGGCGTCCGGTATCCCGCCGTGCCGGATTTCGCCGTCAAGGCATCCTCGGAGGGCCACGAGCCGTGGTCATGAGCGTGGACGTGCACTTGACGGGTATCTGCGCAACGGAAGCGAGCACTTACCAGCTGTGAGCGATCAGCTGCCCCTGGTCGGGCGCGAGGGTGAGCTGCGGGCCGCGCTGCGGGCGCTGGGCGCGGACGGCGCGGTGCTGCTGTCCGGTCCTCCAGGGGTCGGCAAGACGCGCCTCGCCGCGGAGGTGCTCGCCGCGGTGCCGCATCCCGTCGTGCGGTGCTACGCCACGGTCGCCACGTCTCGGATTCCGCTCGGCGCGTTCGCGTCGCTCGTCCCCACGGATCTGCCCGCCGGCCCGCACGGGCCGTCGATCCTGCCCGCGTCGTCGGTGCGCGCCGCCGCCGAACACCTCGCACGCGGCGGGCGGCGGGTGTTGTCCGTCGATGACGCTCATCTGCTTGATGACGCGTCGTTGTTGGTGCTTCAGCACGTTGTGCGTCACAGGTTGACGCGGGTCATCTGCACGGCGCGTCAAGGGTGGGGCATCGAGGGGATGACGGTCGTCCACGTCGACGCGCTCGACCAGGACCGCGCGGACGCGTTGCTCATCTCGGCGCTGGGCGGGCCCGCGGACGCCTCCACGCGGCACCTGGTGTGGACGAACAGCCAGGGCAACCCGTTGTACCTCAAGGAGCTCGTCGCGGCCGGGCGGCACTCGGGCGTGCTCACCGAGACCCAGGGCGGCTGGAGCTGGCGCGGGCCGCTGGAGCTGGGCGGGCGGCTCGCCGAGCTCGTCGACCTGACGCTCGGGCGCCTCGCCGAGCCGCAACGGCGGGCGTTGGAGCTGCTCGCGTACGGCGAACCGCTGGAACCGGAGCTGATGCCCGTCCCGCAGGACCTCGTGGACATGGGTTTCGTGCGCATCGGTGACGACGGACGCGCGCGGGTCGCACACCCGCTCTACAGCGCGCGTCTGAGGGCAACGTGCCCGACGTTGAGAGCCAGAGCGCATCGAAGAGCACTGGCCGACCGGCTGGAAGCGGAAGGCGCGGACCGGCCCGGCGACGCGGTGCGGGTCGCGACGTGGCGGCTGGACAGCGGCACGGCCGAGTCACCGGACGTGCTCGCACGCGCCGCCGAGCAGGCGTTGGCCGCGCAGGACTGGGAGCTCGCCGAACGGCTGTCCCGCGCGGCCGTGGCGCGTGGGGCGACCTCGCGCGTGGGGCTCGTGCTCGGACTGGTGCTGATGTATCAGCGGCAGTGCGCACAGGCCGAGGAAGTGCTCGCCGAGACGATGGCGGCAGGCGGCAACATGGTCGCGTTGCTCCAGGTGGGCTGTACGCGCGCGTTCAACCTGTTCTTCGGCCTCGGCGACGAGGCCGCGGCCATCGCGGTGCTGGACGAGGTCACCGCACGGGAGCTGCCGGCCGAGCTGGAGCACGCGGTGCTGTTCTTCGCGCTCACGTTCGCGCTGGAGTCGGCGCCGCTGCCGATCGCGCGGCTGGGTGGCGAGCTGCTCATCGCCGAGGGCGGCTGGGCGGCGACGGCGGGACGGCAGGTGCTGGCGTTCGCGGACCAGTTCGCCGGCCGCTACTCCGAGGCCATCGCCCGGATCGAGGACAACGACGAGGCGGTCGTGGCGGCGGCGGGGCGGTTCCCGTCGCTGGTGAACGCGGCGAAAGGGGTGCACAACGAGTGCATCCTGCGCTGCGGTGACCTCGCCGGGGCCGAGCTGCGGGCCGTGCGGGCGCTGGCCGAGGTGATCGAGGAGGACCGCTGGTCGGTCACCCAGGTGCCGCCGCGGGTGCTGCTGAGCCAGAGCGCGCGGTTGCGCGGGCAGGCGGCGTCGGCGGTGCGGATCACGGCCGAGGGCATTCCGGACTCCGGTGCCCTGCCGATGATGTGGGACGTGTTGCTGCTCGCCGAGTTCGCGGCCGGCGCGGCGCTGCTGGGCCAGTCCGACCGCGCGGAACGGGCGTTGGCGCGGGCCGAGGAAGGGCTGCGTCCGGCGTGGCGGATCGCGGGGTTCGCGGTGGGCGCCGCACGCTCGTGGGTGCTCGCGGGCGCGGGACGCGTCAACGAGGCGATGCAGGCCGCGTTGGACAACGCTGCCGACGCACGGGCACACGGCGCGCACTCCGAGGAGATCGGGTCGCTGCACGACGCGGCACGGTTCGGTGCGGACACCTCGCCACGGCTGCTGGAGCTGGCGAAGTCGCGCAAAGATCCGCTGACGACCGCGTACGCCTCGCACGCGCAGGCACGCGCGTTGCGTGACCCGGCGGGGTTGGAGGAGGTGGCGGCGGCGTTCACGGCGTGCGGTGCCACTTTGTACGCGGCCGAGGCGCTAGCGGAGGCCAGCCGGCTGTCCCGGTTGCACGACCGGCCGCGCGAGGCCGAACGGCTGGAACGGCAGGCTTCGGCGCTCGCGGAGTCGTTCGACGGCGCCACCACACCCGGCCTGGTCGTGACGAGCACGCTCGCCGCGTTGACGCCGCGTCAGCTGGAGATCGCGCGGCTGGCCGTGGCCGGGTTGACCAACGTGGAGATCGCCGAACGGCTGGCCATCGCCAAACGCACCGTGGACAACCATCTGCACACGACCTATGCGGCGGTGGGTGTCACCGGACGGAGTGGGCTGCGCGCGCTCTTCGGGCAAGGCTGACGTCAACACGCCCGAAACGATGTGCGCGCATGGACGAACCTTCGGCACACTGCGAGTTGTGTGGCCGTTCGTGGGCAGGGCGCGGGAGCTTCAGGACGTGATGTCCGCGCTCACCGAACCGAACGGCAGGGGCGCCGCGCTCGTCGGTCCCGCCGGAGTGGGCAAGACCAGGCTCGCGGACGAGATCGTGGCGCGGCTGGAGAGCGCCGGTGTCACCGTGCGACGTTGCTACGCGACCGTGGCGACGTCGACGATCCCGTTCGGGGCGTTGGCCGCGATGCTGCCTGCCGACATGCGCACGGCGAACCCGCTCGGTCGTGCCGTTGAGCACCTTCTGGCTGAACCGCAGCCGTTGGCAATCGTCGTGGATGACGCGCATCTGCTCGATGACGCGTCCATCGGCATGTTGCACCACCTGATCCGGCACGGACACGCACGGGTTCTGGTGACGTCACGGCCCGGTGAACGCGCCGAGTTGTGGCAGGAAGGGCTGCTGCAGCGGTACCCGATCGGGGACCTGTCCCGTGCCGAGTCCGACGAAGTGCTGGAACGCGCGCTGGAAGGCCCCGTGGAGACGCGGTCGTCGGCGCTGCTGTGGTCGGGCAGCACGGGAAACCCGTTGTACCTCAGGGAACTCGTGGCGTTCGGGCGCGCGGCCGGGTCGTTGCGCGCGACTGAGGGCATCTGGTCGTGGCACGGCGCGATCCAGCTGAGCGGACGGCTCGGCGAGCTCGTGCGGGAGAACCTCGGCCGGTTGGAGCCGTCGCACCGGCTGGCGCTGGAGCTGCTCGCGTACTCCGAACCGGTGGAGCTGGACCTGCTGGCGTCGCTGGTGCAGGAGGAGGCGCTCGACGACCTGGAGACCCGCGCGCTGATCCGGGTCGAGTCGTCGGGGCGGCGGTCCGTGGTGCGGCTCGGGCATCCCCTGTACGGCAGTCTGCTGCGGGCGACGTGTCCTCCCATGCGCGCGCAGTCGCACCAACGCGCGTTGGCCGCCTGTCTGGAGGCAACGGGAGCCCGTCGCCGCGAAGACCTCATGCGCATCGCGACCTGGCGGCTCGACGGCGGTTCGCCGATCTCGCTCGACCTGCTGGCCGCGGCCGCCGAGCAGGCGTGGGCCGCCCGGGACGTCGCTCTCGCCGAACGGCTGTGCCGGGCCGCGGTCGACGCGGGCGGGCTGAGCCGGGTCGGGCACGTGTTCGGCCAGGTGCTGATGCACGGCCGCGCGCCGGACCAGGCGGAGGCCACGCTGGCCGACGTCATGGCCGGCCCGTTGTCGGCCGCGGACCTGAGCCGCCTCGGTGCCACCAGGTCCCTGAACCTCTACTTCGCGCTGGGCGACGCGGATGCGGCGACCGCCGTGCTCGACCGCGTCGACGTGCCGGGCCTCCCGGACGAGCTGCGCGGCCTGCTGAAGGTCAGCCGCACCTTGCAGGAGGCCTACCGCGGTAACGTGGCCGCGGTTCTGCAGAGCACCTACGAGCCCCTCCCACCGCCCATGTCCGTCCACATGCGACTGGTCAGGGCGCTGTGCCTCGTCCACTCCGGCCGGTACCGCGAGGCCGGCGAGGAGGTCGACCGCTACGAGGCCGAGATCGTGGCACTGACCGGCGAGCCGGCACCGCCGGATCGGGGTGCGCTGCAGCTGCGCTGCTTCGCGCTGGCCTACGGCGGCCACCTCGCCGAAGCGGAGAGTCTTTCGCTGGCGACGCTCGACCTGTCGTTCGACGAGTTGGCCTTCATCGGCCCGACAACGCTCTACAGCGTGCTGTCGTTCTGTGCGCGCGTGCGTGGCCACGGCGCCCAAGCCCTGCGCATGGCCCGTGAAGCCAGTGCGAAGACGGAGAAGAAACCACTCACCTTCGACACGGTCGCGCTCGCGAGTCTCGCCTCGGCTGCGGCGATCTCCGGTGACACCGAGCTCGCCCGGCGGGCACTGGCCCGCGCCGAGAACGCACGCCGCCCGGTCTGGCGGCTGACCGGGCTCGCGGTGCCGCTGGCGCGCCCCTGGGTGCTCGCCGGCGCGGGCGACGTCCGCGGCGCCGCCGACGCGGCGATGTCGGCCGCCGACGAGTGCGCCGAACTGGGCGTGCACGGCAGCGAGGCCGTCGCCCTGCACGACGCCGCCCGCTTCGGCGTCGACACGTCCCTGCGCCTGGCGGCCCTCACGTCCACGATGGACGGGCCGCTGCCGTTGGCCTACGCGGCACACGCGACCGCCCTCGCGCACGCGGCACCGACGGTCCTGGAGGCCGTGGCGACCGATTTCCTGCGGGTGGGCGCCACTCTGTACGCGGCGGAAGCGCTGGCCTCAGCCGCCCGCCTGCACCGAGCCCAGGGCAACGTCCGGGCCGCGTCGCAGGCCTCGGCCCGGCAGGCGTTGCTGATGCGGGACTTCGACGGCGTCCGCACCCCGGCCCTGCGCGCGGACGGCCTCACCCACCTGACGCGCCGCCAGGTGGAAGTGGCCCGGCTGGCCACGTCCGGGCTGACCAACCAGCAGATCGCCGAGAAGCTGCACACGTCCAAGCGCACGGTCGACAACCACCTGCACGCGATCTACAGCGTGCTCGGCGTGACCGGCCGCGACGAGCTCCGCACAGTGCTCGGACCGGGCTGAACGACGCGGCCGACGCCCTGGGGGTGGCGCCGGCCGCGAAGAAACGGAACGCCGCTCAGTCCCTGGACTTGTCGCGGGACTCGGCGTCGACGACGCGCTGCAGCTCGTCCATGTCCGGCGTCAGCAGGTCGTCGGCGGTGCGGGCGAGCACCTCCTGCGCCTCGGCCTCGGCCGCGGCGGCTTCCTCGGCCTCCTTCAGGCGCTTGTCGGCCCTGCGGACCGCCCAGACCGTCGCGAGCAGGGCGACCGCCATCAGCGGGTAGCCCATGGCGAGGCGGGCGACGGCCAGCCAGCCGACCTGGTCGCCCTCGTAGAGCCACCGCTGCACCACGAAGCGGGCGAAGAACACCAAGGCCCAGACGAAGGTGGCGATGTCGTAGTCGCGGACGGTGGCCTTGTCGGCGCGCCACGAGCGGTCGCGGCCGTTGAGGAACGTCCAGAGCACGCCCGCGAGGGGCCAGCGCACGATGATCGACAGCAGGAACGCGCTGCCGTACACGACGCTCTGCCAGATGCCGAAGAGGAAGAAGTCCTTGGCCTCGCCGGTGCGGTACGCGATGAACGCGGCGACACCGACACCGAGGACGGCGGAGATCGCCGGCTGGACCGTGCCCTTGCGGACGGCCAGGATCACGCCGATCACGACCGCGGCGGCGAGAGCGCTGATGATCGCGGCCATGAGGTTCTTGGCGGCGAAGTTGACGATCACGAAGACGACGACGGGCAGCGACGAGTAGAGCATGCCGCTCACGCCGCCCATCTGCTCGAGGACGGTGGGCTGCTTTTCTTCGGTCTCAGCTGAAGTCATGAAGCGTTCTGCAACTCGTAATAGGGGTTGTAGAGCACCTTGCGCCCGTCGCGCACGGCGATGCGGCCTCGGGCCTTGATCGTCCGACCAGGCTCGATTCCGGCGATGCGACGGCGGCCGAGCCAGACGAGGGTCACGCCCTCGGTGCCGTCGTAGAGCTCGGCTTCCAGCGTGGCGATCGCGTCCCGGGGACAGAGCTCCACGCTGCGGAGCCTGCCGAGGACGGTGACCTCCTCACCGGACTTGCAGTCGCAGGCCTTCACCGCGCCGACGGCCTCCGCTTTTCGCGAGAGGTCGTCCGCGTCGAGCTCGGCTACGTCACTGGTCAAGCGACGCACCAAGCGGCGCCAATAGCCGCTCATCCCCGACTCCTGCATTGCTCAAGTGGCCCCGTGGTGTGGACCGTCTGTGAGTGAGGGTACGCACGAGGGCCGACAATCTCGGGCGTGCCTGTCGAGACCGTCGTCCTTCTGCCCGGAACCGCCTCGGACGAGGTGTTTGTCCGTTCCGTGTTCGCCGAGCCGTTGTCGCAGGTCGGCGCCGTTTTCACCGCTCCACGTGTTCGCACACTCAGTGAACGGTTGACGGCCCTCGAAAATGCCTTCACAAGCCACCCGATCGTGGTGGGTGGCGTCTCACTGGGCGCCCACGTCGCCGCCACCTGGGCCGTGCGGAACCCGGCGAAGTGCGCGGGACTGATCCTCGCTCTGCCCGCGTGGACCGGGCCCGCGAACGGCGCGCCCGCGGCCATGGCGGCGAAGGCCAGTGCGGAGATCGTCACGCGCCACGGCCTGGACGCCGCCCTGCGGGGCACGACCGGCTGGCTGCGGGACGAGCTGAGCAGGGCGTGGCGCGGCTACGGCGACCAGCTGGTGCCGCACCTCGAAGAAGCCGCCACGTCCGCGGCACCCACCCTCGACGAGCTGAAGACCCTCGACGTGCCGACGGGGATCGTCGGGTGCGAGGACGACCCGGTGCACCCGATCGAGATCGCGCGGGAGTGGGCGGACGCCATCCCGCGCGCCGTGCTCACGACGACGACGCTGGACGCCTACCCGCACGCGCTGGGGCGTGCGGTGCAGGCGTGGCACCAGGCGCGTTAGCCCTGTTGCTGCTGGATGTGCCGGGCGATCGCGTCCGGCAGCTCGATCGGCAGCGGAGTGCGGGGCGGCATCGGCTGTTCTCCGCGCACGACCACCGTGCCGCGCAGCATGTCCCGCAGCGCCGCGGAGTTCTGCGCGAAGTGCTCCTCCGGACCGGCCGCGACACCGCGCAGCATCCAGCGCGGCCCGTCGACGCCGATGAAGAGGATCTGCACGCCCTGGTTGCGCGCGGTGATCTCCTCGCCCCACTCGCCGTTCTCGCGGTTGATGCGGGCGCCGTCCTCCTTGAGGCCCTGGATCAGCTCGGCGCCGACCTCCTTCCACAGGCCACCCGACTTGGGCGCGGCGAACGCGCTCACCGTCAGCTGGCCAACGGACGTGAGGACGTGCACGGCGCGCACGGCACCGGTCTGCTGGTCCATCTCGACCTGCAGCTGGGCCTCGTCCGGCATCGGCAGCTGCACCGATCCCAGGTCGAGCCGCTGCACATCGTCACGGGGCGCCGCGGTCGAGTCCCACGGGCCCTCGACGTCCTCGTCGAACGCCTCGTCGTGCTCCGGACCGGTGTCGACCGCCCCCGCGGAGTGACGACCGCGCTTGCGGCGCCTTCCGAACATTCCACTACCCCTCTGACTGTGAGCACTGCGTGCGGGCGAGCACCGCGTGCCCGCCGGTCGAGCCATAGCCTCCCGCACCGCGTGCCGTCTCCGGCAACTCGGTGACCTCGCGGAACACCGCGTGCTCGACGCGTTGCACGACGAGCTGGGCGATCCGGTCGCCGCGCGACAGCGCGATCGGCTCACGGAGATCATGGTTCACGAGGCAAACGCGGATCTCACCGCGGTAGCCCGAGTCGATCGTGCCGGGCGTGTTGACCACGCTCAGCCCGGCGCGCGCGGCCAGTCCGGAACGGGGGTGCACGAACCCCGCGTACCCGTCGGGAAGCGCGATCGCGACACCGGTGCCGACCACCGCGCGCTCGCCTGGTGGAATGACCACGTCCGACGTGGTGACCAGATCGGCGCCCGCGTCGCCGGGACGGGCGTAGGCGGGCACGGGAACCCCCGGATCGAGCCGGGTCAGCAACACCTCGACGCTGGACACGGCGGCCGAGATTACCCTGACGACGTGAGTGAGACTGCCGTGACCGCCACTACGACCTTCCGCGAGCGCCTGTACGTGACGCCGTGGATCTGGCCGCTCCCGCTGCTGGCGGCGGGGCTGCTGGCCGCCGAGGTGCACATGGGCTTCCCCGGTGTCCGGTCCTGGCTGCCGTACGTGATCCTGCTGCCCCTGACGGTCGTGCTGATCGTGAAGATGGGGTCGGCGAAGGTCGAGGTGTCCGGCGGCGAGCTGAGGGCCGGCGACGCCCACATCCCGCTGAACCTGCTCGGCGAGGCCGAGATCATCGCGCCCGAGGACCGCCGCAAGGCGATGGGCCCGCACCTCGACCCGGCCGCGTACGTGGTGCACCGCGGCTGGGTGAAGCCGCTCGTGCGGGTGCGGGTGAACGACCCGGACGACCCGACGCCGTACTGGATGATCAGCACGCGGCGTCCGGAAGAGCTCGTCGCCGCGATCAAGTCCTGAAAGACACAACTGGGCGCCACCCGTGCGGGTGAGCGCCCAGTCTTGTTCGGCGGATTTCCCGCTCAAGCACAGTCGCGGCAGATGTACACGCCGTTGTTGTCCTCGGCGAGCCTGCTGCGGTGGTGCACCAGGAAGCACTTCGAACACGTGAACTCGTCGGCCTGCTTGGGCAGGACCTTGAACGTGAGCTCCTCGCCGGACAGATCGGCGCCGGGCAGCTCGAAGTTCTCCGCGCTCGCGTCCTCGTCGACGTCCACGACGCCGGACTGCGTCTCGTTCCGCCGGGCCTTCAACTCCTCGAGGGAGTCCTCAGCGAGTTCGTCCGCCTCGCTGCGACGCGGCGCGTCGTAGTCGGTCGCCATCTTCTTCACCCCTGCGGTCTACGGAGACTGTTCGTGTCGCTGGTTAACGCTCCAGCGCCCTCTTTTGTGCCCCACGTCAAGGTGACGTAGGTCTCCCTCACCCGGTGGCAAGCCAACCCCCTAGACGTGACCGTCGGCTTGATCCACATGTGTGCGGAGCGCGCAGAGGGTAGCTCATTGTCCGAGTGACTCGACATCGGGTTACCCCTTACCGACCGGACGGGTGACACAACCTTTCTACGCTGGACCGATACCCTGTGCGGGAGCACGTGAACCCCGGCGTGCAACCTGGCGCCGGACCGGTACCGTCCTGACTGTGAGCAATCAGGCCGGTGCGTTGGGTCACGCCCGCCGGGGCGCGCGACAGCCGGGCAGGGCCTAGGCTGATCACAGGGGACGGAACACGGGGAGGGCTTCGGACGTGGGACCCGCATCGGGAAGCTTGACGCCCTACAAGCGGCGTCGGCCCGTACCCGCGCTCGTCCTGTTCGCGGTGCTGTTGGTCAGTTCCGTGTTCGTGTGGGTGAAGGTGCTGGGCAACGCAGGCGACGTGGACGCGGCCATCAAGTGCAACGCGCCCGGCCACGTGCAGACCTCGAACACCCCGGGGGCCGACCCCGCGGCCACCACGACGGCGCCCGCGCCCGCCCTCGGCACCGTGCTGGAGCACGACGCGCTCGACCGCACCAACCCCGTGCCGGTCGGCGAGGTCAACTTCAAGGTCGTCAACGCCTCGACCCAGCGCAACCACGCCAAGACCGTCGCGACGCAGTTCACCGAACTCGGCCTGAAGCAGGCGGCCGACCCCGGCAACGACCCGATCTACCCGGCGGGCGACATGAACTGCCGCGGTCAGATCCGCTTCGGCGCCCCCGGCGCGCAGGCGGCCAGAACGGTCTCGCTGCTGGAGCCGTGCCTGGAGCTCGTGCGCGACGACCGCCAGGACGCCACCGTCGACATCGCGGTCGGCAAGAAGTTCGACGAGGTCAAGCCGAACAGCGACGCCCGCAAGGTGCTCGACCAGCTCAAGGAGTGGGCCGAGCAGCAGCCGGAGCAGCAGGGCGGCCAGGTCGCGGCGCCCACCCCGCCCACGCTGAACCCGGACAACCTGGCCGGCGCGCGCGACGTCAACTGCGGCTGACTTCCGCTCGGCATGGCGCTACCTCGCGCACATGGGGATTGATCTTCTTCGGGGTGAACGCGTCCGGCTGTCGACCTCGATCTCCTGTCCACGTTGACTGCACGGACACCCGTCAATGTTGACTGGATCAACATCGGTGTTGATCCAGTCAACATTGACGGTGGCTCAGACCTTGCCGAAACCGGACTCGACGAGCGCGTCGTGCATCGCGCCGGCGATGCCGGGCGCGGCCGCGAACGTCGCGTCCTCCCCCAGTTCCGGCGACGACCCCGGCAACCGCACGACGGCACCGGCCTCGGCCGCGACCAGCGCGCCGGCCGCCCAGTCCCACCGCCCCAGGCCGTGCTCGGCGTAGGCGTCCAGCCGTCCCGCGGCGACCGAGCAGAGGTCCAGCGAGGCCGCACCGGCCCGGCGCATGTCACGCACACGCGTCGCCATCGCCGCCCACGCTTCGGCCTGCCGCTGACGGCGTTCCGCCCGGTAGGCGAAGCCGTACCCGAGCAGCGACAGCGGCAGGTCCGTGGTGGCGGACACCTGCAGGGGCTCCCCGTCGAGAAAGGCGCCGTGGCCTCGTGCGGCAGTCCACACGCGACCCGTCGCCGGTTCCACGACCGCGCCCGCGACCGACTCGCCGTCGAGCTGCGCCGCGATCGACACCGAGTACCACGGGATTCCGTAGAGGTAGTTGACGGTGCCGTCGATCGGGTCGACGACCCACGTGAGGCCCTCCACGACGGTGCCGCCCTCCTCCTCACCGAGCACCGGCTCACCAGGGCGCAACTCGGACAGACGCGTCCGGACGAGTTGTTCTGAGGCGCGGTCCGCTTCTGTCACGACGTCTGTCGAGGTGCTCTTGGTGTCGAAGGACACGACGGCGGAGGCGCGCATGCGCTGAACAAGAGCGCCTGCTTCCCGTCCGATGGCTGTGGCGATGTCGACGAGTGGCCGGGGATCGAACACGACCGGTTCCCTCCTGCGTCACTAGCACGGGACTATCGGACAACGTCAGGCTAATGTCTGCGCACCACGGTTACTGAATCGAAGCCAGCAGGATCTAGTAGGAAGGACCACGGGGCATGGGCATCACCCGCGGGTTCGGTGTGGACATCGGCGGCTCCGGCGTCAAGGGCGGCCTGGTCGATCTCGAAGCAGGAGCACTGGACGGCGAGCGCATGCGGATCCCCACGCCTCAACCCTCGACGCCGCAGGCGGTGGCCGAGGTCGTCGCCGAGATCGTCGAGAAGTTCCAGTGGGACGGACCGGTCGGCATCACCCTTCCGTGCGTGGTCAAGCACGGTGTCGCCCTGAGCGCGGCGAACGTGGACAAGGGTTGGATCAACTGCGACGCGCAGGCTCTCTTCGCCGAACGCCTCAAGCGCAAGCCCGAGGACGTCGTCGTGATGAACGACGCGGACGCGGCCGGCATCGCGGAGATGTCGTTCGGCGCGGGCGTCGGCAAGGACGGGACCGTGGTGCTGCTGACGTTCGGCACGGGCATCGGCAGCGCGGTGTTCCTCGACGGCAAGCTTGTCCCCAACACCGAGTTCGGGCACCTGCAGGTCGACGGGCACGACGCGGAGTCCCGCGCGGCCGCCTCCGTGAAGGAGGAGAAGGGCCTGTCCTGGGAGGAGTGGACGCCGCGCGTCACCCGGTACATCAACGTGCTGGAAGACCTCATCTGGCCCGACCTGGTGATCGCCGGCGGTGGCGTGAGCAAGAAGGCGCACAAGTGGTTGCCGTTGCTCGAGGTGCGCACCGAAGTGGTTGCTGCTGCACTGAAGAACGACGCGGGCATCGTCGGCGCCGCGTGGGCGTCCGCGCACGGCGTCAGGCCGTAGCGGCCGTTCGACACCGAAACGTGTCCGACTGGATCTAGCTGCGAGAACGCAGGTGAGAGCGCCTCGATGGACCTCGGGGCGCAACACCGAGTCACCGACGTCGTTACAATGGAACGCACACCCGCCAAGCAAGATCGGCGGGGAGATCCCCTGAACTCTGGCGACCGAGGTTTCGCGCCCTCTGGTTTGCCTTGAACGACCGTCGCGAAAGGGCGTACGTGGCAGCCGCAGAAACCGCAACCCGACGCTCCAGCTCCGCCGCGAGCGCCGCCAAGACGACCAAGGCGACCGCGGCCGGCGAGGCCGAGGAGAAGCCGAAGCGCAAGACGACCGCGACGGCAGCGAAGAAGCCCGCCGCCAAGGCCGCCGGCGCCAAGACCCCGCGCAAGCCGGCCGGCAAGGCCGACCCCGCCGCGAAGGGTGCCACCAAGAAGGCCGACGGCGAAGAGCCGGAGGACATGGAAGGCGCTCCGGGCGCCGAAGACCTGGTCGACGACGTCGAACTGGTCGACGAGCCCGTCGTGGACGAGCCGGAGGAGGCGGAGGACCCCAAGAACGAGGGCGACTTCGTCTGGGACGAAGAGGAGTCCGAGGCCCTGCGCCAGGCGCGCAAGGACGCGGAGCTCACCGCTTCGGCCGACTCCGTTCGCGCCTACCTCAAGCAGATCGGCAAGGTCGCCCTCCTCAACGCCGAGGAGGAGGTCGAGCTCGCCAAGCGCATCGAGGCCGGGCTCTACGCCGCCGAGCGCGTGCGCCGCTCCGAGGAGGAGGCGGAGAAGCTCACCCCGCAGCTGCGCCGCGACCTGCGCTGGATCGTCCGCGACGGCGAGCGCGCCAAGAACCACCTGCTCGAGGCGAACCTCCGCCTCGTCGTGTCGCTGGCCAAGCGCTACACCGGCCGCGGCATGGCGTTCCTGGACCTGATCCAGGAGGGCAACCTGGGTCTGATCCGCGCCGTCGAGAAGTTCGACTACACCAAGGGCTACAAGTTCTCCACGTACGCCACCTGGTGGATCCGGCAGGCGATCACCCGCGCGATGGCCGACCAGGCCCGCACCATCCGCATCCCGGTGCACATGGTCGAGGTCATCAACAAGCTGGGTCGCATCCAGCGCGAGCTGCTGCAGGACCTGGGCCGCGAGCCCACGCCGGAAGAGCTCGCCAAGGAAATGGACATCACGCCGGAGAAGGTGCTGGAGATCCAGCAGTACGCGCGTGAGCCCATCTCACTGGACCAGACGATCGGTGACGAGGGCGACAGCCAGCTCGGTGACTTCATCGAGGACTCCGAGGCCGTCGTGGCGGTCGACGCCGTCTCGTTCACGTTGCTGCAGGACCAGCTCCAGTCGGTGCTCGCGACGCTGTCCGAGCGCGAGGCGGGGGTCGTCCGGCTGCGCTTCGGCCTCACCGACGGCCAGCCGCGCACGCTGGACGAGATCGGCCAGGTCTACGGCGTGACGCGTGAGCGCATCCGGCAGATCGAGTCCAAGACCATGTCGAAGCTGCGTCACCCGTCGCGCTCGCAGGTGCTGCGCGACTACCTCGACTAGGTCTCCCACTCGGGTATACGCAGAGATCCCCGCACCGGTTCGGTGCGGGGATCTTCTTTTTCTCGCCGTGACCAGGCGTGATCGAACGCATGCGAAAGATGAGTACCCATGTACTCATGTGCCGCCCATGCACCTCACGACAGCATCAGTGTGTGGCTGTGCCGGAGGGGTGCACAGGGACAGTTCCGGACATCGGAACGAGGGGGCAAGAAACATGGGCAGGTCTGTACTCGAAGGGGCGTTCTCGCTGCTGGACGAGCTGATGGACGCCGGTGAGCTGGGGCTCACGCAACTCGCCGACCGCTGCGAGATGCCGAAGACCACGGTGCATCGCCTTCTGGACCAGATGGAGGTGCTCGGCGCGGTCGAGAACGTGCGCGGCCGCTACCGCATCGGCGCGCAGATGTTCCGGCTCGGGCAGGCCTGGGAACCTGCGCCGGGCATCCTGCAGGTGGCGCGGCAGCCGCTGCGCGCGTTGTCCGCGACGATCAGGACGTCGACGATTCTCGCGGTCCCCCGGCGCGACCGGGTGCTCGTGGCCGCGGCGAGCATCGTGCGCGCGGAGGACGTGGCGCGGCTGCGTCCCGGCGCCACGGTGCCGGCGGGCATGGAGTTCGTCAGCGCTCCGGTGCGCACGCCGTCCAGCAGTGTCATCGGCACCGTCTCCGCGGTGCTCGACAGCGGCCGCAGCGCCGCCGCGCTGAGGGAGGCGGTCGGACACGCCGCACGGGCGATCAGCGCGGCCCTCGCGAGCTGATCGACTGAGCCGAACGGCCGTACGACCGGGAGTTCGATCACGGTGCCGCGTCCGAATCGTGGGACGTTCGTGACCTGTTCGCTGCGGGCGGACAAAGGCAACCGATATCACACTCCCGGTCGCACGCAACCGACCGAACAGCCCGAATCCACTGCTCCACCAGCGGCTTTCCGGTTGCTCACAGTGCCTGTCAAGACGGTGAACCGGTGGCGAACACAGGTGTAAGCCTGCTGCAGACGGGTAAATCGCAGAGTGACGCGAGTCGCCACGCACACGGGAACACTGACTATCGCCAGAACGTCTGTCAGAGTGGAGCCAGCGAGCACCGCGCACCAGCCAGGGGCGCCGTGGTCGCAGCTTGGTAAGAGGGCACCGAAACACTCAGTTCCGGTGCTGGGACGGAGGGAGATTCATCATGACTGCAGCACTCACCCGCCCCGAGTTGACCGCTGCCGACCGCTGCGACCGCTGCGGGGCTGCTGCCCAGGTTCGCGCCGTTCTCCCGTCCGGGGGCGAGCTGCTGTTCTGCGGGCACCACGCCCGTGCGCACAGTGAGAAGTTGCGCGAGCTCGCTGCTGAGATTCAGCAGGGCTGATCCACCCCACCTAGCCGCTCGGGGCGGAGATCCTTCACGGGATCTCCGCCCCCTTCGCTTCTACAGGGCGTCCAGGACGGGTTCGAAGGCCAGCTCGGCGGCGCCGATCAGCTTCGCGTCGCGGCCCAGCGGTGACGTCACGACCTGGGTTCCGCCGACCGCACGCGACACGAGGCTGCGTCGCTGCACGACAGCGCCCACCGAGTCCACGAGCGACGTCGGCAGCGCGGTGTAGAGGTCGCCCAGGACCACCAGTTCCGGGCCGAGGACGTTGACGATGTTGGCGAGCCCGAGGGCCAGCCAGTCCGCGAACTCACCCAGCGGCGAGGGGTCCTCCAGCGCCCGCAGCGCCGCCACGACGGCGCCGCGAGGCGCGTCTTCCGGCAGCCCCAGGGCCCGGCACAGCGCCGGTTCGCCGACCTCGGTCTCCCAGCAGCCGTCACAGCCGCAGTAGCACCGACGGCCGCGCGGGTTCACCACCATGTGCCCGAGCTCACCGACGTAGCCGCCGCTGCCGCGCAACGGTTGCCCGGACAGGATCACGCCGCCGCCGACACCGACGTCCGCGGAGATGTAGACCATGTCCGAGGACGCCCGCGCCGCGCCGCGCACGTGTTCGGCGAGCGCGCCGAGCTCCGCGTCGTTGCCCACCTGGACGGGCAGCTTCAGCACCGCCTCCAGGCGTTTGCCGAGCGCGACACCCGTCCAGTGCAGGTTCGGCGCCTCGTGCACCTGGCCGTCCGAACGCCGGACGACCCCCGGTACCGACACGCCGACCCCGACCGCGGTGACGTCGAGGTCGTCGGCCATGAGGCGCGCCGACTCGACGATGTGCGTGATGACCTCTCCCGGATCACGCGTCCGGTGATGCAGGTTCCAGCTGTCCCGCCCGAGGATCTCTCCGCCGAGGCCGACGAACCCCATCGCCACCTGCTCCACCCGCACGTCGATCGCGATGACGACCGCGGCGTGCGGCTGGGGCAGGACGAGCAACGAGGGGCGGCCCGCACCGCTGCGCAGGGCGGGCACGCGTTCGGCGACCACACCGGCTTCGGCGAGGCCGTCCACCAGGGCCTTGATCGTGCTGCGGTTGAGCCCGAGCTCAGCCGCGAGCGACGCCCTGGTGGACGGGCCGTCGACGTGCAGGCGACGCAACAGCGCCGTCCTGTTGTGCCTGCGGATCTCGTCTGGACGGGTGCCGGACGTAGGTCCTGTCACCTCGTCAGCGAGCCGCGTTGGCCGCCCGGCGGCGGGACAACGCGTCGACGCTCGCGGCGAGCAGCAGGACCAGGCCGGTCACGATGAACACGACCGCGGCGGGCTGCTTGAGCAGGCCCATGCCGTTCTGGATGATCGCGAGCACCGCGCCACCGATGACGGCGTCGCGCAGCCGGCCCTTGCCACCGAACAGCGACGTGCCACCGATGACGGCCGCGCCGACCGACAGCAGCAGCGTGTTGCCGGCACCGGCGTTCGGGTCGACCGAGCCCACCTTGGACGAGTACACGATCGCGCCGACCGCGGCAGCGGAAGACGCGATCACGAAGACGCTCATGCGGATCCGCTCGACGTTGATACCGGCGCGGCGGGCGGCTTCCTTGTTGCCGCCGACGGCGTAGATGTGCCGGCCGTAGCTGGTGCGGTCGAGCACGAACGTGCCGATGACCAGCAGCACGAGCACCAACGGCACCACGTACGGCACGCCTTCGATCACCACGAGGTTGCTCGGCGCGCGGTTCAGCGAGAGCGCGTAGGTGATGACCGCGGCCAGCACCGCGAGGGCGCCGATCTTGGCCAGCACCAGCGCCGTCGGCTGGGCCACGAGTCCCTTGCGCAGGCGGGAGAAGTGCCGCGTGAGCACGACCGCCGCGTAGCCTCCGACGGCGATGACGAACAACGCCCACGAGCCCAAGAAGTTCAGGTTGCCGTTGGCGACGTTGAAGATCGTGTCGTCGCGCAGGCCCAGCGTGCCGCCCTGGCCGATGAGCTGCAGCACGACACCGCCCCAGACCAGGAACAGCGCCAGCGTCACGACGAACGACGGGATGCCGACCTTGGCGACCAGGAAGCCGGTGATGCAGCCGATGGCCGCGCCGACGCAGACCGCGAGCAGCATCTCCAGCCAGGCGTTCGCGGGAATGCCGACGACCGCGATCAGGAACGCGACCAGCGACAGCGCCGCTCCGGCCCAGATCCTCATCAGCACCGCGAGCACGATCGCGACCAGCAGCAAGCCGCAGAACACGTAGAACACCGTGTCGCCCATGCCGCCGAGCAGGTTGCCGTTGTGGATCAGGTGCAGTGCCATCACCGACGCCGTCACACCGGACGCGGTACCGGCGGACAGGTCGATCTCGCCGAGCAGCAGCACGAACACCAGGCCCATCGCGATGATCGTGATGCTGGCGCCCTGCTGGAGCAGGTTGGCGAGGTTGCCGAGGGTGAAGAACGTGTCGGACAACGCGCTGAACACGAGGAGCAGCACGATGAGCCCGAGCAGCGCGGGCAGCGAACCGAGCTCGCCGCCGCGGACCCTGGCCCAGTAGTCGCGAACGGCCTCGCCCGTGGACTGGGACGTCGTGTCGATGCCGAAGTCGGAGATCGCGCCCTGTGCCGGGGTCTCCTGCTCGGACGTTTCGGTGGTGTCGGTCATGCTCGCCTCTTCGGAACTCATCAGATCGTCGCCGCCTCGGGGCGGGCGATGCCCAGGTCACCGGAACGCCCGGCGGTGATCAGCTCGACCACCTGGCCGTGCGTGACGTCCTTGGACCCCACGACCGCGGCCATGCGACCCAGGTAAAGGCACGCGATCTTGTCGGCGACCTCGAACACGTCATTCATGTTGTGGCTGATCAACACGACCCCCAGGCCCTGCTCCGCGAGCCGGCGGACCAGGTCGAGCACCTGCCGCGTCTGGGCGACACCGAGTGCCGCGGTGGGCTCGTCGAGCAGCACGACCTTGCTGTTCCACAGCACGGCCTTGGCGATCGCGACGGTCTGGCGTTGACCACCGGACAGCGACGAGACCTGCGTGCGCACCGACTTGACCGTGCGGACCGACAGCGACGCCAGCGTCTTGCGCGCGGCCTGCTCCATGTCCGTCTCGTCGAGCAGGCCGTGCTTGGTGCGCTCGCGGCCGAGGAACATGTTCTGGACGATGTCGAGGTTGTCGGCCAGCGCGAGGTCCTGGTAGACGACCTCGATCCCGAGCGCCGCGGCGTCGCGCGGGCCCTTGATGTGCACCGGGTTGCCTTCGAACAGGATCTCGCCTGATTCGGCCGGGTGGATGCCCGCGATGCACTTGACCAGCGTCGACTTGCCCGCGCCGTTGTCGCCGACGAGCGCGGTGACCTCACCGGGGTTGACGGTGAAGTCGATGTCGTGCAGGACGTGCACGGGACCGAAGCTCTTGTTGATGCCGCGCAGCTCGAGAATCGGCTCGCTCACTGGGGTTCCTCCGTGGTTACCACGCGCCGAGGCGGGGTGCGCAGGTTCCGCACCCCGCCTTGACGCAAGCGGTCCTACTTGATGCCGAGCTCGGTGCAGGCGGCCTGGGTGTCGGCCACGCAGATCTCCGAGGCCTTGACGAAAGCCGCGTCGACCACCGACTTGACCTTGTCCTTGGTGATCAGCTGCGGCGTCAGCAGGACGGACTTGACGTCGCGGTTGCCCTTGTTGTCCTTGGTCTTGCCGGTCGCGAGGGCGTCGGCGGCGGCGGTGTCGCCCTTGGCGAGAGCGGCAGCCAGCTTGGCGGTGGCCTCGGCCTCGTCCTTGATGGGCTTGAACACGGTCATGTACTGGTCACCGCGGAGAACGGCCTGCAGACCGTCCGGGGTGGCGTCCTGGCCGGTGACCGGAACCTTGCCGTTCAGGCCGACCTTCTTCAGGACCGTGATCACGGCGCCGGCGAGACCGTCGTTCGCGGCGACGACGCCGTCGACCTTGCCGCCGTTGCTGGTCAGGATCTGCTCGAAGACCTGACCACCCTTCTGGTTGTCCCAGTTGTCGATCGGCTGGGACTGGACCAGCTTGAGCTTGCCCGAGTCGTAGAGCGGCTTGAGCACCTTCTGCTGGCCGTCGTGGAACAGGGTCGCGTTGTTGTCCGTCGGGGCGCCCTCGATCTCGATGACGTTCGCGCCCTGCGGGGCGTTCTTCATCCCGTCCGCGAAGCCCTGGCCCTGCAGCTCGCCGACCTTCACGTTGTCGAACGACACGTAGTAGGACGAGGAGCCACCGAGGTTCAGGCGGTCGTAGTCGATGACCTGGATGCCCTGGGCCTGCGCCTTCTTGGCGACGGAGGCACCGACCTCGCTGTTGGGCGTCGCGATGATCAGGACCTTGACGCCGGCGTTGATCATGCCGTCGGCCAGGGTGCTGAACTTCTGGACGTCACCCTGGGCGTTCTGGATGTCGGGGTCGAGCCCCTCCTTCTTCAGAGCCGCCTCGAGCAGCGGCTTGTCGAAGCCTTCCCAGCGAGCGGAGGAGGCGGTCTCGGGAAGGATCACGCCGACCTTCGCCCCACCCGTGCTGCCAGAGTTCGTGTTGCTGGTTCCCCCGTTGCCGGAGGACGTGTTGGCGCCACACGCCGAGACCGCCAGGGCGAGGCCCGCGGTAACGGCGATGGAAGCGAGGCTCTTGCTGCGCATCCGCCATCCCTTTCACTGCGCTGTGTCACAGAGAATGTTGTGGCGCACAACGTATGCCCGACATATGCGTGACCGGAACCACACTGGATCGATTAAGTCGTAACGATGCGGCAACCTCGGCGAAATTTGGTCACCGAGAGTTGTGAGAGCGTAACCACGGCGCTACTGCATCCAGTGGCGATATATCGGATATCGGCTACTTCGCGTTCAGGACGGACCGGACCATGCGCCGCACCGCATCCGGCGTCGGTGGGGTGTCGCGGTCGGCGAAGAGCAGGTGACCGGTGCCGATGAGCATGGGCGCGGCGGCGTCCGGCTCGACACCGCTCACACGGCCGAGCTCGCGCTCGCGCTCCAGGTAGTCGCCGATCATGATCGCGGCGTCGGTCAGCACCGGCACACCGGCGGGCCAGGTCTCGCGCAACCGCCGGCGCAGGTCGTCGCGGAAGGTCACGAGGGCCACGATCGCGACGGCGACCGAACCGAACACGGCAATGATCGCTTCGGCCAGGTTGTCGACGACGGACCCGGTGCCCGCCGCCTCCAGGAGCGCCTTCGCCCGCGCGTCCATCTTGTCCGCGCGGTCCATCACGAACTCGGCGAGAAACGCGTCGAAGTCGTCGAAGTGCCGGTGCAGGACCCCCTTGGCGACGCCGGCCGCAGTCGTCACCGCACGACTGGTGAGCGCACTCGGCCCGCCCTCGACCAGGAGTCGCTCCGCCGCGTTGAACAGCTGTTCTCGCACGTCACGCAGGTGCACACCGGTCGGCACGCCGAATTCTCCTAGCTGAGTGGGCAGTTGCCCACTATGGTGGGCGCATGCCCACTTTAGGTGAGAAGCCAGAGCAGGTGGACTCCGGCAAGAAGCTCAGGGAGAAGCTCGCGGGCTCGTTCGGCTCGGAGGCGGCCCGCTACGACCGCACCCGGCCGCCGTACCCGGACGAGCTGGTCGCGCGGATCGTGAAGGCGAGCCCCGGCCCGCGCGTGATCGACGTCGGCTGCGGCACCGGCACGCTGTCCCGGCAGCTGAAGGCAGCCGGTTTCGAAGTGCTCGGTGTCGAGCACGACGAGCTCATGGCCGAGGCCGCCCGCGCGACGGGCATCCCGGTGGACGTGTCGAAGTTCGAGGCCTGGGATCCCGCCGGCCGCGAGTTCGACGCCGTCGCCGCCGGCCAGTCGTGGCACTGGGTCGACCCCGAGCAGGGACCGCGCCAGGTCGCACGGCTGCTGCGACCTGGCGGCCTCTTCGTCGCCCTGTGGCACGTGTTCTCGACGCCGGACCCGATCGCGCAGGCGCTCGCCGGCGCCTACGAGGAGGTCGCGCCCGACGCGAAGCTCCTCGTCGGCCACAGCCGTGACGAGGCGGTGGGCTTCTACCGGGCAGGCTGCACACGCACCGCTGACGCCTTCGTCAACACCGGCGAGTTCTCGAACCCGGACCAGTGGAGCGTCAGCTGGGACCAGTCCTACACCACCGCCGAGTACCTCGACCTGTTGCTCACCATGAGCCCGCTCGCCCTCCTGACGAGCGATCAGGTCACCGGCCTGCTGGAGAAGGTCAGCGCCGCTATCGACGCTCACGGCGGCACCTTCACCTCGAACTACGAAACCGTCGCCGTCGCCGTCACCCGCAACTGATATATCGCATATCGCCCACCCAGCTGATGCAAAAAACGTTTGCGGACGAAGTCAAAAGACTCATTGCAAAGGTGCATACGTAGCCCTACCAGGGCTTTCCTGGCCGGGCTGATCTCACCAGGAGCGGAGGGTGGCGATGCGTTCCTCCAGCTGCTCGATGCTCGCCATGGCGGTAGGTGGCCCGCCGCAGTACTCGCGCAGCTGGTTGTGGATCTTGCCGTGCGGTTTCTTGGTGCGGTGGTGGTGCATCGCGACGAGGGTGTTGAGCTCCTTGCGGAGTGAGGCGAGGCGTTCCTGGACGCTGGCGGGCCTCGCCTCGCGCACCGCCACCTCGGGCTTGGGGCGCTTGGCCGCGAGGGCCATCTGCTCCTCTTGGCGTTGCAGCAGCAGCGTGCGCACCTGGTCCGGTTCCAGCAGACCCGGCAGGCCGAGGTACTCCTGCTCCTCCTCGGAGCCCGCCATGGTCGGGGCACCGAACGACGAGCCGTCGAAGATCAGCTGATCGAGCTCGGCCGTGGTGCCCAGGGCGGTGAAGGCGCGCTCGTCCTCCCCCGGCTCGTCCTTGGCCTGGTTCGCGGCCGCCATCAGCTCGTCGTCCCAGCCGTCCTTCTCGCGGTGCGGCTTGCCCAGGACGTGGTCGCGCTCGGCCTCCAGCTCGGACGCGAGCTGCAGCAGCACCGGCACCGACGGCAGGAACACCGAGGCGGTCTCGCCGGGCTTGCGGGCGCGCACGAAGCGTCCGATGGCCTGGGCGAAGAACAGCGGGGTCGACGACGACGTCGCGTACACGCCGACCGCGAGGCGCGGCACGTCGACGCCCTCCGACACCATCCGGACCGCGATCATCCAGCGTTCGGTGGTGGCGGCGAACTCGGCGATCTTGCCCGACGCCTTCGGGTCGTCGGAGAGGACGAGCGTGGGGACGTGGCCCGTGACGCGCTGGAGCACCTGCGCGTAGGCCTTCGCCGTCTCCTGGTCGGTCGCGATCACCAGACCACCGGCGTCCGGCAGGCCGTTTTCACGCTTCTGGGTGAGCCGCTGGTCGGCGGCGCGCAGCACGGACGCCATCCAGTCGCCGGCCGGGTCCAGGGCGGTGCGCCACGCCCGCGCGGTCTGCTCCTGCGTCAACGGCTCGCCCAGGCGTGCGGTGAACTCCTCGCCCGCGCTGGTCCGCCACGACGCCTCACCCGAGTACGCCAGGAACAGCACGGGCCGGACGACGCCGTCGCGCAGCGCGTCGGAGTAGCCGTACGTGTGGTCGGCCTTGGACGTCTTGAACCCGCCGGAGCTCTCCTCGTAGGTGACGAACGGGATGGGCGAGTCGTCCGAGCGGAACGGCGTACCGGTGAGGCACAGCCGGCGCACCGCGGGCGTGAACGCCTCGCGGATCGCCTCACCCCACGACTTGGCGTCACCGCCGTGGTGGACCTCGTCGAGCAGCACGAGCGTCTTGCGGTTCTCCGTGCGCACCCGGTGCAACGACGGATGGGCGGCGACCTGCGCGTACGTCACTGCCACGCCGTGGTAGTCGCGGGAGGTCATCGCGTTGGTGTTGCGGAAGTTCGAGTCGATGTGGATGCCCTGCTCGGCGGCGGCCTTCGCCCACTGGTGCTTGAGGTGTTCGGTGGGCGTGACGATCGTGACGGCCTCGATCGTCCGGTCTGCCAGCAGCTCGGCGGCGACGCGCAGTCCGAAGGTCGTCTTGCCGGCACCGGGCGTGGCGACGGCGAGGAAGTCCTGGGGCTTCGCGGCCAGGTACTTGGTCAGCGCGCGGCGCTGCCATGCCCGCAGCGGTCGCATTGCTGCTGTCGCTGTCACAGACGTGTTTCTCCTCGTTTTTGCAGGTCAGACATGGCAGTGCCCTCAGGCAGGCCGGTGCCGAGGGCACTGCGACTCTACCTGTTCTCGGCGTCAATGCCGCGAAACGTGGCGGTATGCACCATGCTTGTCACTGCGATGGGTTCGCCTACCGACAACGACGCACGCAGGTCCGGCCGCAAGGGGCCGCTGCGTCTACTCGCGCGCACGCTGTCGAAAGCGTGGGAAGGCAACATCTTCTCAGAAGCCGCCGAGGCCGCGTTCTGGCAGACGCTGTCGTTCCCGCCACTCCTGCTCGGTGTGCTGGGCGCCATGGGCTACCTCGGCGACTGGTTCGGCCAGGAGGTCGTGTCCGCCGTCCAGGCGAAGATCATCGGATTCACCCGGACGATCTTCAGCGCGGACGTCGTCAACGGCGTGATCCAGCCGACCGTCGCGGAGATCCTCAGCACCGGCAAGGGCGAGATCGTCTCCGTCGGCTTCCTCATCTCGCTGTGGGCGGGCTCGTCGGCGATGTCGTCGTTCGTCGACGCGATCACCGTGGCGCACGGCCAGTACGGCGTCCGCAACGAGCTGTGGCAGCGCATCTTCGCCCTGCTGCTGTACATGGTGTCGTTGGTGGCGCTGGTGATCGGCCTGCCCGTGCTCGCGCTGGGCCCGGACATCCTGCCGCAGTTCTTCCCGACGTCGTGGCAGCCCTACATCTCGACGTGGGTGGGCCGCTTCTACTACCCCGGCGTCGCGCTGCTGCTCGTGCTGTCGCTGTCGATGCTCTACAAGCTCGCACTGCCGCGGAAGCTGCCGTACCACCGCGTGCTGCCGGGGGCGATCCTCGCGATGGCCGTGTTCATCCTGTCGTCCATCGGCCTGCGCCTGTACATCCAGTGGATCACCACCACCGGCTACACCTACGGCGCGCTGGCGACGCCGATCGCGTTCCTGCTCTTCGTGTTCTTCATCGGCCTGGCGATCACCATCGGCGCGTACTTCAACAGCGCCATCCAGGACATGTGGCCGGCCCGCATGACCCGCCGTCAGCGCCGCCGGTGGCGCCGCCTGGAGATGGAGCGCGCGGCGTCCCGCATCCGCGAGGAGAACGCGCAGCCCAAGCAGGAGACGAACAACAACAGCTACTCGGCACCGTCCCCAGCCGACACGCAGCTGACGTCGCCGCTGAAGATCCAGCAGCCGCGGTCTCAGCCTGAGGGGGAAACGAGCGCGGACGACCGCAGCCGCGCCTGACGCCTCGTGTTGCCGAGGCATCGAGCGCGGCCGCGTTGCGCTCGTGGAGGCTTACTCGCCGCCGTCGCCGCCGTCGGGCAGGTTGTCGTAGATCTTCTTGCACTCCGGGCACACCGGCGACCCCGGCTTCGGCGACCGCGTCACCGGGAAGACCTCGCCGCACAGTGCGACCACGTGGGTTCCCATCACGGCGCTTTCGGCGATCTTCGCCTTGCGCACGTAGTGGAACATCTTCGGGGCGTCGTCCCCGGTGTGGTCGGTGCCTTCCGGCCGTACGTCGACCTCGGGGAGAGTCTGGGTGCTCACCTGCCCAGGGTACCTGGGATGATGTCCCCTCGTGACCACGCTGCACATCGCCGAAGAAGTAGCCACCGCACTGGCCGAGAACCGGCCCGTCGTCGCTCTTGAGAGCACCATCCTGTCCCACGGGCTGCCCGCGCCGCGCAACCTCGCGGTCGCCGCACGCCTGGAGAAGGTCGTGCGGGAGGCCGGTGCCGTCCCCGCGACGATCGCGGTGCTCGACGGCGTGCCGCACATCGGCCTCACCTCCGCCGAGCTGGACCGCGTCTGCAACTCGGGCGAGCTGCTGAAGCTGTCGTTGCGCGACCTCGGCGCCGCCTGCGCCCTGGGCCGCAGCGGTGCGACGACCGTGGCCTCGACCACCGCTCTGGCCCACCAGGCCGGGATCCGCGTGTTCGCGACCGGCGGTCTCGGCGGCGTGCACCGCGGCGCGCGCGAGACGTGGGACGTGTCCGCCGACCTCGACGTGGTGGCGACGACGCCGGTGCTGATCGTCTGCTCGGGCGTGAAGTCGATCCTGGACATGGGAGCGACCCTAGAGGTCCTGGAGACCCGCTCGGTGCCGGTCGTCGGCTACCAGACCACCCGTTTCCCGGCGTTCTACCGCCGCGAGTCGGAGTTCGACGTGCCGTGGCGCGTCGAGAACGCCGCCGAGGCCGCCGCGGTGTTCGCCGCCGGTGGCCGGGGCATGCTGCTGGCGAACCCGATCCCCGCCGACTTCGAGATGGACGCCGCCCTGCACGACCGCCTCCTCGCCGAGGGCCTGCAGAAGCTCGTCGACTGCGACGTGCGCGGCAAGGACGTCAGCCCGGTCCTGCTGGAGCACTTCCACACCGCGAGCGAGGGCGTCAGCCTCGACGCGAACGAGGAACTGGTCGTCAACAACGCCTCCGTCGCCGCCGCCGTCGCCGCCGAGCTGTTCCGGTGAGGCCGGTTGTCGTCGTGGGCGACGCCGGCCTGGACGTCGTCGCCCGCCACACCGGCCCCATCGCCCACGGCGGCGACGTCCGCGCCAAGGTGACGATCGAACCGGGCGGCGCGGGCGCGAACACTGCCGTCTGGCTGGCCGCGTGCGGCGCCTCCCCGGTGCTGGTCGCCCGCGTCGGCGCCGACTCGGCGGGCCGCCAGGTGCACGCCGAACTGACCTCCGCGGGCGTCCGGTGCGCCTTCGCCGTCGACCCGGACCTGGCAACGTGCTGCGTCGTCGTCCTCGTCGACGAGAACGGCCAGCGCTCGATGCTGCCCGACCGCGGTGCGAACGCCCGCTTCTCCCCCGCCGACCTCGACCCCGGCCTGCTCGCAGGCGCCGACGGTCACCTGCACCTGTCCGGCTACGTGCTGCTGGACGCCACGTCCCGTCCGGCCGGGCTCGCCGCCCTGCAGGCCGCCCGCGACGCCGGGTGGACCACCTCGGTGGACCCGCAGGCGGCGGCGCTGATCCACTCCGCCGAGGCGTTCCTGGAGGACATCCGCGGCGTCGACATCCTCATGCCGAACGCCGACGAACTGATGGCCCTGACCGGCTCGGCCGACCCGTCCGGTGCCAAGAGCCTGCTGACGCACGTCGGCACCGTCGTCGTGACCTCGGGCGCGGACGGCGCGTCGTGGATCGACACCGACGAGCTGATCTCGGTCCCCACTGAACCCACTGAGTGCGTGGACTCCACCGGCGCCGGTGACGCCTTCGACGCCGGCTTCCTCGCCGCCTGGCTGTCCGGCGCCTCGAAGCGCGACGCCCTGCTCGGCGGCGTCCGCGCAGGTTCGCGAGCCGTCAGCCTCGTCGGCGCTCAGCCGCCCCGCTAGCCCTCAACCGATATATCAGCCGATATATCAGTCCTCCGTGGCTCGTCCGCATGCAAAAAACGTTTGCGGACGAAGTCAAAAGACTCATTGCAAAGGGGTGGGCGCCCGGCAACGGATCGGCCGGGCGGGCTTGGAGTGCGTGTCAGCCGTCGATGACGGTGGTGCTCTTGGGTGCGATGACGCGGCGCTCGGCCTCGTAGCGGTTGGCCTTCTCGGCCTTGCGCGGCGGGCGGTCGTTGGCGATCAGCACGGCCATCCACGGCAGCGGCACGGAGAGCACGATGAAGAAGAGCGCGAGCCACCAGGTGTGGGCGAACAGGGCCGCGAGGATGAGGCACGGGAAGCGCAGGCTCATCATGATCGCGTACTTGCGGCGCCGGGCGGCGTGCTGTTCCTCGTAGGACGGGGCCGCCTCGGTGATCAACACCGGGGTGTCGTTCCGATCGGGACTGCTCACGACACCACCTCCGGATCATATGGTCCCACGTCCGAGTGACCCTCGGGACACCCGGTCGGCGGTTAACATCCGCGCGTGGTCGCCCTTGATCGGCTCGTGGACGTGCTCGGCAGTCTGGGCACGCATCTGGCGTGCGCGCCGAGGGGCAGGGACGTCGAACTCCGTGGGGTTGCCCTGCACGACCCCGCGGAAAACACGCCGGCCGCCGCCGGGGACGTCCTGCTCGGGCTGGGCACACCTTCGGTGGCGGCGGCGGCGCGGCTCGCGTCCTCGACGGCCGCGTCCGCGCTCGTGCTGCACGGCAAGCCGCCGCTGGACGAACGCGTGGTCGCGGCAGCCAGGAAGTCCGGGGCGGCTGTGCTGCTCGTGGATCCTTCGGTGCCGTGGAGCCAGCTCGCCAACGTCACGCAGACGCTCGTCAACGGTGGCACTCGCACCGGTGACCTGTTCGGTCTCGCCGACGTGATCGCGGGCGTGGTAGGCGGCCCGGTGACGATCGAGGACCAGCAGTCCCGCGTGCTCGCCTACTCCTACCGGCAGGAGGACGTCGACCCGGTGCGGGTGCAGACGATCCTCGGCCGTCGTGTCCCGGAGGAGGCTCGGCGGGCGCTCGACGAGTTCGGCGTGTTCACGCACCTGGCGTCGTCCGACGAACCGATCTTCGTGCCCAAGCTGACCCCGCAGCTCGGCAACCGGCTGGTCGCCGCGGTCCGGGCCGGGCGGGAGCTGCTCGGGTCCGTGTGGGTCGAGGTGACCGGGCCGGTCGATGCCACCAGGTCCGCGGCATTGGTGGACGGCGCGCGCACAGCGGCGTTGCACCTGTTGCGGTCGCGGGCGTCGACGGATCTGGAACGGCAGGCGGAGGCGGATCTGGTGATCCGGTTGCTGGAGCAGCCGGAGTCCGCCGACGTCGCCCGGCTGGGACTGCCGTCGGCCGACCTGCGGGTGATCGCGGTGCAGGCCCACGCGGGCGAAGGTGAGCACGGGGCGGCGGTGCTGGCGTTCCAACGGGCGACAGCGGGCTTCGGGTGGTCGCGGCCAGGGCGCAGCGCGTTGTTCGGCAACGTTCTCTACACGATCATCCCGGCGTCCGACGACGCCGTCGCGTGGGTGCGCTCGCTGGTGCGCGAGCTGCCCACCGAGGCCACGGTCCTGGCGGGGATCGGCGGGCCGGCGGAGGCCGCGCAGCTGCCCACCTCGCGGCAGGAAGCCGATGAATGTCTCGCGCTTTCCACCGGTGCACCGGTGGTGTACGACGAGGCTTGGGCGCGGGTGCTGTTGCAGCGGCTCGCCACCGTGGCCGAGGCCGGACGCCTGCCGACACGCGGTCCGATATCCAGCATATTGCGGTACGACGCCGAGTACGGGACGCAGTACGCGGCGACGTTGAAGGCCTGGCTCGCGGCTCAGGGCGATGTGCGGGCGGCGGCGCGCGAGCTCAACGTGCACCCGAACACGTTGCGGTACCGGATGCAGAAGATGGCGGAAGTGACCCCACTGCCCCTCGACGACCCCGAACAGCGCCTGGCGATGGCCATCGCCCTCCAGATCACGCGTTGATTTCGCCGGCGTGAAAGCATCTACCTCCGTGCACCCTGATCTTTCCGTTGACCTGTGCGCCCGTTTGCGCGAAGCGTTCGAGAACGCCGGCTACACCGCGGACGGCGTCGTCGACGCCCTCGGCCCGCAGGCCCACGCCGCGCTCGGCCGGGGCGAGCCCGAACCCGCCCGCCGCGCCAGCAGGGACGCCGGGACGCTCGGCACGTTGATCCGCCTGTTCCTGCTGGGCGACCAGGAACCGGAGCAGGACGTCCGCAAGGCGCTCGCCGGTGTCGACATCGACGACGCCGTGGCCAACGAGATCCTCACGAAAGAACTCAAAGCCGGCCTCGACGTCCGGCCGTACGAGGACAACTGGTGGGTCATCGCCGACCTCGACTCGGATCTGCGCGGCGGAGCGGTCCCGGAAGACCACGTGCTCGGCGTCGGACACGCGTCCATCAGCCTCGCCCGCGCCACCAAGCGCACGCCGGTCGGCACGCTGCTGGACCTCGGCACCGGCTGCGGTGTCCAGGCCCTGCACGCCAGCACGCACGCCGACCGCATCACCGCCACCGACCTGTCGGAGCGCGCGCTGAGGCTCGCGCAGGGCACGTTCCGCATCAACGGACTCGACGTCGAGACGCTGCGGGGCGAGTGGTTCGGGCCGGTCCGCAACCGGCGGTTCGACCAGGTCGTGTGCAACCCGCCGTTCGTCGTCGGCCCGCCGCGCGTGGACTACGTGTACCGGGACTCAGGGCTCGGCGGTGACGACGCGTCGGCGCTGGTCATCCGGCAGCTGCCGGCGTTCCTCGACGAAGGTGGCGTCGGTCAGCTGCTGGCGTCGTGGCTGCACCGCAAGGGCGAGGACTGGGCGGACCGCGTCTCCGGCTGGCTGCCGCGCGGCGGCGTCGACGCCTGGTTCGTGCAGCGCGACATCGCCGAGCCGGCGCTGTACGTCGGCACGTGGCTCAAGGACGCGGGCGTCGACCCGCGCAGTCCGGAAGGCCGTCAGAAGGCCGCGGCGTGGCTGGACTGGTTCGAGGAGAACCAGGTCGAGGGGGTCGGCTTCGGGTACGTGACGTTGCGGCGCACCGACGAGATGCACTCCCAGGTCGTGTGTGAGGACCTGCGCCACGCCTACGACGACCCGCTGGGCCCGGAAGCGGCGCGGTGGCTCGACAACGTCGCGTGGCTGCGCGCGAACCCGGACCTGCTGGGCCACCGGTTCCGGGTCGCCGGCACCGTGCTGCTCGAAGAGGTGTCCGAGCCGAGCGAGGACGGCTGGCGCAAGGTCGTCGCCCGGCTGCACCGCACCGACGGGCCGGGCTGGCAGCACGAGGTCGACGAGGCGACCGCCAAGCTCGTCGCCGGGTGCACGGGTGCGCTGCCCCTGGAGGACCTCCTCGCACTGCTCGAGTTCGCTTACGGAGAAATCGATGCAGAAGCGGCGTTGCCGATCGTTCGTGATCTCATCCTGCACGGAATGTTGATTCCCGCGTGAAAGCAGTTGTGGCACGCGTCACAGAGGCGAGCGTGGAAGTCGGCGGCGCGATCGTCGGCGCGATCGACGAACCGGGATTGCTGGTGCTGCTCGGCGTCCACCACGACGACACGGCCGAGCACGCCCGCAAAATGGCGCAGAAGCTGCACGGGCTGCGCATCCTCGACGACGAGCAGTCGTGCGAGTCCACCGGCGCTCCGCTGCTGGTCGTCAGCCAGTTCACCCTCTACGGAGACACGCGCAAGGGCCGCCGTCCGTCCTGGACGGCGGCCGCCCGGCCCGAGCACGCGGAACCTTTGGTGAACGCCGTCGTGCAGGAACTCCGCCAAAAGGGCGCGCGGGTCGAAACGGGACGTTTCCGGGCCGAGATGAAGGTGCGGAGCGTGAACGACGGTCCGTTCACCGTGCTCGTCGAGGTGTGACTAAACGGTTCTCAGCCAATCCTCAGATTAGTCGCGCAACCGCTGTGACAGCGGTGACGTCTTCAGGTCAGGAAGTCGGGAACGAATTCGGAATCGTCTTCGTTACCCAGGTATCAGCCAGCTAGCGATGGGATCCCGAGCGGGCCCGCCGCAACCGGCAACCAGGGCGCAGCGACGCGCCGCCTTGACCGCCACGCGCGACTGTCCTGACCGACAGCAGCGTCGCCCGCAGCAGGGGGAGGGAGATCCATGACCGTCACGAGGATCTCCGACCGTGAAGTCGGAGAGAACACGCCCGCCGTCGTCGATCACGACCTCGACGCACAGGGACCAGCAGCCGACCTCGTTCGAGTCTACCTGAACGGAATCGGCAAGACCGCGCTGCTCACCGCCGAAGAGGAGGTGGAGCTCGCCAAGCGCATCGAGGCCGGCGTGTTCGCGCAGCACGTCATGGAGACGGCCAAGCGACTCACGCCCACCCGTCGCGAAGAGCTGGGGGAGCTCGTCCGCGACGGCCGCCGCGCCAAGGACCACCTGCTCAAGGCCAACCTGCGTCTCGTCGTGTCGCTGGCCAAGCGCTACACCGGCCGCGGCATGCCGCTGCTGGACCTGATCCAGGAGGGCAACCTCGGCCTCATCCGCGCGGTCGAGAAGTTCGACTACACCAAGGGCTTCAAGTTCTCGACCTACGCGACGTGGTGGATCCGCCAGGCCATCACCCGCGGCATGGCCGACCAGGGCCGCACCATCCGCCTCCCCGTCCACCTCGTCGAGCAGGTGAACAAGCTCGCGCGGATCAAGCGCGACCTGCACCAGACGCTCGGCCGCGAGGCGACGAACGAGGAGCTCGCGAAGGAGTCGGGCCTGTCCGTCGACAAGGTCGTCGACCTGCTCGACCACGCTCGTGACCCGGTATCGCTGGACATGCCGGTCGGCACGGAGGAGGACGCTCCCCTCGGTGACTTCATCGAGGACTCGGACGCGACCGACGCCGAGAGCGCCGTGATCTCCGGACTGCTGCAGGACGACCTGCGCCGCGTGCTGGCGACCCTCGAACCGCGCGAGCAGGCCGTGATCCGGCTGCGCTACGGCCTCGAGGACGGCCAGCCGCGCACGCTGGACCAGATCGGCAAGCGGTTCGGACTGTCGCGGGAGCGGGTGCGGCAGATCGAGCGCGAGGTCATGTCGAAGCTGCGCCAGGGCGAGCGGGCGGCGAAGCTGCGGGCGTACGCCTCGTAACTCACCCGTCCGGCAGTATTGACTTGTGAGTCAACTCACGGCACGGTCGGGCGTTACCAGAGCCACGCGACGCCCCTCGTGAGTCGGGTTTCGCACACGAAGGAAGGTCGGGGCAGCCGGGGGCTGCCCCGGCCTTCCGCCGTCTGACGGGCGTGCGGGCCACGACGGGGATCACACCTCGGCCCGCGCCCGTCCGGTACGCGCCGGGTATACGGTTTCCAGATCCGAACTGCACACCGTTGGAGCTGTGTACGCCGTGCCCACCACTTTCGAGTACACCGATGTCCTGCCGCTCGCGAAGGACACCGAGACCGAGTACCGCCTCGTCACCTCGGACGGGGTGAAGCTGATCGAGGCCGGTGACCGCAAGTTCCTCCAGATCGCCCCCGAGACGCTGACACTGCTCGCGAAGGAAGCGATCCGGGACATCCAGCACCTGCTGCGCCCGTCGCACCTCGCCCAGCTGCGCAAGATCATCGACGACCCCGAGGCGTCGGGCAACGACCGCTTCGTCGCGATGGACCTGCTGCGCAACGCGGCCATCTCGTCCGGTGGCGTGCTGCCGATGTGCCAGGACACCGGCACGGCGATCATCATGGGCAAGCGCTCGGAGACGGTGCTCACCGGCGGCGACGACGAGCAGGCCCTGGCCCGCGGCGTCTTCGAGGCCTACCAGGAGCTCAACCTGCGCTACTCGCAGATGGCGCCGGTGACGTTCTGGGACGAGAAGAACACCGGCACGAACCTGCCCGCGCAGATCGAGGTGTTCCACAAGCCGGGGCAGGATCCCGTCTACGAGTTCCTGTTCATGGCCAAGGGTGGCGGCAGCGCGAACAAGACGTTCCTCTACCAGGAGACGAAGGCGCTGCTGAACCCGAAGCGCCTCGCGTCGTTCCTCGACGAGAAGCTGCGCTCGCTCGGCACCGCGGCCTGCCCGCCCTACCACCTGGCGGTCGTCGTCGGCGGCCTGTCCGCCGAGCAGAACCTCAAGGTCGCGAAGCTCGCCTCGGCCCGCTACCTCGACAACCTGCCCACCGAGGGCTCGCCGCTGGGCCACGCGTTCCGCGACACCGACCTCGAACAGCAGGTCCTGGAGCTGACCCGCAACTTCGGCATCGGCGCCCAGTTCGGCGGCAAGTACTTCTGCCACGACGTGCGCGTCATCCGTCTCCCCCGCCACGGCGCCTCGTGCCCGGTCGGCGTCGCGGTGTCGTGCTCGGCCGACCGTCAGGCCAAGGCCCGCATCACGCCCGAAGGCGTGTTCCTGGAGCAGCTGGAGCGCGACCCGGCCCAGTTCCTGCCCGACGTGGAGGGCGAGGACCTGTCCGACGAGGTCGTGCGCATCGACCTCACGCGCCCGATGGCGGAGATCCGCGAGGTCCTCACCAAGCTCCCGGTGAAGACCCGCGTCTCGCTGACCGGTCCGCTGGTCGTGGCCCGCGACATCGCGCACGCCAAGATCAAGGAACGCCTCGACGCCGGCGAGGAGATGCCGCAGTACCTCAAGGACCACCCGGTCTACTACGCCGGTCCGGCCAAGACGCCCGAGGGATACGCCTCCGGCTCGTTCGGCCCGACCACCGCGGGCCGGATGGACTCCTACGTCGAGCAGTTCCAGGCCGCGGGCGGCTCGCTGGTGATGCTCGCCAAGGGCAACCGCTCCAAGCAGGTGACGAACGCCTGCGCCTCGCACGGCGGTTTCTACCTGGGCTCCATCGGCGGCCCCGCCGCCCGCCTGGCCCAGGACTGCATCCGCAAGGTCGAGGTGCTCGAGTACCCCGAGCTCGGCATGGAGGCGGTCTGGAAGATCGAGGTCGAGGACTTCCCCGCCTTCGTCGTCGTCGACGACAAGGGCAACGACTTCTTCGCCGAGACGTCCGCTCCCACCCTGCAGATCAGCTTCAGGCGCTAGCCACCACCGCAGCCGGGCCGGCCGATATGCGATATATCGGTTAGCCCGGCTGTCTTGCCTCTCGACCTTTGCAACAGGTCTTTTGACGACGAAGTCAAAAGAGTCATTGCTAAGCCGCAGGTGGAAGCCCTGGCGATTGACATAACATCGGCGAGCGACTAGCAGTACGCTTGTCCTGTATTCGGATGAGCGGGGGTCGTCGCGATGATTCATCACGTGCAGGTGGCGTGTCCGGCGGGTGCGGAGGACGAGCAGCGGGCGTTCTACGCCGGGGTGCTCGGGTGGGCCGAACTGACGAAGCCGCCGTTGCTCGCCGCACGGGGCGGGTGCTGGTTCGAGGTGCCCGGCGGTGGCGAGGTGCACGTCGGCGTCGAGGAGGACTTCCGGCCCGCGCGCAAGGCACACCCGGCGTTCGTGGTCGACGTCGAGAAGGTCGCCGAGGCGGTGGAGGCGGCGGGGTATCCCGTTGTGTGGGCCGACCCGGCGGAGATCCCGGGGCGGCTCCGGTTTCACACGTTCGACGCGGTCGGCAACCGGGTCGAGTTCCTCGCAGACGCCTAGCTGACGGCCCGGCTGCTCAGGAACTCGACGTTGCCGCGGCCGGCTTGGCCCGATCAGACGACGTGCCGTCGGTCGCCCTTCCGGGTCAGCGTCAGCCGTGGTCGTCCAGTCGCTGCCGGATGTCGGCAGCGGCGTCGTCGCCGAACGTCGCCAGTCTCTCCAACGGGCCGGTGTCCTTCGTGTTGAGCGCGCGACGTAGGCGTCGACCGCGGCGCGGGGCGTGCCCGCTCCCGTGATCGCTTGCCCTGCACATCCAGCGAGCAGGCCGAAGCCCGCGATCGCAGGCTCCCGCCAGCGCGCGTACGCGTGCTAGTGAGCGAGGAGCCAGTCGAGCGCGGCTCGGGCGTGGTCGAGAACTGAGATGTGGCCGTCGCCAGGGGTCAGGCGGAGCTCCGCGCCGGGGATGCGGGAGGCGAGCCACCGGCTGTGCGAGGGCGGGTTGATGCCGTCGCGGTCGCCGTGCAGCAGGAGGGCCGGGGCGGTGATGGAGGCCGGGTCGAAGCCCCACGGCCTGACGTAGGCGAGGTCGTCGTCGATCAGCGGGCCGGGGCCGTTCGCGAGAGCGGGGCCGACGACCTTGCCGAACCACGACCACGAGCCGTTCAACGCGGCCAGGTCGGCCTCGGAGAACTCCATGTCGTACTCGACGCCGGACGCCTCGTGCCGTTCCTTCGCCTCGCGGCCCGCGGCGGCTGCCCGCAGCGAACTCTCGGCCCCCGGGACCATGCCGGCGAACCAGTCGAGGCCGTCGGCGCCGAAAGGCGCGAGAGAGGCGCCGGCGACTACCGCGGTCACGCGGTCCGGCAGCAGGGCGGCGCACGCGAGGGCGTGCGGTGCGCCGCCTGAGTGACCGAAGACCGCGAACCGCGAGATGCCGAGAGCATCGGCGATATGCGATATATCAGTCGCCGCCGACGCCACCGGACGATCGGGCACCGGAGTGGAGCCGCCGTAGCCGGGGCGGTCGTAGGAGATCCAGCGGACACCTTCGCGGAACAGCGGTTCGGGCGGCAGGCCCAGGTTGGGCGTGCCGTGGTGCCAGAACACCGGTACACCGTCGCCCGCTTCGTACACGCGCAGCACACGACCGTCGAGCTCGAGATCCATCAGCCTGTTTCCTCGCGGGACTCCAGGACCAGGCGACGGGTGCCCAGCGGGGCGGCCAGGCGCACGGTCAGCGGCACCTGGCGGACCTCCTGGGTGCACACGGTGCCCGGCGGCTGCTTGGTGATCGTGACCAGCGTGATCTGGACGAGGTCGGCGGACTCGCCGGACACCTCCGCACGGGCCTCCTTGCAACCCCCGCCCAGACCGAAGACCTCGACGTCGCGGCCGTCGCCGAAGACGTAGGCCTCGTCGCGGTAGGTGTCTGACAACGATGTCGTGTCGACTTTGTCCTTCGGTACCGGCGTGACGTCGGGCGGGACGACCGGCTTCTGCTCCGAGATCGAGACCGGCGGCTTCACCGGGGTGTTCGTGGCATTCGAGCCGGACGAGCCGGTGGAACCCGGCGCGGACGTTCCCGTCGTGGACGCGCCGCTGGACGAGGGCGCGCCGGACTGCGTGCCGGACGAGCACCCGGCCAGCACCCCGCAGAGAGCAACGGCAGCGATGACGTTTCTCATGCGCACCATCCTCGCAAACCTGGCGAGTGGCCAGGTGAAGAAGAGATGCCCGGCCGGCGGGGCAGAAGCCGACCGGGCACCGTGGGAGAAAGGTCTACTTCTGTTCCTGCCGCGAGGTCAGCACGACCGTGCGCTCGCCGAGAGGCTCGGACAGCTGCACCGTCAACGGAGGGAAGCGGATGTCCATGGTGCACATCTGCTTGGTCAGCGGCGTGGTCTCGACGAGCTCGATCTTCACCGCGGTCGCGGACTGCTCCAGCACGGACGCGCCGGCCTTCCCGCACCCGCCCTCCTGGGCGATGACACCGACGGTCCGGCCGTCGCCCTGCGTCCAGACCGTGTGCGGATACTCCGGCGACAAGGCGCTGGTGTCGAGCTTCGTCACGGGTTTGCCGTCCGGCGGCACCTCTCCGGGGGCGATGCCCGGCGGCACTCCGGGAGAGGATTCGGAAGGGGAGGTGGCGGTCGGCAACGTCGGACCGCCACCTGCCCCGGTGCCTTGATGTCGCGCACCGCCGCAGGCCGAGATCACCAGCAGCAGGACGCCAGTGCCAACTACGGTTCCAATGTGCCTCATGGTCAGAGGACGGAACCGCGGTCACAACGGGTTGCAGTGACTTCCCTTCACAGTTACCGGGAAACGGCGGCGACGGCCTCCCGCAACGCCTCCAGGCGAGCCGCCGACGCCAGTCCACCGTGGTAGACGTGGAACTCCTCCACCCCGGCGTCCAGGTAGGCCAGCCACTCCTTGGACAACGCCGCGCCGTCCGCGGGCTTCGGGGGCAACCCCAGCACATAGGCGGCGATCCGCGTGCCCGGAGCAGCGGCGCGCAACGCCTCGATGCCGGGCACCGCGACTTCGGGACCAGGCCAGCACATCGTCGTCAGCACGTCGACGTCCACGCCCAGACCACCGGCGACGGTCGCGAACGGCCCTGTCCCCCAAGGGTCAGCGGTGGCGTGCAGGCCGACCCGGACATCGGACGCGGCAGCACGGATCTCGGAGACCAACCGGGACCGCAACGACCGCACAACACCGGTGCGCACGGCCTGAACGTCGTCCACGAGCGCACCCAGCGCTTCCTCGACGCTGGACGCGCCCCCGTCAACCCCGGCCCGAACCGCGTCACGCAAGGCATCCGAATCGGCGTACAACGCGGCGCACGACGAGCAGAAGCACAGCGACAACAGCTTCTGCTGCACCGGGTTCCAGTCCGTGCCGTCGGTCTTCTCGTGGTGCCCGCCGTGGACGAACCCGAGCGGCCCCGCGGCTTCCAGGACGATCCCGTCCGGCGCACCGAGCTCCAGCACCTCCGACACCAGCACCGACGTGTACTCGACGACATCGGGCTGAGCGGTGCACAACGCGTACGGGTAGCGATCCCCGAACGCGTTCACCACCGTCACGTCCGGGTGCAGATCACCCAGCCGCGAGTTGTGCGTCAGCACGGTCCACGCGTACACGGGAAGCCCTGCCGCGCGAACGAGATCGGCAGCCTCTCCGAAGGAGTTCGGACCGTCCGTCCAGGACGGTTCCGCGGGCACCAGCCGGCCGAACCTCTCCGGCCGCACGGGCAGGTAGAAGGCGGCGTGCCGGGCGTCGACCAGCCGGTGCCGCGGGTGCAGCGGCGTCGCGGCCCGAACGGTGTGGTACGACGCGGCGAGAGCGATCGCGTCCACCCCGAGATCCCGGTACCGCGCAACGGCCTCGGGGTCCCCGATCAGGTCCCACGGATAGGCGTGGACAACCGACTTCACCACCGGGGACGCTTCCTCTCGTAGCTGGGGTCGAACTTCTGCATGTAGCCCGTGTCGTCCCGCGAGGTGAGCCCGCACCGGGTGTAGTTCTCGGCCATGCGCGCCAACGCGTCGCGGTCCAGCGACACACCGAGCCCGGGCCCGTCGGGCACCGGCACTGCACCATCCACAAAGGACAGCACGCCCGGCTCGACGACCTCGTCCGCCGCGTTCCACGGGTAGTGCGTGTCGCACGCGTAGCTCAGGTTCGGCGTGGCAGCGGCCAGATGCGTCATCGCGGCGAGGGAGATGCCCAGGTGCGAGTTCGAGTGCATCGACAGTCCGATGCCGAACGTCTGGCAGATCATGCCCAGCTGCCGCGACCGCTGCAGACCACCCCAGTAGTGGTGGTCGGACAGCAGCACCTGCACGGCGTCCTGCTCCACCGACGGCCGCAGATGCTCAAAGGCGACCACGCACATGTTGGTGGCCAACGGCATCGGCGCCTTCGCGGCCACCTCCGCCATCCCGGAGATCTCCGGCGTCGGGTCCTCCAGGTACTCGAGCACGCCGTCCAGCTCGGCCGCGACCTTCAACGACGTGGCGGGCGACCACGCCGCGTTCGGGTCCAGCCGCAGCGGGTGGTCCGGGAACGCCTCGCGCAACGCCCGGATCGCCTCGATCTCCTGCTCCGGTGGGAACACCCCGCCCTTGAGCTTGATCGACCCGAACCCGTACTCGCCGATCATCTTGCGCGCCTGCGCCACGATGCCGGCGGGGTCGACCGCCTCGCCCCACTCGTCGGCGTCCGCGCCGGGGTGCCCGTCCCACTTGTAGAACAGGTAGGCGGAGTACGGCACCGCTGAACGAACAGCGCCGCCCAGCAGGTCGTGCACCGGCCGTCCGAGCGCCTTGCCCTGGATGTCCAGGCACGCGACCTCGAACGGCGAGTACACCCGGTCGACGGTGCTTTCCGCGGTGATCTGCCCGGTCAGCCCGTGCTTGTCCGGCGCGGCCTCGCCACCCAGCAGAGCGGCGACGCGCGCGTGCATCTCGTTCAGGGCGAAGACGTCGAGGCCGATCAGGGAGTCCACAACGGACCGCGAGCGCTCGATGTGCCCGAGGTCGCCGTAGGTCTCCCCCAGCCCGGAGATGCCCTCGTCGGTGTGCACCTCGACGATCGTGCGCAGCGCCCACGGCTCGTGCACGCCGGCCGCGTTGAGCAGCGGCGGGTCGCGGAACGCGATCGGGGTCAGAACGATTTCGGTGATCTTCACAACCAGCGCCCCTTCAGGACAGCAGAGCCTTGCCCGCAGCGATGATCTTGTCCAACGCGGCCAGGTGCTCGTCGGTCGGGTCGATCAACGGCGGCCGCACGCCGCCGACGTCGAGACCGTTCGCGCGCACCGCGGCCTTCACCAGGGCGACGGCATAGCCGGGAACCTTGTCGCGCAGCTCGACCAGCGGCTTGTAGAACTCCAGCAGGAACCGGTTCACCAGCTCGGTGTCGCCGGCCTGCACGGCGTGGTAGAAGCCCAGCGAGATCTCCGGCGCGAAGCAGAACACCGCCGACGAGTACAGCTCGACGCCGATGCCGCGGTACGCGAGTTGCGTCATCTCCGCGGTCGGCAGGCCGTTGAAGAACTGGAACGGCTTGTCGACTCCCGCGCGGACGGCGAGCACGATCCGCTGCATCTGGTCGAGGTCGCCGATGCCGTCCTTGAAGCCCACCACGTTCGGGATCCGCGCGGCCTCGACGGCGGTCTCCGGCGTGAACCGCGCGTTGTTGCGCTGGTACACGATGATCGGCAGCTCGGTGGCACCCGCGACCTCGGTCACGTACCGCACGAGTCCGGCGGCCGGGTTGGTCACGAGGTATGGCGGCAGCAGCAGAATTCCCTGCGCACCAGCGCGTTCGGCCGCCTGCACGAACTGCTTGGTCGCCACGACCGAGCCGCCCGCACCGGCGAAGACCGGCACCTTGCCCGCGGTCGCCTCGACCGCCACCGACACCGCGCGCTCGAACTCCTCCAGCCCCAACGCGTGGAACTCGCCGGTGCCGCAGGCGACGAACACCGCGCCCGGGCCGGCGGAGACACCGTGCTTGATGTGCTCAGCCAGCACGTCGAACGCGATGTTCCCCTCGGTGTCGAACGGGGTCACCGGAAAGAACAGCACACCATCGAGTTGCATACCTACACACTCATCCCTTGATCGCTCCGGTGGTGATCCCACGCAGGAAGGACTTCTGCAGCGACAGGTACACGACGAGGCTCGGTACCAGCGCCAGCAACGCTCCGGCCAGCACGATGCCCGGCCCGACCTGGTCGTCGGATCTGAGCGCGAGAAGTGCGACCGTGAGCGTGTAATCGGAGGGGTCAGCGGCGACGATCAGGGGGAGCAGGTACTGCTCCCAAATCATGTTGAAGCCGAACACGGCGATCACGCCGAGCGCGGGCCTGCACAGGGGGAGGATGATCTGCGCGAAGAGACGCAGCTCCCCGGCACCGTCCACTTTGGCCGCCTCCTCCAGTTCGGCGGGGATCTCCCTCATGAACTCGGTCATGACGAAGATGGAGAAACCCCACGCCCCCAAGGGGAGGATGACGCCGAGCAGGGTGCCCTTGAGACTCACGTGCACCAGTGGTAGGTCTCCGATCACCAGCGACAGCGGGATCGCGATGACCTCCTCCGGCAACATCATCGTGGCAAGGATGACCAACAGCGCGATGGCCTGACCGCGGAACTTCTTGCGCGCCAACGCGTACGCGGCGAAAACACTCACCGACAACTGCAACAGCAGGGCACCGCCGGCGATGACCAACGAGTTCGCCAGGTAGTGCCAGATCTTGTTCTCCGTCGCCACCTGGAAGTTGATGAGCGACGGTTTGTCCGGGATGACCGACAGCTGGGTCGGGTCCGGGTTGTTGTCGAACGCGCCGGAGAAGATGACCAGCAGCGGACCGCAGAAGAGGATCACCGCGAGGGCGCTCAGAAGGACCCGGACGCCCTTGCTGAGCCACGCGTCCGGACGGGTGGACCAGCCGATGGCGCTGTCGAAGCGGCTCGAGTTGACGCTCATCGCGCCTCCTTCCTCCGGCGGTACACCTGCACGCTGACCGTGAGGACCAAGGTAACCAGGAACAACAGCACGGAACCAGCCGAGGCGAGGCCGGCTTCGGACTGCTCGAACGCCGTGGTGTAGACGCGGGTCATCCAGACGTCGGTCGAGCCCGCGGGACCACCGCCGGTCAGCACGTAGACCTCGGTGAAGACGCGCAGGCCGCGGATGGCCGCCAGCGTGAGCAGGATCGTGATGACCGGGCGCAACGCGGGCAGCGTCACGTTCCAGATCCGTTGCCGCGCCGAGGCGCCGTCGATCGCGGCGGCCTCGTACTGCTGGCGGTCGATGCCGGCGAGCCCGGCGAGGATGAGCACCATGTCGTACGGCGCGTTCTTCCAGATGCCGACGAACATGACCGACACCAGCGAGGTGTCCGGGTTGCTGATGTACTCCCACGGCCCCAGTCCGACCCACGAGATGAGGTCGTTCAGGAACCCCTCCGGCGCGGGGTAGAAGAACAGCCGCCAGATCTCGCCGATGACCGCGGTCGCCGCGACCACCGGAAGGAACACCGCGGACCGGACGAACCACAGCGACTTGGCGTGGCCTTCCAGCAGCAGTGCCAGCAAGAAGCCGATGAGCATCGCACCGAGCGTCTGCCCACCGGCCAGGACCAGCGTGTGCCAGCTCGCCGTCAGGAACTTCTCGTCCTGCAGGATCGTGGCGTAGTTCTTGACGCCGACGAAGATGTCGCCGAGGAAGGGCCGGACCTCGAACAGCGAGAGCCGGATCCCCTCCGCCATCGGGATGAACTTGAAGACCAGGAAGATCAGCGCGGCGGGAAGCAGGAACAACCACGGGATGAAGGTGGCTCCCGTGAGGCGGCGCCGGCGGCGCCGCCTCACGGGGTGGGTTTCGACGGCACCGCCGCCACTAGCCGTCGAGCCCACGTCTCGGGTGTCGCTGTGATGCTGAACCGCCGTCACTGCGACGCCTTCTGGTTCTCAAGCTCCTTCTTCAGGGCGTCCGCCAGGGACTTCAGCTCGGCCGAGGAGTCGGCCGGGCACTTGGCGAAGATGGAGTTCAGGGTCTCCGAGGTCTTCTGCCGGAAGGGCGTGAAGTTCGGGACGCTCGGGAACGGCCGCGACTCGCTCTTGTACACGCCCGCCACGGTCGCCCAGCGCGGGTCGTTGTACGTCGCGTTGACGTCGACGTTCTTGTTGACGGGCAGGCGGACCACCGGCTGCGGGTCGCCCTTCATGCCGGCCTGCTGCGCCTCGGGCGTGATCAGGTACTCGGCGAGCTTGCGCTGGTCGGCGGTCTTCGCGGAACCGGCCATCAGGTAGATGTCCTCGCCCTCACCGAGCACGGTGGCACCGGCCGGGCCGCGCGGCGACGCGATGACCTCGTACTTGTCCTTGCCGATCGACTTGTCGAAGCGGCCGATCATGTACGGGCCGGTCAGGTAGATGCCGCTCTTGCCCGACTCGAACAGCGGGTGCGCATCGTTCGTGCTCAACGTGAGCGAGCCCGGCTGCATGACCTTGTCCTCGCAGAAGAGCTTGCGCAGCCGTTCGATCGCCTTGGTCGACTCCGGCGAGTCGATGCCGACGGAGAACTTGCCGCCGCCTTCTTCTTCGAGGATGTCGCCGCCGCCCTGCCAGATGTAGCTGGCCGCCCACCACGCGAGGTAGCCGCGGTCGACCGTGCCGGGCACGAGCATGCCGTAGGTGTCGTTCTGCCCGTTGCCGTCCGGGTCGTCGCGGGTGAACGCGCGGGCCAGGTCGTCGAGCTCCTCCCACGTCGTCGGGATCGGCTTGTGGAGCTTCTCCCGCCAGTCCTTGCGGATCAGCGTGACCATCGCCTGCGTGGAGAACGGGACGCCGTAGTACTTGCCGTCCGCGCCCTTGCCGTTGTTCCAGGCCCGGTCGACGACGTCGCCGCCGCCCGCGAGGTCGTCGCGCTTGATCTCGGTCGTCCAGCCCTGCTTGACGAAGTTGCCCAGCGAGCCGGTGTCGGTGATGACGACGTCGGGGAGGTCCTTCGACGCGGCGCGCTGCTGCACCTGCTTGTCGAAGTCGTTGTAGATCGGCTTGTAGTCGACCTGCACACCGGTCTTCTCGGTGAACGTCTTGAAGATCTTCTCGTAGACCTTCGCGGTCGCCTCCGTCGAGCGGGTCCACACCTCGAGGGGCTTGTTCGGGTCCTTGTTCGAGGCCGCCGGGGTCGAACTTCCACAGCCCGCGAGCAGGGCGGCCACGCCGAGCGTGGCGATCGTTGTGGCAGTTCTACGGCGCATCGTCGCAGCCCTTCGCTTTCACGTATGTGAACCGGGGTCGTACTTGTGAACCTGGTGCAGGACTGTAAGAATCAGCACAGCAGCGTGTCAAGGGCAAGTTGCTTGACGGTTTCAAGGAGGCCAGGTGGCGTCGCCGATCGACAAAGGCACGGCTCGTCCGGGTGCGGTCAAGTCCGCCGACCGAACGGTGGAGCTGCTGGAAGTGCTCTCCGCGTCAGATCGCAGGCTGACGCTCACGGAGCTCCACCGCGAGCTCAGCTACCCCAAGTCGAGCCTCTACATGCTGCTGCAGACCCTGGTGGCGCGCGGCTGGGTGGAGGTCGACTCCGATCGCGGCACGTACGGCATCGGCGTGCGCGCACTGCTCGTCGGTACGTCCTATTTGGACCACGACCCGGTGGTGCGCGCGGCGATCCGCGTGATGGAGCAGGTGCGGCAGGAGATCAACGAGACCGTGCACCTCGCCCGTTTGGACGGCGCCGACGTCGTCTACCTGGCGAGCCGCGAGTCCGAGCACCACCTGCGCGTCGTCTCCCGCGTCGGCCGCCGGCTGCCCGCGCACTCGACGTCGCTGGGCAAGGCCGTGCTCTCGACGCGGACGCCGGAGGAGGTCGACCTGATCCTCCCGGACGTGCTCACGCCGCTGACCCCCAACACCGTGACCGATCGGGCCGCGTTGCACGAGCAGCTGGCCGGGTTCCGGAATGTCGGATATGCCCACGAACGTGAGGAGAACACGCCGGGACTGGGCTGTTTCGCCGTCGCGCTGCCCTACCGGAACCCCGTTCTGGACGCTATGAGTTGCTCGGTGCCGCTGGGCAGACTGGACCCCGAACACGAGCGGCAGGTCGTCGCCGCCCTGCTGGACGCCGCCCGGACCATCACCGAGCTTCTCCGCCAGTTCGGTAGGTGAAAAGGTTTACTGAAACATCTGCACACGACGGAGGGGTCCATCCCGTGACCGCACGCATCCTGATCACCGGCGCCGGTGGCGGGGTGGGAACGCTCATGCGTTCTCGCCTCGCGGCGGACGGCCGCGTCCTGCGGCTGCTGGACATCGCGGAGCTACCCGCGGCCGCTGACGGCGAGAACGTCGAGCTCGTCCAGGCGTCGGTGACCGACATGGCCGCGATGGAGGCGGCGATGAAGGACGTCGACGCCGTGATCCACCTCGGCGGCCACAGCCTCGAGGAGGCGTGGGACAAGATCCTGTCCGTCAACATCGACGGCACCCACACCGTGCTCGAAGCCGCGCGGCGGTCCGGGGTCAGCCGAGTCGTGCTGGCCAGCTCGAACCACGCCGTGGGGTACGTCGAGCGGGCCGGCGGCGAAGCCGGCGACTACCTGTTCCCGCGCCCGGACACCTACTACGGCGTGTCCAAGGTGGCGCTGGAGGCGCTGGGGTCCCTGTACGCCGACCGCTACGGCATGGACGTGATCGCGATCCGCATCGGCTCGTGCTTCGAGAAGCCGCGTGACGTGCGGATGCTGTCGACGTGGATGTCACCGGACGACGGCGCGCGCCTGTTCGAGGCGTGCCTTTCCGTGCCGTCACCGGGGTTCCGGATCGTGTGGGGCGTTTCGGACAACAAGCGCGGCTGGTTCTCGCTGGACGAGGCCCGCGCGCTGGGCTACGAGCCGCAGGACGACTCCGAGGTGTACGCCGCCGAGGTGCTCCAGCGGAACGGCGGTGAGCTCGATCCCTCGTCGTACGCGGCGAAGTACGTGGGCGGGGCCTGGTGCGGCCCCGATTTCGACACGGCAGTCAAGGAGGCAGGGCGTTGAGCCACGTCGTGCAGGGATACAACCCGCGCACCGGTGAGCCGTTCGGCGAACCGGTTGCGAAGACCCCCGACAGCGAGGTGGACCGGATCGCCTCGGCCGCGGCCACCGCGTTCTCGGCGTGGTCGGTCGTTCCGGCGGCGGATCGCGCTGTCGTGCTGGAAAAGGTCGCGGACGCGCTGGACGCGGAGTCGGACCTGCTGGTCGCGACGGCCGACGGCGAGACCGCGCTGGGTGTGCCGCGGTTGACGACGGAACTGAAGCGCACCACGAACCAGCTGCGCCTGTTCGCGGAGGTGCTGCGCGAGGGCAGTTACGTCGAGGCCACTTTGGACTCGGCGAACCCGGACATCATCCCGCCGCGGCCGGTGCTGCGGCGCGTTCTCCGTCCACTCGGGACGGTCGCGGTGTTCTCCGCGTCGAACTTCCCGTTCGCGTTCTCGGTGGCCGGTGGTGACACTGCTTCCGCGCTGGCGTCCGGTTGTTCCGTTGTGGTGAAGGCACATTCGGCGCATCCGTCGACCTCGCGCGAGACCGCGCGGGTCGTCGTGGACGCGTTGCGGGACGCCGGTGCGCCCGAGGGCGTGTTCGGCATCGTGTACGGCACCGAGGCCGGTGTCGCGCTGGTGCAGCACCCCGTCGTCCGCGCGGTCGGGTTCACCGGGTCGACCGGTGGCGGGCGCGCGCTGTTCGACCTGGCGCAGGGCCGGCCGGACCCGATCCCGTTCTACGGCGAGCTGGGCAGCGTGAACCCGACGGTGATCCTGCCGGGTGCGGCCGAGCGCGACGACATCGCCGCCGGGTTCGCCCAGTCGCTGACGATGGGGGTCGGGCAGTTCTGCACGAACCCCGGCCTGGTGTTCGCACCTTCGTCGCTGGTGCCGGCGCTCGGTGAGGCCGTCGCGGCGACCTCCGGCGGCGCGATGCTGAACGAGCGGATGTGCGAGTCCTACACGGCGTCGACGGACGCGCTGGCCGCGTCGGACCTCGTGTCGGTCGTGTCCACGGGTACGCGTCCGGACGAGGCGTGGGCGGTGTCGCCGCGCCTGTTCAGCGTTCCGGTGTCGGTGTTCGAGGACAACCTCGAGAAGCTGACCGAGGAGCACTTCGGGCCGGCCGCGCTGGTCGTGACCTACGAGTCGCCGGCCGAGCTGCACTCGGTGCTGGCGAAGCTGCCGGGCACGCTGACCGGCACGGTGCACGCGGCCGAGTCGGACCACGCGGAGGCCGGCGAGATCGCGGAGATCCTGCGGCGCGTCGCGGGCCGGCTGATCTTCAACGCCTGGCCGACCGGTGTCGCGGTGGCGTGGGGCCAGCACCACGGCGGGCCGTGGCCGTCGACGACGAACCCGCTGCACACGTCGGTGGGCGCGACGTCGATCCGCCGGTGGATCGCGCCGGTGACGTACCAGTCGTGGCCGGACGCGTTGCTGCCGCCGGAGCTGCAGGACGCGAACCCGCTCGGCATTCCGCGCCGGGTGGACGGTGTGCTGGGCGTGCACTGATCGTTTCGCGGGCGGGGCCGCCGATCTTCGGCGGCCCCGCTTTCGTTCGCCTTGACCTCGGAGTGCGCTCGCAGGTTCAGCGTGGTCTGCAGGAAAGTCGCCGAGCTCGCACGGCAGGTCGGGGTCCGGCCCGACACGGTCCGCTACTACGAGCGCGCGGGCCTGCTCGCGCCGCCGCCGCGCACGTCGTCGGGGTATCGGCAGTACCCGGACTCGGCCGCCGAGCGGATCCGGTTCGTCCGCGACTGTCAGCGCCTGGGCCTGAGGTTGCGCGAGATCTCGTCGCTGCCCGGCCTGGTGGACCTCGTCGGCACCGACTGTCCACCGTGGTGCCCGCCTGAGAGGAGGTGATCGGAGTGGACGACTGCTGCACGTGTTGCGACTGCTGCTGACCGATTGATCGGTTCACACCAATCCGGTGAGGCGCCCGCCGGATTCGTGTCGAGGACATGTCACCGAGCCAACATCAGTTCGATGTTTAAACGAATTCGACAGCTCCATTCGCGACTCTCCGGGGCAAAATGGTGATCGCACGGCGACGTCCAGGGGAGCGGGACATGACCGACCTGCGTTTCGCATGGCTCGAGATCACCGGAAAATGTCAACTGAGCTGCACGCACTGCTACGCGGACTCCGGTCCGCGCGGCACAGAGGGCGCGATGACGACACGGGACTGGTTCCGCGTCATCGACCACACCGCCGAGCTCGGCGCTCGGTCGGTTCAGTTCATCGGCGGGGAACCGACATTGCATCCCGATCTGCCCTCGTTGGTGGACCGGGCGCTCGACGCCGGGCTCACCGTCGAGGTCTTCAGCAATCTCGTGCACGTCGGCCCGCGCCTCTGGGACACCTTCTCCCGTCCCGGTGTGCGCCTGGCGACGAGCTACTACTCCGACACGGCGGCCGAGCACGAGGCCGTCACCGGCCGGCGCGGCAGCCACGCCCGCACCAGAGCCAACATCGCCGAGGCGCTGAGCCGCGACATCCCGTTGCGCGCCGGTGTCATCGATGTCAGCTCGTCCGCTCGCATCGGCCGGCAGCGCACGCACGCCGCCCAGGCCGACCTCGCGTCGCTCGGCGTCACCGCCGTCGGTGTCGACCGCCTGCGCGGAATCGGTCGCGGCGCAAACGCTTCCCCAGACCGGGACCAGCTGTGCGGCCGCTGCGGTCATGGCGCCGTGGCCATCTCCCCCACCGGTGAGGTGTGGCCGTGCGTGTTCGCGCGCTGGATGTCGCTGGGCAATATATTGGATACTGATCTGCCGACGATCCTGTCCACTACGGCCATCACGTCGCCCGCGACCGCCGGCCCCTCCTGCTGGCCTCAGGGCGGCGGCTCCTGCGCGCCGAACGATCCTCCGCGCCTTTGACCGATCCACTCCGCGATGGCCTTCGCGCACGCAATGGCCTCGGTGCGCGTCGTGTCGACCTCGATGTCGTAGGTCATCCCGCGATGCACCAGCTCGGCCTGCACCGCGGCCATCCCGGCAACCCTGTCGCCGCGGGCGAGCTCCCGGCCCGCGGCGACGGTGGCGTCACACCGCACTCCGACCCACACCACGTCGAGGCCCCGCAGCGCCTTCTCCCACCGCTGCCGCGACTCGGTCCCGCCGAGGAACACGTCGTCCACGATCACCCGCGCCCCCGCGCGAACCATCGCGGCAACCCCCTCCATCCACGCGTCTTCCAGCATCCGGAACTCAGCTCCGACGGTGACCTCACCGTCGTCGGCGAACCCGATCCCCTCGGTCCCGAGCCGCAACCGCGGCGGCATCACGTCGATCAGCGTGTCGACCCCGATCGCCAGCCACGCCTCGGGCAGCACGGCCTGCAGACATCGCGCGATCCCCGACTTGCCGGAGCTGGATCCGCCGTTGAGCACGATCAGCTGAGCACTTGATCCCACACGCCGACCGTACCCAGTGCCGGCGGCACCTTTGCAATGAGCTTTTGCGGACGAAGTCAAAAGACTCATTGCTAGGGTGCAGGTCAGGCTGTGTATCGAGCGCGATATATCAGTTCAGCGGCGGGCAGCGCCGGCTCGGCGCTCCTCCGCGAGCTCGCGGAGGTAGCCGAGGAAGTCGACCTCCAGGGTGTGCCGCTTCGACTTCACGTACTTGCTGCGCAGCGACTCGCGGTAGGCGGTGATCTCCGCCTTCATCTCCGGCAGCGGGGGCAGCGCCGCTCGCCCGGACACCAGATCCGCGATCCACTCGGCCTGAGCCTCGGCCAGCGGCATGATCGCCCCGAGCGGCTGGATCAGCCCGAGGAAGTACAGGCCGGGATGCGCCGGGTCCACGACCCGCCGGTACAGCGACACCTCGTTGTCCGCGGACGACACGGCCGGGAACTCGGCGGCGTCCAGGAACGGGAAGTCGACCTTGTAGCCGGTGCAGTAGACGATGATGTCCACGTCCTCGCGGCTGCCGTCGGCGAAGACGACCCCGGAGCCGTCCAGCCGGGCGATGTTCGGCTTGACCGTGATGTCCCCGTGCCCGAGCCGGGTCAGCAGGTCGTCCGACACGGTCGGATGCGCGGCGAGGATCCCGTGCGAGGGCTCCGGCAGCCCGTAGTCCGAGAGCTTGCCCCGAGCCAGCCTCAGCATCGCCCGAACGGACAGAGCCTGCAGCCAGGCGGGCGCGAACCGGGCGAGCGGCGACGTCGTCAGGTGGTCCGTCGGCATCCCGAACAGGTACTTCGGCATGATGTGCGCGCCGCGCCGCATCGCCAGAAAGGTCCGCGAAGCGACCCTGGACGCCTCGACCGCGATGTCGCACGCGGAATTACCTATGCCGAGAACCAGCACTTTCTTGTCCGCGAAACGTTCCGGCGTCTTGTAGAAGTGCGCGTGCAGTTCTTCGCCGTCGAACGAACCCGGAAACGCCGGTTCCGGCAGTCGCGGCGACCAGTGGTGCCCGTTCGCGACGATGACCGAACGGTACGGCGTGGAAACTTCCGAACCGGTATCGCGATCGCGAGCGGTGACCGAATAGCCACCGGATGCGACGGAAACCGAAACGACCTCGGTCCGGAATCGGATGCGGTCGCGGAACCCGTGGTGCTTCACGAAGTCGTCGAAGTACTCCGCGATCTGGAAGTGCGAGGGGTAGACCGGCAGATGCGCGGGCATCGGAAACGACTTGAACTCCATCATCTGCCGCGAGGTGTTGATGTGCAGCGACCGGTAGGCCGACGACATGCCGTTGTCGTTGAGGTAGCGCCAGTTGCCACCGATCTCGGACCCGGTCTCGTAGCAGTCGTACTCGATACCGCGGGCGCTGAGCACCTGACATGCGGCGATGCCGGAAGAGCCTGCCCCGATGACGCACACGCGGTCCATGACCCTGAAGTATTTTCACGTTCAATGCGGCTGTCAATCACCTGATGCAGGACCACTCAGTGGAACGGGGTGTGGCTCCAGCACCCAGGGCCAATACGTTGTCGCACATGCGAAAGCTTCTGGTGGCAGTCACGTCGGTACTGGCGATCACGGTCTCCACGGGCACGGCGGCGGGCGCACCGCTGCCGTGCCCGGAGATCTTCGCGACGAACAACACCGCGATCATCACCGATCCGAACGACCCGCGTCTGCAGGACAGGCTGGTCGGGTTCGACCGGGAGGTCCGCGGCATCGTGCTCGCCAACGGCGGCCTCACCACCCGCTCCACGCTCCTCGACGGCGTGTTCTGGTCGAGCAGCCTGAACCGGACGACGTTCGAGCGCTCCCGCAAGTTCGACGTCACGCTCGACGAGGAGAGCCTGCGCCACACCGCCTCGACGATCAGCAAGCAGTTCCGGCAGGAGTCGGTGCTGACGTTCCGCTTCCTGCCCGCGAACTCGCCGAAGGTCGACGCCGTGCAGGTCGAGGTCGGCGGCGTCACCGCGCAGCAGGTCCGCGACGGGCTCCTCAAGGACGCCGTCGCGCGCGAGAAGCTCGGCGGCGGCAGCGTCACGTTGCAGCACAAGGCGATCCTCATCGCGGACGTCAACGACCTGCCGACGGTGCGCGCGTTCGTCACGAACATCGGCGGCGACATGGGCAAGGCCAAGGTCCGCAAAGGGGTGTGGGAGTTCGTGAGCGCGAACGAGACCTCCCGTGAAACTCCTTTGTGGATCGGGCAAAACGCCGCCTAACCTCGTGGGCATGGCAGCAACCGTCGTCCGCGGCCAGAACGTGGACATCCGCATGTGGACTCGACCGGACGAGGTCGAGGAGTTCGCCATGCGACAGCTTCAGAACATCTCCGCGCTGCCGTGGGCCGTCAAGCACATCGCCGTGATGCCGGACGTGCATTACGGAAAGGGCGCCACGGTGGGATCGGTGATCGCGTTGCGCGACGCCGTCTCCCCCGCGGCCGTCGGCGTGGACATCGGCTGCGGCATGGCCGCCGTGCTCACCTCGCTCACGGCGAGCGACCTTCCGGCGACACTGCGCGGCCTGCGGTCGCGCATGGAGGCTGTGGTCCCCGTCGGTTTCGCCCAGCACAAGGCGACCGCGTTCACCGAGCGCGACGCGGCCGACTGGGCGCCGTTCTGGCGGAAGTTCGACGACCTGACGCCTGCCGTGAAGGCGCGTGCCGACAAGGCGATGCACCAGATGGGCACGCTCGGCGGTGGCAACCACTTCCTCGAGGTCTGCCTGGACACCGACCAGCGGGTGTGGGTGATGCTGCACTCCGGGTCGCGCGGCATCGGCAACGAGCTGGCGCAGCACCACATCTCCGTGGCGCGCACGCTCGCGCACAACGCCGAGCTGCCGGACCCGGACCTCGCCGTGTTCCTCGCGGGCACGCCGGAGATGGCGGCGTACCGCCACGACCTGTACTGGGCGCAGGACTACGCACGCCGCAACCGCGCGGTCATGCTGCGCCTGGTCTGCGACGTGCTGCGTGCCGAGTTCCCGCACGTGCGGTTCGAGGAACCGATCTCCTGTCACCACAACTACGTGGCGGAGGAGACGCACTTCGGCGAGGACGTCCTGGTGACCCGCAAGGGCGCGATCCGGGCCGGGCGCGGCGAGCTGGGCATCATCCCCGGCTCGATGGGCACCGGCTCGTACATCGTGCGCGGTCTCGGGAACCCGGACTCGTTCGAGTCGGCGTCGCACGGCGCGGGCCGGAGGATGTCGCGCAACAAGGCCCGCAAGACGTTCACGGAGCAGGATCTCGCCGCCCAGACAAGTGGTGTCGAGTGCCGCAAGGACGCCGGTGTGGTCGACGAGATTCCCGGCGCCTACAAGGACATCGACACCGTGATGGCGAACCAGTCCGACCTCGTGGAGATCGTCGCCAAGCTCAAGCAGGTGGTTTGTATCAAGGGTTGATGTTTCCCTTGCACGCACGGGGGAAAGCCTCCAGGACAGCAGAGTTCCGAAGCCTGTCTTGGAGGTTTTTCCATGTCAACGGGCGCCATCATCGGTCTGGTGGTCGCGGTTCTCGTGGTGCTGGCGATCCTCGCCTTCGTGCTGAGGCCCGCCTTGCAGCGCAAGAAGCTGCGCGACCGCTTCGGCCCCGAGTACGACCGCGCGGTCTCCCACAGCGAAAGCAGAACCGCCGCGGAGAAGGAGCTCGCCGAGCGGGAACACCGCCACAGCGAGTTCGACCTGAAGCCGCTTTCCCCTTCGGCACAGGAGAGTTACCGCCGGCACTGGGCCGACGTGCAGGCGAAGTTCGTGGACTCGCCGGACAGCGCGATCGCGGACGCCGACCGGCTCGTGACCGACCTGATGGCCGAGCGCGGCTATCCCACCGAGGGTTACGAAGCGCAGCTGAGCGTGTTGTCCGTCGAGCACGCGCGCACCCTCGAGCACTACCGCAAGGCCCACGACATCTCCGAACGCCAGGAGATCGGCGAGGCCAGCACCGAGGACCTGCGCACCGCGATGGTGCACTACCGCGAGTTGTTCACCGACCTGCTCGAACGTGGTGCGGCTCCGAGGAAGGACCGCGAGGCCGTGAGGAAGGAGAAGACGGATGTCTGAGGCTCCCGTCAGGAAGGCACCGGTTACCCACGACCCCGCGTCCGCTCCTCCTCAGCAGTCTGCTCACTCCCAGCAGCAGCAACAGCAGCAGCCTGTGACGCCGCAGCAGCGGCCGGACTCGCCCCGCGATCGAGCGGACGCCCAGCATCAGCGAACGGACATGCCCCAGCAGCGGGAGGACACGTCGCAGCACTCGGCGGCCCCGGAACGGGCGGCCGGTCGGCTGGAGGACGAGTGGCAGGCCGTGCAGTACGAGTTCGTCGACGACCCGAAGGCGGCCGTGCGCAAGGCCGACGAGCTCGTCAAGCGGGCGATCGACGAGCTGACCACCCGGCACCGTTCGCTCTCGCAGCAGCTCGAGGGAAACGGTGATCCACAGACGGAAGACCTGCGACTGGCTCTCCACCGCTATCGGGAACTGTTCAAGTCGCTCGTCGCCGTCAAATGACGCAGTGCTCGACCAGTGGGCCCCGGCGCCGTGACCGTGACAGGTGACGGCGCCGGCAGGCACCAATGGATCAACTGGGCAGCTCGCGGATCTCCATCTCCAGCACGTCGATCTCGTCGCTGATGGCCTCGTCGAGCATGTCGTCGAGCAACTTGCGGCACTCCGCCGATCCGCAACGCGGCAGTCCCGCACCGAACCGCGGCACCTGTTCCCACCACACCGCCGGGTTGTTCCAGAACGACCCCGAGCCCTGATCGACGCCTTCGAGGCACCGCAGCCGCTGGTCGCTTTCCGGGAGAGCTCGCACGAACTCGATGAACAATGCGAGAGCATCGGGATTTCTCACCGGGACCGCGCCGTAGCCGCGCAGACAGTCCTCGAGCTCAGCGAGGAACTCCGCCTTGAAGGACACGGCACACCCCCGCTCCTCCGCACCGTCGCGGACATCCTGAGTCAGTATCACCAACAGTACCGCCGCGACTTGAGCGGGAAACGAGTGCGAACGGGCGGTGTTCTCCTGCGCTCCCACCGGCTGCGGTGACCCGCAGTCACTTCGCCGAACCGTTACGAACCCTCGTGGGCCACGTATCGCGACACGAGAATCCCGTTGTCCAGCTTGACGATCTGGCCCACGACCAGCTTGTCGACCGGGTCCGCGCCGGACAGGCCCGCGGGGGCGGGCTGGGCGAACGTCAGCCTCCCGGACGCGCCGGGGAAGTCACTCAAAGTGCGCAGCTGCTTGAAAACGTCTTCTCGTGACGACCCAACGAGGGTCGAGCGCGCGACGATGCTGACGGCGTCATAGGCAAGGAGAATGTGTCCGTTGGGGCCCGAAAGGAAAGCCTTGTGCGCATACCGCTTCTGCGCCGACTCGTAAGTGGTGAAGAACTGTTGCGTCGGCTGGGGAATCGGTTCGCTGCCGGGTGTCCACGCGAACGTCGTGAAGTAGAGCCTGCCGTCGGCGAATCGTTTGACGTCTTCCAGGTCCGTGAAGCTGGTCGTCTCCAGCTGCGTCAGGTCGTCACCGCCGAAGACCACGGGATCGGTGCAGTTGCTCCGGCTAAGCTCGGTCAGCAGCCCTCCGACCTCCGCCGTGCGGCCGGTGTAGAGGATGAGCGGGTTCGGTGACTTCTGGCAGATGTCCGTCACCGCGTTGCCCAGCTGCGCGGCCACCTCGTTCGCCGTCTCGTCGTAGTTGTGCACTTCCGGCTTGACCACGGCCAGGAACCCTTCCGAGAGATCCGAGCTGTACTCGTCCCCGGTGCTGCGCAGCAGGTGCAGCGGACGGCCGCGCAACGCCTCGGTGCGGTCGATGATCCGGGCGGCCACCTGAGCCTGGCGCTTGTTGGCCGGCGCGACGCGGAAGAAGTACGGCTTCTGGCTGAAGTTCGTGGACGACAGCGACGACCCGACCATCGGGATGCCGTTCGGGTGGTCCTTCGACGGTCCGAGGACGCCGAGCGCGGACAACGTGGTGCCGCGGCTCTGCCCGAGTCCGGTCACGGCGATCACCGACGGTTCCCGCTCGGCGTACGCGCGGATCTGCTCGGCGACCTTCTCCGCGTATTTGGACTCGCCGCCGAAGTTCGCGAGCACGAGGCGCACCAACGGGTTGCGGCCCAGCCCGTCGAGCTGGTTCCAGTCGCGCTGGGCGAGGTACGCGCCGCGCAGCTCGTTCACCCCGGCGGACAGGTCGCGCTTCACCCGCTCGGTGGAGCTGAGCATCGTGGCGACGACGATGGTGACGACACTGCGGTCCGACACCTTGGCGACGCGGTCGTTCTCCTCGGCGATGAGCTTCGCGAGCTCCTCGACCTCGGCGTCGTCGTTGTTCTGCAGCGTCGGGTCACCGTAGGCGAACCGGCCTGGTTTCTCGCTCAGACCGATGCACTGCACTCCATCCATTTTGGACAGACGTGGCCGCCGGCCGGCCAGGTCCGCGACGAGATCTTTGGGTTCGTAGATGCCGTAGCGCAGGCAGTTGTTGCTCGTCTGGAGGTAGAAAGCCGCGCCGTACAACACGAGCAGGGTGGCGATGAGGTAGACCGCCACGCGGCGCAACGCGTTGCGGCCGGGCCAGCTGCGCGGGTACGGGTAGCGGGCGACGGTGGACGAGCGCGGCAACGAGGCCGGTGGCGATGCGGGTGTGTTGTGTTCGAGCGCTCGTTTCGTTGCACGATAAGCGGTCAGGCGTTCCTCCGCGCCGTGGAGGTCCTGGTGGGTACGCAGCACGCGGTCGTACATCTCGACCGTCGGCCGCACGATCCGGCTGCGGGAGCGCAGTTCCCAGGTCGCGATGACGGCGTCTTCGAGCAAACCGGTCTCGGGCCGAACGACGCGGTCGTAGCGGCGGTGCAGGTTGCGCCTCGTCCCGCCGCTTCTGATGTCGCTGCGCAGGCGTTCCCACCAGGTGCTGGGCTGATCCTCGAACTCCGGTTCGCCCTCCCCCGGTGGCATCGGGGCCTCGGCGATGGCGGCGAGCTCGGTGATCCAGCGGTCGCTGCGTTCGTCGACGTGCGGGCGCAGGCGATGCGCGACGAGGTGGACTTCGCCGAGAGCGAGAGCGTGGTAGAGCGCGTCCTCGCGTTGCCCGAGGCTGTCGTAGCGGTCCTTCAGCAACCGATGGACGTTGAGGTGGGAGAACGGCTGACCTTCCGGAACCTCGCGCAGCCGGCGCACCAGCAGGTCCCGCAACAACGGGTGCAGCACGAAGTTCTCGCCCTGCTGGCTCACGAAGCTGAGCTGGGCCAGCAGATCGCGCATGTTCTCGGCCGACCACGTCGCCGGCAGCAGCGCGCGGATCACGTGCCGGTCGAGCACACGCGGGGCGGCGAGACGGGCGAAGATCTCGCGCGCGGCCTCGCGCTCCGGCATTTCCTCCGCGCCGGGAATCCGTTGGAAGAAGCGCAGAAGCAGGTAGTCGCCGACAGTGGCGTCCTGGAACGTCGTGGTCTCGCCGACCGGCAGCCGTTCGTCGAACACCGAGCGCACGGACGGCAGCACCTGGTCCCGCGCGAACACGAACTGCACGAGCTGGATGGCGAGCCGGACCGCGAGCGGATGGCCGTGGGTGACCTCCTGCAGCTCTTCTACGAGCGCCTCGGACTCGACGGTGCTGTTGCGGGCGCGGTTCCACTCGGCGAGGAACTGCCGCGTCTGCGCGAGCGTGAAGGGTTCGAGGCGCACCGGTTTGAACACCGGCGAGTCCGGCAGGGACGGCGCCGACTGCTTGGTGGCGATGACGAGCAGTGGCACATGTGGTTCCTGGGCTCGTCTTTCGGCCAGCAGGCTCAGGAAGTCGGTGGCCCGCGCGGCGGGACGCGGCCGCTTCGGCGGCAGGTAGGAGTCGATGCCGTCGAGCAGGTCGGCGCCGTCGATCAGCAGCAGGCTGTTCAACCTGCGGTAGCGGCGGAACCGGTAGGCGGCGGTGATGTCGGCGAGGAACGCCGCGACGAGCAGCCGATCGATCTCCAGCGTGTCACCCGCGCGGTTGAGGCTCCACATGTGCACGAGCGCGGCGTCGAACTTCGAGCGCCCCGCGTAGTTCTCGAACCACCGCAACGCGCCCGCCACGCGCGGCCCGCCGAGCAGCCAGCGCAACGGCCGCGGCGCGACGACGGAAAGCCCGATGAGCCACAGCAGAAGCGGCCTCAGCACCTTCCCGAGGCCATGGGCGGGCGGCAGCACCTCGACGACCTCGGCGGCGTCGGCGACCGCGACGAGCCGGGTCATCTGCTTCGCGGCGAGCTCGCGGGCGCGGTGGTGCGGGTCGTCGCCGATGTCGGTGAACAGCGCGAGCCGCGCCAGGTCGTAGCGCGGCAGCCGCAGGCGGCCGAACTCGGCGTGCCGGTAGGACCGCAGCTGCTCGGCCGCGACGTCGAGGATGTCCTTGCAGGAACGGGAACCGGCCTTGTCGAGGTCGACCCTGGCCGTCGGTGCGTCGCGGTAGCGGCGGTGGACGTGGTCGAGCAGCGACGTCTTGCCGCTGCCGCCGGGCCCGAAGGCGACGATCACCGGCAGGGTGTGCTTCTTGCGGCGTTCCACCAGGGACTCCACCAGTGCGGTGAGGTCGTCCCTGCCGACGAGCCCGATCTCCGGTTCCAGCGCCATGATCCTCAGACGCTTCGGAGACCGATTCTGTTCCGTGGCTAACGGTCGGCGTGCAACCTGGCCACGAAGCTGAAGCGGTCGCCGCGGTACAGCGATCGGGCGCGTTCGATCGGGTGTCCGTCGACGTCGTAGGAGACGCGGTGCAGCAACAACATCGGCAGTGCGGGGTTCGTGCCGATCAGCAGCGCCTCGCGGGGCGTGGCGAGGACGGTCTCGACGCGTTCCTCGGCCTCGGCGAACCGCACGCCGAGCCGTTCGGTGAGGCACGCGTAGAGCGACCCGGCCGGGTCGAGCTTGTCCATCAGCTCCGGGAAGCGGCGGCTGCTCAGGTACGTCGACTCCAGGCCGATGCGTTCGTCGTCGGCGAGCAGGACCCGTTCGAGGTGGACGACGGGGTCGCCCGGTTCGAGCATCAGGTCGCGCGCGAGGCCCTCGTCGGCACCGAGCTGCTCGACGGTGATCACGGTCCGGTTCGGCTCGACTCCCTGACGCCGCATGCCTTCGGTGTAGCTGACCAGCGACAACGGCTGGACGAGCTTCGGCGGCGCGACGAACGTGCCGCTACCCTGGCGGCGGATCAGCTTGCCTTCGAGCACCAGTTCGCTGACGGCCTGGCGGAGCGTGACGCGCGAGACGGCGAACCGTTCGGCGAGCTCGCGTTCGGACGGCAGCACGGTGCCTTCGCCCAGGGTCTCGACGAGGTCGAACAGCTCGGCCTTGACCGCGTAGTAACGCGGGACCCGGCCGTGTTCTGGAATACCCGCGCGAACGGGTCGATCAGCGCGGTGCGGCGGCACTCGGTTCACGCGGCGTGAGCATACGTCACGGCCTGTGTGATCAGGGTGCGAGCTTCGGCGGGTCCGGGATCTTGTAGCCGGAAGATCCGATGTTGGCCTCCAGCGACTTGCGCCAGGCACCCGTGTCGATCATCTTCTGCAGCGCCGCGTGGACCTTGGACTTGCTGGTGGGGTCGTTGCGGCGCAGGCCGACGCCGTACTCCTCCTTGCTGAACGGAGCACCGACGACCCTCAGGAGCTCGGGGTTCTGGGCGGCGTACCCGGCGAGCAGGACGTCGTCGGTGGTGACGGCGTCGACGTTGTTGGCCAGCAGCGCCGTCACGCAGTCGCTGAACTTGGCGTACTCGACCAGGTTCACGTCCTTGGCGAACTGGTCCTTCACGTAGGCCGCGGACGTGGAGCCCGCCGTGGAACACAGGTTCAGCCCCTTGACGAGCGACTTCGGGCCGTCGATGCGGTTCTCGTGAATGCGCACCAGCAGGTCCTGGCCGGCGACGAAGTACGGGCCGACGAAGTCGACGAGCTGCTTGCGCTTTTCCGTGATCGAGTAGGTGGAGACGACCATGTCGGCCTCACCGCTGGTCAGCAGCGTCTCCCTGTTGCCGGGCTGCGCTTCCTTCCAGGTGATGTCCTGCTCCGCGACGCCCAGCTCGTTCGCGATGAACTTGGCGACGTCGACGTCGAAACCGCGGAAGCTGCCGTCGAGCCTGCGCAGCCCCAGGCCGGGCTGGTCGAACGACACGCCGATCGTCATGTGGTCGGCGGAGCTGACCTTGCCGGCCATCGTGGACTTGTCACCACCTGCGCACGAGGCGAGGAGGAGCACGGCCGCGCATGTCGTCGCCACCAGGCGGAGGAGCGCTCTCGGCGTCATTCTTCCCTCTTACAGCGTTATTCCACGGGCATGCGCCGACGCACCTTGGCAGCGTTGCTCGGCGATGCCGGAAACCTAGGCGGCGATCGGACGCATGTCCATACCTCGGGGCGAATGAGACCTCGGAATCGTTGCGGTGAACCGATCAGCGCAAGCGGCGTGGACCGGCGTCGTGCAGGGACGGCGGAGGGCCGATGACCACGCGCGCGCTGCTCACGAAAGCTCCTGCGGCAGAAGCGAGAACGGGTTCGAGCTTCAGCGAACGGACCTCGGGGAGATCTTCGGCCAATGCCGCCAAACGGAGTACGAGGTCCTGAAGTGCTTTCAGGTCCGCGGGTTCGTCACCGCGGTAACCGGTGAGCAAAGGCGCCGCTTTCGGTGCGGCAACGAGTTCCGCGGCGTCGGTGTCGGTGAGGGGTACCGCCCGGTAGGCGCGGTCACCGAGGAGATCGCTGACGAGGCCGGACAGTCCGAACCAGACCAGCGTGCCGAAGCTCGGGTCGTCCTGCAGTCCCAGGACGCAGCTGACTCCCTTGGGCGCCATGCGTTGCACGTACACGCCCGGTTTGCCGCTCAGTGCCGCGAGATCGTGGTACGCGGCCATGACGGACTCCTGTTGCGCGATGTCGAGTCTGACACCGACGAGGTCGGTTCGGTGGCGCAGGCGTTCGCTGGTGGCTTTCATCGCGACCGGATAGCCGAGCTCCTCGGCGGCGGCCGCGGCCTCCTCGGCGCTCCGGGCGATGCGGAACGGGACGACGTCGATGCCGTAGCAGTTCAGCAGTTCGACGGCGGTGTGGTCGTCGAGCAGCCGCTCGGAGCCGGTGTTGTCCACAATGGACCTGGCTCGCTCGGCGTCGATGCCGTCCGGCCGGGTGAAGTTGCCCTGGGGTGCGGCGCGCCAGCGTGCGTAGCGGATCACGCGGGCCAATGCGAGAACGGCGCGTTCCGGGCTGGCGTAGCTGGGGATCGAGCCCTTTCCCGGCATTTTCAGCTCGTCCGGGATGCCCTCGACGGCGAGGAACGTGGAGACGATCGGCTTCGTGCCGTACACGGCTTCCTTGAGAGCGCGGGCGTAGGCCGCGCCGGGAACCGCGATCGGCGGCACGAACACGACGACGAGGGCGTCGGTGTCGGGACGGCTGAGCGCCTGCTGGACGGCCTTGGCGAACTCCTCGGGGGTGGCCTGGGCGCCGACGTCGACGGGCTCGCCCGCGAGCTCCAGGCCCTGGGCGAGCAGCGTGTCCGCGGCGAGCAGGCCGATGGCGGTGGAGTTGCCGACAATCGCGACGCGCCTGCCCTTCGGCAGCGGCTGGTGGGCCAGCAGCAGCGCGGTGTCGAACATCTGGGCCAGCGAGTCGACCCTGATCACGCCGGCCTGCTCGAACAACGCCTGGACGCTCGCCTCGTCGACCTTCGCGGCGGTGGCGGCGAGACCGGGGACGACGGCGTGCCGGCCGGACTTGACCGCGACGATCGGCTTGGTGCGGCCGAGCCGCCGGGCGAGCCTCGCGAACTTGCGCGGGTTGCCGAAGGACTCCAGGTAGAGCAGGACGACGTCGGTGGCGGGATCGGTCTCCCAGTACTGCAGCAGGTCGTTGCCGGAGACGTCGGCGCGGTTGCCGGCCGAGACGAACGTGGACAGGCCGAGGCCCCAGCCCGCGGCGTTGGCGAGGATGGCGGTGCCGAGGGCGCCCGACTGGCAGAAGAAGCCCGCGCGGCCGCGTGCCGGGAGCTTCGGGGCGAGGCTCGCGTTGAGCCGGACCTTGGGGTCGAGGTTGACCACGCCGAGCGCGTTGGGACCGACGACACGCATGCCGTGCGCTCTCGCCTCCGCCGCGAGCCTGCGTTCGGCCGACAGCCCGTCCGGACCCGTTTCGCCGTAGCCCGAACTGACGACGACAAGCGCTTTCACGCCTTTGGCGAGGCATGCGTCCATGACCTCGTCGACGCTGGCGGCGGGGACGGCGACGACGGCGAGGTCGACGTCGTCGGGGATGTCCAGCACGGTCGGATAAGCCCGGACGCCCCGGACCGCGCGGTGCTCGGCGTTGACCGGGTACACGGGCCCGTTGAAGTCGGCTTCGAGGAGGTTCTTGAGGACCGCGTGCCCGATCTTGGTCGGGTCGGTGGAGGCGCCGATGACCGCGACCGACTTCGGGTGCAGCAGGTTGTGCACGCTGCGGGCCTCGGCGGCCTGCTCGCGGGCCCTGGCGACGGCGACGGACTCGTCCGTGGGGTCGATGGCGAACTCCAGGTGCAGCACACCCTCCTCGAACGCCCTGCTGACCTGGTAGCCGGCGTCGCGGAACACCCGGACCATCTGCCCGTTCTCGGCGAGCACCTCGGCCTCGAACCGCGCCAGCCCGACCTCGCGCGCGGCCGCCGCGAGGTGTTCGAGCAGGATGCTGCCCAGCCCGCGCCCCTGATGTCCGTCCTCGACGACGAACGCGACCTCGGCGCTCTCCCCGTGATGCAGCCGGTCGAACCTGCCGACGGCGACGATGTCGTCGCCGAGCAGCGCGATGAGCGCCACCCGGTCGTGGTGGTCGACGGTGCTGAACCGCTCGAGGTCGCGCTGCGGAATCCGCGGGTAGGGCCCGAAGTAGCGGAAGTACCGCGTCCGCTCGGACAGCCGCCCGTGGAACTCCCGCAGCTTCTCGCCGTCGCCCGGCGTGATCGGTCGCAGATGGACGGTGCCGCCGTCGCTGAGGACGACGTCCGCCTCCCACTGCCGCGGGAAGTCGAACGGATCTCTGGCGGTCTGTTCTGCCGGCACTTTCTCTGGCACTGGCCGTCAGTCCCTGGGGTCGTCGGGATCAAGTCCGTGCAACGGGAACACCGCGCGACGCGTGTCGCGAATCGCCTTGTCCACCGGCTCCTGCGCGTCCCCGCCCCACGGCTGGTGCCCAGGGTCGCACTCATCGGTCATCGACGCAGGCAAAGGCCAGTCAGGCGCGATGCGTGTCGCGTATGCCACCCAGTCAGCGGGCAACGACCGGTTCGGGTCCACGTCGCGGTCCAGCACCGTCGCGAGCAGGTGCGTCCACGACCGCGGCACCACCCTGAGCAGTTCGTACCCGCCTCCGCCGAGCGCCAGCCACTTGAACCCGTGCTCGTTCACCAGGTCCCGGAACGCCCGGTAGATCGCCCGATGCCCGTCCACGCTCAACGCCAGGTCCGCGAGCGGGTCCTCCTTGTGAGTGTCCACACCGCATTGCGTGACGAGCACCTGCGGCCGGAACGCCTTCAGCAACGCCGGCACCGTCGCGTGGAACGCCCGCAACCACGCCCCGTCCTTCGTCCCGGCGGGCAACGCGACGTTGACCGCATTCCCCTCGGCCCCCGGACCACCGACTTCACCGGCCCACCCGGTCCCCGGCCACAGGCTCATCGGATGCTGATGCAACGACACCGTCAACACGCGCGGGTCGTCCCAGAACGCCGTCTGCACCCCGTCCCCGTGATGCACGTCGACATCCACGTACGCAATGCGCTCCACCCCGCTGCGCAACAACCACTCGATGGCCACCGCGCAGTCGTTGTAGACGCAGAACCCCGCCGCGCTGTCCGGCATCGCGTGGTGCAGCCCACCGGCGATGTTGACCGCCCGATCCGCCTCCCCCGACGCAATGGCGCGAGCCGCCGCAAGCGACCCGCCGACCATCAACGCCGAAGCCTCGTGCATCCGCTCGAAGACCGGGTTGTCCGGCGTCCCGAGCCCGTGCCCGACGTCCCACCCGGCCGTGGGCGCCGCCTGCACGGCGCTCAAATAGCCGGGCAGATGCACCAGCTCGATCTCTTCGTCGCTGGCCGCCTCCGGCACCCTCATGTCGACGCCGTCAAGCACGCCGAGCGCCGTGGCGAGCCGTACCGTGAGATCGAGCCGAACGGGATTCAGCGGATGGTCGCCACCGAGGTCGTACCCGAGGAAGGACCGATCCCAGACAACCGCGGCTGGCTTACCCATGGCCAGCAACCTACCTACCGACCGGCACAACCGGCGATCACACCGCCTACAGTCCCTCCCCGCCAGACCGCAATCACCGGCGCCAAGGAACCGATCTCACCGAACAGGGGTCAGAGGCGACATGCACCTGCGACCAACGGCCGTCCTCCTCGCACTGGGCCTGACCCTCGCCGCCGTCACGGGCTGCAGCGAACAGGTCAAGGGCACAGCCTCGGCCGATCCCAACGCCGCCGAGGCCACGACCACCGCACCCTCGACCTCGAAGAAGCCCTCCACCAGCAGCTCCCCCTCGAAGCCCGCCGACCCCACCGCGAAACAGCAGGGCGACATCAAGATCACCAAAAAGAAGAAGACGGCCGGCCTGGAAACCTGCGGCGTGCTCACGAAGGCGGACATCGAGGCCGCCACCGGCGGCAAGTCCTCAGCGGACGGCGGCTGCATCCACACCACCACCGGCCCGTCCACCGTCATCACCCAGATGGTCACGGTCCCCGAGGTGGCGGACCAGGACGGCGAGAAGAAGCGGATCGAAATCGGTGGCAACACCGCCTGGCAGATCAGCTCCTCCAAAGAGGACTGCCAGGTCACCGTCATGCTGACCGACGACCCGTCGGCCATCACCTCGGCCTTCTCGGTGAGCGTCGTGGCCATCGAGGAGCTGGACGCCTGCGCCACGGCCTTGAAGCTCGCCACCCAAGGCTTCGAACGCATCCCGGACGCCTGACCACCAAGTCTCCGTGACACGGCCCGCTGACGACCTCACGTCCGCGGGCGCGGCGCACCACCCAGACCGCGCCCGTCGTCCCACCGGCGTCAGCCGCCGGTGGCGACCTCCCGGTCCAACGCGCACCAGTTGGACCACGACCCCGCGTACAACGCCGCCGGCTTCTCGGCCGACGTGATGCCCGCCACCTCCAGCGCCAGCACGACGGACGAGGCGGTCACGCCGGACCCGCAGTACGCCCCCACGGCCACGTCACCCGGCACCCCGATGCGTTCGAACCGCTCCGCCAGCTCGGCCGCACGGAGCCAACGCCCGTCCGCACCCACATGCCCGGTCGTCGGCGCGTTGAGCGCGCCCGGAATGTGCCCGGCCTTGGGGTCCACCGGCTCGGTCTCGCCGCGGTAGCGCGCCGCAGCCCGCGCGTCGAGCAGCACGCCCTCCCGCGCGAGCTCCGCCGCCCCGTCCGCGTCCAGCACCGGCATCTGCCCAGGCCGCACCACCACGTCACCGGCCACGGGCGCCGGAACCTCCGCCGTCACCGGCAGCCCCGCCGCCTCCCACGCGGCGAACCCGCCGTCCAGCACCGCGACCTCGCTGTAACCGGCCCACCGCAGCAGCCACCACACCCGCGCGGCCACCGAGCCATCCCCCGCGTCGTACGCCACGACCTGGCCGCCCTCGCGCACGCCCGCGCGGCGCAGCACCTGCTGCAGCAGCTCCGGATCCGGCAGCGGATGCCGGCCGCCGACGCCCGGCGGTGCCGAGAGCTCGGTGTCCAGATCCAGGTACGTCGCGCCGGGCACGTGGCTGACCTCGTAGTCTTGGCGTCCGGGTGGTCCACCGAGACGCCACCGGACGTCCAGCACGACGGTGGCCGGCCGCGCACTCAGCGCGTCGGAAAGGTCCTCAGGAGTGATCAAGGGATGCACGACTCACATCCTGCACCCGCGCGGACACCTGTGTCCCCCGGCACGACTACCATTGACACCATACGAAGGGGAGCGGGTGTGAACGACCTCATCGACACCACGGAGATGTATCTCCGCACGATCTACGAGCTCGAAGAAGAGGGCGTCGTGCCTCTGCGCGCCCGCATCGCCGAGCGTCTGGGCCAAAGTGGACCGACGGTGAGCCAGACCGTCGGCCGCATGGAGCGGGACGGCCTGGTCGTCGTGGCTGAGGACCGCCACCTCGAGCTCACCGAGCAGGGTCGCAACCTCGCGATCGCGGTCATGCGCAAGCACCGGCTCGCCGAACGCCTCCTCGTGGACATCATCGGGCTCGAATGGGAGCACGTGCACAGCGAGGCGTGCCGCTGGGAGCACGTGATGAGCGAGGCGGTCGAGCGCAAGCTCATCAAGCTGCTCGGCAACCCGACCACCTCCCCCTACGGCAACCCGATCCCGGGCCTCGACAAGCTGGGCGACGGCGAACCCGCTCCGCCCGCCGAGGCGGACCTGGTGCGCGTCGACGAGGTCGCCCGCCGCGGTGGCGGCCGCGTCGAGGTGCGCCGCATCGCCGAGCACGTCCAGCTCGACCCGGACCTCATGTCCGAGCTGAAGGACGCCGGTGTGGTGCCCGGCGGCACGGTGCAGGTCGAGGCGCTCGGCGGCGCCAAGGTCGTCCACGTCCGCGGCGGCAACGGCACCACGGCGGAACTCGACCCCGCGGTCGCCCACGCCGTCCTGGTGCTCGCCCGGTGACCCAGGCGTCGGCACCGGCGAAGAAGGCGGCCGAGGCGTTCCAGCGCCTGCACGGACGCGCTCCCGAGGGGGTCTGGTCGGCACCGGGCCGCGTCAACCTCATCGGCGAGCACACCGACTACAACGACGGCTACGTGCTGCCGTTCGCGTTGCCCCACCGCCTCGCGGTCGCGGCGTCGCCCCGTGCTGACGGTCGGCTGACCGTCAGCACGCTCGGTGACGACGGAGGGGTGCAGGACGCGGACCCGGTCGTGGTCGCCGACCTAGTCCCCGGAACCGTCAAGGGGTGGGCCGCGTACCCCAGCGGTGTCGCCTGGGCACTGAGGGAGCAGGGGATCTCCGTCACCGGTGGAGCGGACCTCGTCCTCGCGGGCGACGTGCCCGCGGGGGCCGGTCTCTCCTCGTCGCACGCTCTGGAATGCGCCGTCGCCCTCGCTCTGCTCGGTCTCGCCGGCGTCGACGCCGAGCGGCTCGAGATCGCCCGCTGGGTACAGCGTTCCGAAAACGACTTCGTCGGCGCGCCGACAGGAATCCTGGATCAGACGGCATCGCTGTGCTGCATCGAAGCGCACGCCCTGTTTTACGACGTGCGCTCCGGCAAGTCGGAGCAGATCCCGTTCGACGCGGCTGCCAGCGGCCTCGAGGTGCTGGTGGTCGACACCCGCGCCAGCCACTCCCTCGTCGACGGCGGCTACGGCGCCCGTCGGGCAGGCTGCGAGCGCGCCGCGAACCTGCTGGGTGTCCCCGCGCTGCGTGACGTCGACATCGCCGAGCTCGACGCCACGCTCGTCCGGCTGCCCGAAGAGCTGCGTCCGCTGGTGCGGCACGTCGTGACCGAGAACGACAGGGTCCTGCGCACCGTCGAGCTGCTCCGCGCGGGTAGGCTCGCCGACATCGGCCCCCTGATCTCGGCCTCCCACGCGAGCCTGCGGGACGACTACCGCGTCTCCTGCCTGGAGCTCGACGTCGCCGTCGACTCCGCTCTGGCGGCCGGGGCGCTCGGCGCCCGCATGATCGGCGGCGGCTTCGGCGGCTCGGCCATCGCTCTCGTCCCAGTCGAGCGACGCGACGAGGTCGAAGGCCGGGTGATCGCCAGCTTTGCGTCTCGCTCGCTGACGCGGCCGAGGCTTTTCAAGGCGGTTCCGTCCGCGGGCGCGGGCAGGGACCGGTAGCGAAGAACGATCCTGATCAGGAATGCGAGGACTGCGGTGAAGCTGCTCGTCACGGGCGGGGCCGGATACGTCGGCAGCGTGTGCGCTGCCAGGCTGCTCGAAGCCGGACACGAGGTCGTCGTCCTCGACGACCTGTCGACCGGGCACGAGGACGCCGTCCCCACGGGAGCGCGCTTCATCCGGGGTGACATCGCGGAGGTGATCAGCGACGTCCTCGCAGAAGGGTTCGACGGCGTTCTGCACTTCGCGGCCAAGTCCCTGGTTGGCGAGTCCATGCAGGACCCCGGCAAGTATTGGACGGGTAACGTCCTCACGGCGATTCATCTGCTCGACGCGATGAAGGATCACGGCACGCCGAAGCTCGTCTTCTCCTCGACTGCCGCGACGTACGGCGAGCCGCGGGAGGTGCCGATCCCCGAGACCGCGCCGACCGCGCCCACCAACACCTACGGCGCCACCAAGCTGGCCATCGACCACGCGATCACGTCGTACGCCGCCGCGCACGGCCTGGCGGCGACGAGCCTCCGGTACTTCAACGTCGCCGGCGCCTACGGCAGCATCGGCGAGCGGCACGCGACCGAGACCCACCTCATCCCGCTCGTCCTCCAGGTCGCCCTGGGACAGCGGGAGCACATCTCGATCTACGGCGAGGACTGGCCCACCGAGGACGGCACCTGCGTCCGCGACTACATCCACGTCACGGACCTCGCGGACGCCCACCTCCTGGCGCTCGCCCACGCCACCCCCGGCGAGCACCGGATCTACAACCTCGGCAACGGCACCGGCTTCTCGGTCAAGCAGGTCATCGACACCTGCCGCGAGGTCACCGGCCACCCGATCCCCGCTGTCGTCGCCCCCAGGCGCGCCGGTGACCCGGCCGTCCTCGTCGCCTCCGCCGAGCGGGCCCGCACGGAGCTCGGCTGGAAGCCCGAGCGCGCCGATCTCGCCGGCATCGTCCGCGACGCGTGGGAGTTCACCCGCGCCCGGCACGGAGCCTGATCCGACATGACCGACTTCGCCTCCTTCGAGAGCTACAACGCCACACCGAGGCTCACGTCGCTCGCGCTGTCCCCGGACGGCACGCGACTCGTCACGGTCGTCTCCTCGCTCGCTCCTGACGGCAAGACGTGGCAGGGCGCTCTCTGGGAGGTCGACCCCACCGGCGAGCGGGACGCCGTCCGGCTCACCCGCTCCGCCAAGGGCGACTCCTCCCCCGTCTTCGCACCGGACGGGTCGCTGCTGTTCCTGTCGGCGCGCCCGGATCCGCTCGCGAAGCCGGGCGAGACCAACGAGCGGAAGGCGCTGTGGCGGCTTCCGGTCCGCGGTGAGGCCGCCGAGGTCCTGCGACCGGGAGGCGGAGTCGGCCACATCCGCGCCGCGGGCGAGACGCTGCTGTTCACGTCGTCGGCGTACCGCTTCACGGAGTTCGGCGACCAGGACGACGCCAAGCGCAAGGCCCGCGAGGACGCCGGCGTGACAGCGATCCTGCACGAGTCGTACCCGATCAGGTACTGGGATGCGGACCTCGGTCCGAGCTACCCGCGCCTTTTCTCGGCCCCTCTCACCGACATCGCCACCGGCAACATCACCACCCTCAGCGAGGACGCCGAAAGCAGGCTCAGCGACGAGGACATCGCGCTGAGCCCGGACGGCAAGTGGGCCGTCCACGGCCACGGCGTCGACGTCAGCGCTTCCTACGGCCGCAGGACCGAACTGCGGCTCGTGGCGACGGACGGCAGCTCCTCGCGCGCCATCGCCTCCGAGGACGGTTTCTCCTTCTTCGAAGCCGCCTTCACCCCGGACGGCGCCGCCGTGATCGCGATCCGGTTCCGCGAGTCCACAGCGGACTCCCCGTACCGGCGCGACCTGGTGCGCATCGACCTGGCGGACGACTCGATCACGCCACTGGCGCCCGACTTCCCGGAGGAACCGGATCACCTGGTGGTGAACCCGGACGGGTCCGCGGTGTTCTTCACCGCGAGCCACCGCGGTCACCAGCCGGTGTGGCGGCTGGACCTCGCGACCGGCGAGATCACGAAGCTGACGGTCTCGGGTTACTACAGCGACGTGGTCGTGAGCCCGGACGGCAAGACGCTGTACGCACTCCGCAACTCGATCGACCACCCGCCACAGCCCGTGCGGTTCGCCTCCACCGGAGCCGACCAGGATCCAGAACGGCTGCGTGCGCCCGGCGCCATCGCCTCGGTGCCCGGCACCCTCACGGAGATCTCCACGGTCGTCGCCGACGGCAGGACCGTCCGCGCCTGGCTCGTGCTGCCCGAAGGCGCCTCCGCCGACTCGCCCGCTCCGCTGGTGCTGTGGGTCCACGGCGGCCCGGTGATGAGCTGGAACGGCTGGACCTGGCGCTGGAACCCGTGGCTGATGGCTGCCCGTGGTTACGCCATCCTGCTGCCCGATCCCGCCCTGTCCACCGGCTACGGACCGGACTTCATCAAGGCCGGCTGGGGCCGCTGGGGCGCCGAGCCCTACACCGACCTCATGGCCATCACGGACGTCGCAGTCGAGCGGGCCGACATCGACGCCTCCCGGACCGCCGCCATGGGTGGTTCGTTCGGCGGCTACATGGCCAACTGGATCGCCACCCAGACCGACAGGTTCCGCGCGATCGTCACCCACGCCTCGTTGTGGCACCTCGACGCGTTCACCGGCGGCACCGACAGCTCCTACTTCTGGATGAGGGAGATGGGCGACCCCCTCACCCAGCCGGAGCGGATCCAGGCCAACTCCCCGCACCTGCGGGTCGCCGACATCAAGACCCCGATGCTCGTCATCCACGGGGACAAGGACTACCGGGTCCCCGTCGGTGAGGGGCATCGGCTGTACTTCGACCTCCTCCGCCACGGGGTCACTGCGAAATACCTCTATTTCCCAACCGAAAACCACTGGATCCTCACCCCCGGAAACTCTCGAGTCTGGTACGAGACGGTGTGGGCGTTCCTGGCCGAGCACGTCCTGGATCAGGACTGGGAACGGCCAGAACTGCTCTGAGCGTTGGTGTCGAGCAACTTGCGGGCGCTGTCCATGTACGTCGTGGACAGCGCCCGCATGTCCTCCGGCGGGATCGCGGCGCTGACAGCCGCGCGCAGAAGCTTGGCCAGCGCGTGGCCGGGGCAGGCGTCCTCGGCCGCGTCGAGCGCGATGGACGCGATCCCTCCGTCACCACGCTGGTAGGCGTAGAACGCGAGCAGGCACGCGGGCTCCGCGCGTTCGGGAGCCGGACACGACCTGGTGAGCTCCAGCCACAGGCGTTCGGCCGTTCTCGACCTCGGCTGCGTCGCGAACGCCAAGCTCGCGTCCCGCACATCGGGCACCGCCAACGCCCTCGCCAGCGCGACGATCTCCGCGTCGGGCAACGGTCCTTTGCGCTCTGCCGTGGCGTCGATCGCGTCGAGCACCCGACGCAGCTCCGTGCTCGGGTCAGGCTCGCCGGAGTTCGCCACGAGCTCGTCCAGCAACGCGGATCTGCGTTCCAGCGCCTCAGACGAGTCCAACGCGGCGATCGCGGCCATCGCCGCACGCGACTCGAATGTCACGTTGCCTTCGTGCGCAGACGCGGCGGCAACCGCGGACAGTTGAGGATCGGGCAGCGTTCCGTGACAGTCGACGTCCAGGTAGCACAGCCAGTGCGCGTCCTTCTGGCACGACGGCAGCCACACCGCCTCGACGACCTCGATGCCGACGCCGCCCAGCTTGTTCCTGAGCGTGGTGACCAGTGGTTCGTGCGGCAGTTCTTCGGGCATGTGCACGGACGGCGGGCACACGACCACGAGGATCACTTCCGCGGCACCGTGTTCGAGCAACGGCGCTTCCAGTTGGGCCGCGAGCATTCCCCTATGTCGTGGACGCGGCAGGTCGACACGCATGGTCATGCTGATCACGTGGTCCTTCAGCACCAGCACGACGAGCGAGTCGGCCGGGTGAAATCCCATCAGGTGCGGGATCGCGGCGTAGAGGTCGCCGACGCCGCGGACTCGGATCGGTTTCGGGAGGGTTGTGGGCATGGTGCCCACTTTGGCGGGTGGGAGGGGTGGGCGATCGGGCGTGACGGGAAGTTGTGGACAACTCAGCGGTTGTGGACAGGTTGAGATCTTGAACCGCTCGGGAGCGGGGTTCTGTCGGGGGTGGGTGGTAGGTTGCCGCGCCGCGGTCCCTGGTGACCAGGAACCGCGGCGCGGCGTCGCCGTCAGAACGTCTGGAACACCGCGCGCCAGCCACCGACGACCGGCAGTTCGACCGACGTGCGGGCGAGGTCCAGCGAGAGGCCCGCACCCGGCTTCGGGCGCAGCGTGTAGTCGTAGTCGCTGGAGATCAGCACGAACTCCAGCCGGTGCCCCGTTTGCAGGACGTAGTCGTCCGGCACGATCGGCACGGCGACGTCGTAGAACTTGCCCGGCTTGATCGGCGACGTCCGGTCCGGCCGCTCGCGGTTCTGCGGGTCGGTCGACCCGCGGGTGATGACGTGCGACTTCCCGTCCGGGGCGCGGTCGACGAGCAGCGCGGTCACGTTGGCCGCGGGACGGTCGAAGGCGATCCGCAGGTTCGCGGTCGACTTGCCGGACAACCGCACCGGCTTCCGCGTCGGCTCCGTCGCGTAGGACAACCGGTTCGGCGACGTCGCCTGGTCGATCAACGACTCCGCCGTCTTCGTCGCGTCGTCGGTGAGCGTCTCGACGCCGTGGCCGGGCCAGATCCCGAGACCACCCTTGGCAGATCCGCCGGAGGACAGCCGCAGCCGCACGTCAGACGTGCCGGGAGCCGGCCAGTCCTTCTCGTCGACCCACGTCTTGTCCTCACGCTGCAGCGTCGCGCGCGGCTCCTTGTCGATGCCGTTGCGGTGACCCCACAGGTACTGCGTGAACCAGCGGTTCAGCGTGCGCCGCCACTCGGCCGAACGCAGCGTGTCGGGGTCGGTGTGCCCGGACTGGTGCAGCCAGATCTTGTGCGGCACACCGACCTTCTTCAGCGCCGAGTACCACTGCTCGACGTGCGTCATCTTGACGTTCCAGTCGTTCAGGCCGTGCACCGCCAGCACGGCCGCGTGGACCTTGCCGACGTCGTTCAGGTAGTTCCGCTTGTCCCAGAACCTGTTGTAGTCGCCGGTGATCCGGTCCTGGTCCTTCGCGATCTCGGCGATGACCGGCTTGCAGATCTCCCGGTCCGCGCGGGTGTAGACGTACTCGGCGAGCACGTCGGCGTCCTCGCCCTGGAACGTTCCGGGCGCGACCACTGCACCGTCCGCGCGGTAGTAGTCGTACCAGCTGGAGATCGCGGCGATCGGCACGATCGCTTCCAGACCACGCACACCCGTTGAGGCGACGGCGTTGGGCAGCGTTCCGTTGTAGGAGACGCCCATCATGCCGGTCTTGCCGGTCGTCCACGTCGCCTTGATGTCCTCGCCAGTAGCAGTGCGCGCCGACGCACGGCCGTTGAGCCAGTCGACGACGACCCGCGCGCCGATCGTCTCGTTGACGTCGCCCGTCGTCGGGCAGCCCGTCGACTTGCCGGTGCCGAGCGATTCGGCGTAGACGACGGCGTACCCGCGCGCGATGAAATAGGCCTCGTAACGAGCCGATGTGATCGGGTTCGGGCCGAGGGCGGCGGTGACGCGTTCGTCGGAGGAGGCCTTCAGCAAACGGCCGTTGCGCTTGTCGGGCACGTACAGCTCGACGTCGACGTTGTGGTTCGCGACGTCGTTGCCGCCGGAGAAGTACGGACTGACCATGTAGACGACGGGGACCTTGAGGCCGCGTTCGGTGGCGCGTGGACGGACGACCTCGGTGTAGACCTCGTCGTCCTTGCCGTCGCGGTCGCTGTCGACCGGCGCCCGGACCCAGAGGCTTTCCTTGATCACGTCCTTCGGGTCGAAGACGGGTTGCGCCTCTCCGTCTGAGAACACCGGCCCTTCGGCGGCCTGGGCCGTCGCCGGCAGGAAAGGCAGGACTAGCACCGCCGTCAGCAGTGCTGCTCTTCGTGCGCCCCTCACAAGGCACCCCCAATGCAGGGCAGGTACAGAGATTCGTCCTGAACCCTTCCCGTTGACCGCAAGACATGTCACCCGTCGATCGGCTCTTGACCTGAGAGCATGGGCCGTGCACATTTCCGATTTCGTCCACGCGCTGCCGAAGGCCGAGCTGCACGTCCACCTGGTGGGCGCGGCTTCTCTCGACACCGTCCTCGCGCTCGCCCGCAACCACCCCGGTGGGCCGGTGCCGACCGACGAGGCCGCGTTGCGGAAGTTCTACGAGTTCAAGGACTTCCGGCACTTCATCAACGTGTACAGCGTCGTCAACGACCTCGTCACCACCGGAGAGGACGTCCGGGCACTCGTCGTCGGATACGCGCGGGACGCCGCGCGAACCAACATCCGATATGCGGAACTCACCATCAGCGCGACGAGCCACCTGCGGGCGGGCATCGCCCCCGACGAACTCGTCGAGGCTCTCACGGCAGCGCGTGAGGAAGCACTCGCCGTGCACGGCGTGGCGCTGCAGTGGATCTTCGACGTGCCCGGCATCTGGGACCGCGACTGGGGCATGACGAGCGCGCGGTTCGCATCCGAGTACCGGCCCGAGGGGCTGGTCGGCTTCGGGCTGGCCGGGTTCGAGTCGGACTCGCCGAGGACGAAGTTCCGCGAGGCGTTCGCTCTGGCGCGCGACGCCGGGCTGCACTTGGTGCCGCACGCCGGCGAGACGACGCCGCCCAGCGAGATCTGGGCCGCGCTACACGATCTGCGTGCCGAACGGATCGGGCACGGTGTGAGCGCGGTGCGGGATCCCGATCTGCTGCGGCACCTCGCCGACGAAGGGATCGTCGTCGAGATGTGCCCGACCTCGAACATCCGCACCGGAGCGGTGGCGTCGCTGGACGAACACCCCCTGCCACGGCTCCTGGAGGCCGGGGTGCCGGTGACGATCAGCACCGACGACCCCGGCATGTTCCACACCGACCTCGACCGCGAGTACCTGGTGTGCCACGAGCAGTTCGGCTTCGGCCGGGACGAGCTCGCCGGCCTCGCACGGGCCTCGGTGCGGGCGTCGTTCGCACCGGTCGAGTTGAAGGACCAGCTGCTGAAGGAGATCGACGCGCTGTGAACGACACGAGTGTGGTGACGACGACCGCCGACTCGGCCGAGGCCGCGGAGTCGTTGGCGAAGGGAATTGTCGAGGCGCGGCTCGGGGCGTGCGTGCAGATCGTGCCGATTCGCAGCGTCTACCGGTGGGACGGCGAGGTGCGCGTCGACGCGGAATGGCAGTGCGTCGTGAAGACGTCCGCCGTCCGCGTCGACGACCTCGTCGCGCACATCAAGGCACATCACACCTACGACGTGCCCGAGGTCGTCGTCACCCCCGTGGTCGGGGGCAACGACGACTACCTCGCGTGGGTCTCAGAGGAGACCTCGTAGGTGACGCGGCAACGGCTCGGTGTGCAGGACGCCGAGCCGTTGCGTCGCCCTCGTCAACGCCACGTACAGCTCGCTGGGCGACATGCGTTGCGGTTCGACGACGAGGACGACGTCGAACTCCAGTCCCTTCGATGCACGTGGCGGCATCCATCCCTCGCCGATGACCGCGATCGTGCGTCCGTTGCGTTCGTTGGCGTGTGCGTCGAGCTCGTCGCGCACAGCCGCCGATATATCAGTGACGCGGCGGGCCCACGGGCGGATGCCGGTCGTGCGCACAGACACCGGCGCCGACGCGTCGTGGTCGACGAGCTTCAGGACCGGCGTGGCGACGGCCATGATCTCGCCGGGCGTGCGGTAGTTGACCTCGAGCCGGCGGTAGGTGAACCGGTCGAACACCGAACCCCAGCTGCGGACGCCGCCCGCGGCCTGACGCTGGGCCAGGTCGCCGACGACGGTCATGGACCTGTTGGGGCACCGGCGCAGCAGCACGCGCCAGTCCATTGCGGACAGTTCCTGCGCCTCGTCGACGACAACGTGGCCGTAAGTCCACGTGCGGTCTTCGACGGCGCGTTCGGCGAGAGTGCGGTGATCGCGCACCTCGTGCCGGACGGCCAGCACCTCGGCGTCGACGAAGTCGGTGACGATGTACTCGTCGTCATCGGCGCGCTCGTCGATCGACAGGACGTCCATCACGCCGCGGGCGTATTCCAGCTGTTCCTCTTCTTCTCGCCTGGCGGCGCGTTCCGCGGCGCCATCGGATCCGAGCAGTTCGGCGAGCTCGTCGAGCAACGGCACGTCGGACACCGTCCACGCATCGGCGCTCTCCCGGTACAGCTCCGGCACCCCGATCCGGAAGCAGCGGCCCGCGTACAGGTCGGCGAGCAGCTGTTCCGGCGTGAGCTGCGGCCACAACCGGTCGACGGCGTCGCGCAACGCGGTGCTGTGCCGCAGCTCGTGGCGCACGTCTTCCTCGATCTCCGGCCAGTCGACGCCGATCAGTTTCAACGCCGGTGCGACGAGCTCCTCGGCGAGCGCGAGGAAGAAGTACTTGCGGGCGGCGTTGTGCGGCAGGCCGTAGTACCGCGTCTTCTCGCGTGCGACGGCGGCGATGTGTGCGTCGAGCGGGATGACGACGTCCTCCAGCTCGATCTGGATGGGCTCGTCGGGAAGCTCCTGCCGGTCGGCGACGGCGACCGCCAGCAGGTCCAGCACTGATATATCGCCTTTCAGTCGTTGCAACGGCGGAGTGTCCTCGACGTCGGTGCTGACACCCGGGTAGAGCTCGCCGGGCGTTGCGAACACGACGTCGGTCTCCCCCAACGACGGCAGGACTTCGCCGACGTAGTTGAGGAAGCCGGTGTTCGGGCCGACGATCAACACGCCGTGCCGGGAGAGCCGTTCACGACGCGTGTACAACAGGTATGCCACGCGGTGCAGGGCCACGGCGGTCTTGCCGGTGCCGGGACCACCCTCGATCACCAGCACGCCGGGGCCCGAATAGCGGATGATCTCGTCCTGCTCGGCCTGGATGGTCGAGACGATGTCGCGCATCGTCGCCGTTCGCGGCGCGTTGAGGGCGTTGAGCAGCGCTGTCGTGTCGGTCAGCAGCTCGTCGTCGTGGAAGTCGCGCAGCTCCCGGTCGCGGACGCGGAAGTGGCGGCGCAGCACCAGGCCTTCCGGGTTCGCGGCGGTCGCCGTGTAGAACGGCCGTGCTGCCGGCGCCCGCCAGTCCAGCAGCAGTGGTTCGAAGTCGTCGTCGAACAAACCGACGCGTCCGATGTAGGTGCGGGCGCCATTCTCCGAGTCGATGCGACCGAAGACCAGCCCCTCCTCGGCCGCCCGGTACTTCCCGACTTCCCTGGTCAGCACGTACACGGCGGCTTCGCGGTCCAGCCTCTGGGTGGTGGCGTCCCGCAGCACGGCCGCAAGGTCCGCGGCCGCTTTGTTCCGTTCCTGGTCGAGCTTTTCATACAGAGAGGTGATTCGTGCCTGTTCGCTCGCCAACACCTTGCCCCCTGTGATACAATAGATCTGTCTTCCCGGAAAATTCATCCCGAAAATACAAAGCCATTCTTTGTATCACAGATCAGGCGCGCACGGCACCCTTTGCGAGATCCTCGATGAAATTGCGTACGCCGACGAGGAAGACGATCGGTACGGCGTAGTCCGTGTTGTGCGCGTTGAGCCGACCCACCGCGACCTGCAGCGTCACCTGGTCCGATTCGGCCAGGACGACGAGCGGCGACGCACTGGCGGGTCCAGCAGATGCCGAACGCGTTGATCACCGCCAACTCGGCGTTCAGCATCGACCCGAAGAAATCGATCGCGTCGAACACCTTGCCGACGTTGCGAGCGGCTCGCCGCCGGGCGGCAACTCGATGATGTCCTTCGTGGCATTGGTCGCCATTACGGTCATCTAGTAGAACAGGAACAACGACACCAACACGCCCAGGACCAGCACGATTGCAGGAGGCCGGAATGGACGTGACCGAAGTGGACATGGGGAGCGCATGAAGCTGGTCATCCTGGGCGGCGGAGGCTTCCGCGTACCGCTGGTGTACCGCGCGTTGCTCGCCGATCGGTCGCCCGGCCGCGTCACCGAGGTCGTGCTGCACGACCTCGACACCACGCGGCTCGCGGCGGTCCGCGGCGTCCTCGCCGAGCTCGCGGCTGATATGTCGGATACGGGTTCCAATGCCGTATCGGTGACAGCGTCGACGGACCTCGATGAGGCGCTTCGCGGGGCCGGCTTCGTGTTCTCCGCGATCCGGGTCGGCGGCCTCGACGGACGTGCGGCCGACGAGAGCGTCGCGGCGGGCTGCGGAGTGCTCGGGCAGGAGACCGTCGGCGCGGGTGGCGTTGCATACGGTCTGCGTACCGTGCCTGTCGCGCTCGACATCGCACGCCGTATATCGGTTCACGCGCCGGAGGCGTGGGTCATCAACTTCACGAACCCGGCCGGCATGGTCACCGAGGCGATGTCGGCGTACCTCGGCAACCGCGTCATCGGCATCTGCGACTCGCCCGTCGGGCTCGGTCGCCGGGTGGCGCGCGCAGTCGGTGCCGATCTCGAGGACGCGTGGCTCGACTACGCCGGGCTCAACCACCTCGGCTGGCTGCGCGGTGTTCACGTGCACGGACGCGATGTGCTACCGGAACTGCTCGCGGACACCGAGCGGCTGGAGTCGTTCGAGGAGGGCAAACTCTTCGGGGCGGAGTGGCTGCGGACGTTGGGCGCCATCCCGAACGAGTACCTGCATTACTACTACTTCACGCGCGAGGCGGTGGAGTCCGGTGCGTCACGCGGGGCGTTTCTGCGGGAGCAGCAGAAGCAGTTCTACGCGGCACCTTCGCTGGAGAGCTGGGAGCGAACCCGCCTCGAACGCGAGCAGACCTACATGGCCGAGACACGCGACGACGAACGCGACACGAACGACCTCGACGGCGGTGGCTACGAACAGGTCGCGCTGAAACTGATGCACGCGATCGCGTCCGACAAACGCACGACCCTGATCCTCAACGTGCCGAACAAGACCACGTTGTCATGTGTGGACGCCGATGCCATCGTCGAGGTACCCAGCCTCGTCGACGCCAACGGCGCGCGGCCAGTCGCGGTCAGCCAGGTGCCGGACGAAGGCGTCGGACTCGTCACCGCGCTCAAGGTCGTCGAGCGCGCCACCATCCAGGCCGCTATCAGCGGCGAGCGCGCACATGCGGTGAAAGCGCTGGCGCTGCATCCCCTCGTCGACAGCGTCACCGTCGCCCGGAAGATCGTCGACACCCACCCGCTCCTGTCTGGGACATTCCGCCCACGTTGACCTGTGCCTTGCCGAGACCGCGGCGCCGCGCGGTTTGATTGCGGGGTCTGATGCCGAGCGGCATCGTCCTTAACTACGCTCGTCCGCAAATGGACACCACCACCTCTCGCCGCGTGCCGCTCGTGATGGGCATCGCCGTGTTCGTGCTGCTGCTGGACCAGGCCACGAAGTTCTGGGCCGAAAGCGCGCTGACCGGTCGCGCGCCCATTCCGATCCTCGGGGAGTTCCTGCAGCTCAGGCTCCTCTACAACCCCGGCGCCGCGTTCTCGATCGGCGCGGGGTCGACGTGGGTCTTCACCATCGTGGCGGCTGTCGCGGTCGTGCTGCTCGCACGGTACGGACTGCAGCCGCAGACCAAGCTCCGGGCGTCCGCGCTCGCGATGATGCTGGGCGGCGCGACGACGCACCTGCTCGACCGGCTGTTCCGGCCGCCGGGCTTCGCGCGCGGGCACGTCGTCGACTTCATCGACTACAACGGCTGGTTCGTCGGCAACGTCGCGGACATCGCGCTGGTCTGCGGCGCGATCCTGCTCGTGCTGCTGAGCTTCAGCCCGACGAAGCAACCCGCCTCGTGAGCGCGTCCGCGCGACGGGTGGTCTCGGGCAGGCGGTAGCGCGGAGCGAGACGCAGCACCTCGGCACACGCCCGGTCCAGGTCGATCTTGTGGCCGATCGACACGAAGACCGGCTTCACGCCGTCCTGCGTCCGCAACGCCCTGCCGACGACCTCGCCGTCCATGACGAGGTCGCTCGTCGACCCGCGGACGTGGCCGGGCGGGTCGAACGCGCCCATCGCGTTCTTCGCGACGCCGATGCTGGGAATGCCGGTGTGCACGCCGAGATGGCACGCCAGACCGAACCGGCGCGGGTGCGCGAGGCCCTGACCGTCCGCGACCAACAGGTCCGGGGTGACTGTCACCTGATCGAGCGCCCGCAGCAGCACCGGCATCTCGCGGAACGCGAAGAGCCCGGCGACATATGGGAAGTCCGTCGTCCCTTCGACGACCACCTCGTCCAGGACGGCCAGCGTCTTTGCATCGAACACCACGCAGACGCCCGCAACTGTGTCATTGCTGCGGTAGCCGACGTCGAGGCCCGCGACGGTGTCCACACGCAGGTCAGGGGCGCTGACCGTGATCACTTGAGTGCGCAGGCGTTCTTGCAGCGCGACGGCGGCGTCGATACTGAGATCAACCGTTCTGGGCCACTCCACGGCCGACAGTGTGCCGTGACGCCTCGTAGTGCGAGGCGAGGAGGTCGTCGCCGAAGTCACCCGAATGACGGCGCCAGACGGTGTGGACGTGGTTGGCCTCGTTGGCCGTGTTGTCGTACTCGATGAGCAGTTCCGGACCCTGGACGCGGTAGTAGTGGCCCTCGCCGCGGCGCAGTGAACCCTCCCACGAGAAGTGCAGGCGTTCGAGGTCGATGCGTTCGAACTCGTCGTCGGCGAGCTCGAACGCGAGGCGGTCGAGGTAGAAGCGGACGATGTCGACGAGCAGCTCTCCGGCCGGCTTGCCGAGTTGCGCCGGCGTCACACCGACGGGTTCGGACGGGTTGACGCGCGGAGAGTTGCCGCTGCGGATGTCGTGCGGCGCGGTGTCCGACACGACGGCCAGGCGCCGCGCGGTCGGGCCCATGCGGTCGAGCAGTTCGCGGGCGAGTTCTTCTTCGAGCCGCAACGGCTGGCCGACGACGCGGCCGCGGTAGGTGACGCGGGCCGGGTTGGCGCCGAGGAAGAACGGTGTCGCCGAGACGCGGCCGTCGGCGACGACGACGTTCACGGACAGGTGGTGACCCTCGACCCGCCACCCCCACGGTTCGTCGCCGCCGGGCGTGCCGAAGAGCACCGTCCAGAAGTCGCCGCTGTGCCGGTCGCGGTGCCCGCCCTCACGGTGGTCGAGGACGTCCTCCAACGCCATCACCGCCGCGGCCTGCGCGTAGGCGTGTGGGCTGAGGACGGTGGCCAGCATCCCGTGGACGGCCTTGCGCTGGTCACGCCGGAGCTCACCGAGCACGAGGCCAGGTCGTGCACCGGGTGTGTACGCCCAGCGGTGCCTCAGGTCGTCGTCGGTGACCGCGCGAATGCCGTGTTCGCGCTGGTCACCGTCGAGCAAACTAATATATTGGTGCGTGGCGTCGGCGACGTCGTGCAGCATCATTCGAACTTATATGCCTTGAGGTTGCGGAGCAGCAGGTAGCAGTTCTGCAGCGAACCCGAGGTGTCGCCGAGCGAGCGGTAGATGCCCCACTTGGGGCGCAGCCGGTCGTCGAGCCACGTGTCGACGTTGTTCTTCGTCGCGTCGACCACCGTGCGGCCGCCCTCGCGCACGACCCAGCGGACGCGCCCCGTGCCGTTGCCGACTTTGATCTCCACCTCGGTGTCGATCCACTTGTTGTGCAGCGGTTCGAGGTCGACGTCGCCGACGAGGACGTTGCCCTCGGTGACCTTGAACTCGATCTTCTGCACACCACCGGTGCGGCGCAGTGACATCACCGTCACGGGCGCGGACCCGAGGCCGGGCATCTTCGTCTGCATGATGTGGGTGAACGACGTCGTCGACTTCAACGAGCTCGGGATGAACATGGAGTAGGTCCACTTCCACGTCTCACCGTTGTCGATCACGAGGTTCTGCCCGTCCGCTTTCATGCCGCGGACCTCGTTACGCTGCCGGTCGGTCGACGTGTCGCGGTCGCGGGTGTGCATGTCGAACCGGTAGTCGTTGCCCGACACGTAGATGTGCTTCGTACCCGGATGCGACCCCGCCCGGTCGTCCTCGACACCCTCGAAGGCGCCGAGCCCGTCCTTGTTCGCCTGCGGGCTCCACCTGAGCTTCCAGCCGGCCGCCTGCGCGAAACCCGAACCAGCCGCGAGCAGCGGAACAGCCACCGCTCCGCCGATCAACGCCGAACGCCGAGAGATCTCCACGCCCGTTCCTCCCCAACATCCATGGCGGCGGATTTAGGGAAAAGGTCTGCACCACCTCAGGGGTGCGGGCGTGATCACATCATCGACTGACCCAAGAGTCAATCTTCAGCGGCGGGTCGACCTCGATCATCCGGCTGACGTCTCGTCGCCGCGCTCAAGGGGGTGATCGAGTCCGGTGGCGCCGGTGCGGGCCCGGCGCCGACAGACGCACTGAACGTGAATCCCCTTTTGGCAATGAGTCTTTTGACGACGAAGTCCAAAGAGTCATTGCCAAGGTGCTGGTCAGCAGGGGTTGATAAACCGATATATCAGTTGCGGTCGCCGAGGCGGCAACGTGGTGCGCGCCTCGGCGAGGTCCGCGAGCGGCGAAGTCCCTGGGCGGGATTCACCCGATCAAGCGTCAGCGGGCAGGCGGTCAGCCCTGGACGATGTAGGCCTGCAGCTGGTCCTGCGACTGCTCCAGCTGCCCGATCCGGCTCTTCACGACGTCGCCGATGCTGACGATGCCGACCAGCTGTCCGTCGGACATCACGGGTACGTGACGGAAGCGCCGCTCGGTCATGACGACCGTGAGGCTGTCCACTGTGTCCGACGGGGAGCAGGTGAAGACGTCGGCGGTCATGATCGCCGACACGGGTGCGGACAGCAGGTCAGCGCCCGATTCGTGCAGGCGGCGCACGACGTCGCGTTCGGACACGATCCCCTCGACGCCCGACGGGCCGACGACCACGATCGCGCCGACGTTGTGTTCGGCCAGGGCTCTGAGCAGTTCGGTGATCGGTACGTCCGGGTCGATCGTCGCGACCGCAGATCCCTTGGTCCGCAAAACGTCAGCGATCCTCATCTGGCGCCTCCGATCCTGTCGGTCCGGTAGCACCTCAGGCTAGATCGGATCCGGACAGAACGGGAGATCGAAGCCACGAAGGGAGCAGGGGACGCATTCGGGTGAATGCGTCCCCTGCGGCGTCGCGCCTGGTTCGGCGTCGCTACGCGGTTCCTCCGCGGCGACGGGTCGCGAACTGGCGCGGCTGGACCATCGGCACTCGCTGCTGCGGCAGCGGGAAGTGCGCGTTCTGGTCGGTCTTGCCCCGCTTCTGCGCGCGGCGCGCAGCGCGGTTGGACGGATCGGGCGGGGTGGTGGCAGGCATGCCAAAGCCTCCTCACGAAGAGGGCGTGCAAGGACACGGCGCAACACGGCCGTGGGAGAAGGACCCGCAGATAGGGTCACCTAGGCGACAGCGGAGTCATGAGGGCAGCGTCGAGAGCGCTGCGGAGCTTCATCAGATGAAGAACATGCCGCAACGGTAGCGACGCCGCCGGATCACGCCAACCGATTTATCGGCGAGCTCGGGCAGCGGCCGCGCCGGCGCCCAGCATCACGAGGACGATCGTGGCCATCGCCCACTTGCGGGACTTCGTCAGCGGCGTGGACTCGGCCTGGACCGCGATCTTCTTGACTGGCTGGGGTTTCTGGCGCGCGACGCGCACCGGGACGGGCTGCGGCCGCACGGACGGCGGTGGCGCGGTGGTCGTCACGGGCGGCGGCGGAACCACCGGAGCCGGAGTCCGTGCGGGAGGAGGCGCCGGTTTCGGTGCGGGCGGCGGAGGCGGCACCTCGGGGCGGGGCGCGGGCGGCTCGATGCGCGGCGGCATCGGGTTCGGCAGGCAGCCCGCCGCGTCGATCATGCCCTGCTGCGGGCCCGCCGACAGTTCGACCGCAGTGGTGCCGGTGATCCGGTAGACGCGGCTTCGGCCCTGATAACCGTTGTTGACGGCGAAGACCGTGCCCGTGGAGTTGATCACCACGGCGCCGTAGGTGGTCTTGCCGGGCAGGTCCTTGATCTCCCTGCGGCTCAGCACACGCCCGGTCACCGGGTCGAACGACACGACCTCGCCGGGGCCGTGGCCCGCGGCCGACACGCCGGTCAGCCCGCCGGCCGGGTCGGCGGTGAAGTCGTCGAGCGCGAGGGCGGGCCAGTCCAGCACGACGGTGCGCACGATCTTGAGGTAGGAGGCGCTGGCAGGGTCGATGTCGATCGCGTGCAGGCGGGCGTTGTCGCGCACGTAGAACGTGGTGCCGACGACCGTTCCCGCGGACACGTCGTCCGCGGGGAACCAGTGGGTGTCAACGGGTCCGAGGTCGCTGACCGCGCCCTTCTGGTCGATCAGGACGACGTGCGACGGGTTCTTCCACCAGGCGTGCCCCTTGGAGGTGAGTCCAACCAGTCGGCCCAGCGCGGCGGAGTACCCCAGCGCGTTCACCGCGTAGTCCAGCCGAGCTATCTCCGTCACCCCACCGGATGAAACGTCCAGTTTTGTGAACATCGACAGTGCGCCCCGATCGGATGAACGAACTTGAAATGCGTCACAGTTCGGCGGTGCGGCCTGGGCGCCAGCGCTGGTGAACGGCACGGAAAGCACCAGCAGAGACGAGACGGCGCTCAACACGAGCAAATCGTGCCGCCACCGGGACGGCGCAGTCCAATACGACAACCGGGTATCTCTGCTGTTGCCGCGCATTTCCACCTGACCATTGCTCGTTCACCAGACCGTGCTGTACCGGTCACAGTAGACCGTGGTCTAATCGCACACCAGAAAGGAGCCGAATTGAGTATTTACGTCTCCGGCCTGCTCTGGGTTCTCGGTGCGGCCGCCGTCTCGTCCATCATCGTCGTCATCACTCGGCGATTCGGCTCGGAGGAGGTCGGCGAGAAGAACCTCGGTGCCGGCGGCTCGGTGTTCAGCATCGTCGCGGGCCTGCACGCCGTACTGGTCGCGTTCATCCTCATCTCGCTGTTCGACGCGGCCAACAACGCCGGGGACCAGGTGCAGAAGGAGGCCAACGCGCTCGTCGCCGTCGACTGGGCGTCCGACTCGCTGCCCGACCCCGCGAAGTCCAAGGTCGAACAGCTGATCAGGGACTACGTCGCCACCGTCGTGGACGACGAGTGGCCGCGCATGCGCGAGGGCGAGAGCGTCGGCAACCAGGGCTGGACCACGTTGAACCAGCTCAGGGACACGATCGCGGCGGCGGCACCGGACGGTGACTGGCAGCAGGACCGCAAGACCGAGGCCGCGAACCAGTTGTGGCAGGTCTACCAGGCCAGGCAGGAGCGGCTGGACGCGGCGGGCAACGGGGTCAACCCGGTCGTGTGGCTCGCGCTGCTGATCGGCACCGCGCTGTCGTTGCTGTTCCCGTACCTGTTCGGCGGGCCGAACCTGATCTCGCAGCTGCTGGTCACGATCACGCTGAGCTCGACGCTGGTTCTGCTGCTGTTCGCCATCTACCAGCTGCAGAACCCGTTCAGCGGGGGTGCGCACGTCCCGCCGGACGCGTTCAGCGCCGCACTGGACCGGCTGAGCTAGCGCGAATCGGTCATTCCGTCCGCATCTTCGATCTCCACGGACAACACCTCGCCGTCGATGACCTTCGGCAATGGGTCCGCGCTGGCGAAGTAGCGATTTGCGAATGCGCCGACCGCTCTGGTAGAGGCGGCGTCGACGCCACCACCGATGACGCCGCCCAGCACCGGAACACCCTTCGCCGCGAGGGTGCCGATTTTCTTTGTACCGTATTTTGTGATGAGTGCCGACGCGGCCTTCTTGGTGAACTGCTTGATGCCGACTTTCTTGAACAGCTCGGTTCCGGCGTTGCCGAGCAGACACAGCAGGATCGCCGTCTGCACCTCTTCGCTGTCCACGTCGTGGCCGCGCAACGACGCGATGGACGCGATGAGGTGCGTCTGGATCACGTAAGCGGCCGCGACGTTGGAGGGCAACGAGATCGGCAGCGTGATCAGGCCGCCGAGGTTCGTGATGAAGCCCTGCGCACCGGCCAGCGCCACGTGGGTGCGGATCAGGTGCTTGATCGCGTCGGTCTCGCCGCCCTTCTTGACCAGCGCGTCGGACGCGGCCTCGCGGGCGCTCTTGAACGGGCCGAACCCGTCCACACCGGCGCGCAGCAAGTAGTCGGCGATGCCCTGCTGGACCTTGTTCAGCTCACCTTTGGACTCAGCCACGAACCCGACATTACGCGTCCAGGTGGCGCCACGCGGCGTCAACGGTCTGTTCCAGCAGTACCGCGATCGTCGTGGGACCCACTCCCCCTGGCACGGGTGTTATCAGGCCCGCGTGGGCGCACGCGGCGAAGTCGACGTCACCGACGTTGCCCTCGTTGTAGCCTGCGTCGATCACGACCGCGCCCGGCTTGATCCAGTCGCCCTGGACGAACCGCGGCTTGCCGACGGCGGCGACCACGATGTCCGCCGTGCGCACGATGTCCGCGAGGTCAGCGGTCTTGGAGTGGCAGATCGTGACCGTGGCGTCGCGGGCCAGCAGCAGCATGGCGGCGGGCTTGCCGAGGATCGGGCTGCGCCCGATCACGACCGCGTGCCTGCCCGCGATCTCCACGTCGTACGCGTCCAGCAGGCGGACGATGCCGCCGGGAGTGCAGGAGACGAACTCGTTGTAGCCGAAGGACATTCCGGCGAACGAGTGCATGGTCACGCCGTCGACGTCCTTGTGCGGCGCGATCGCCTCGAACGCCGCCCGCTCGTCGATGTGGTGCGGCACGGGGTGTTGCAGCAGGATGCCGTGCACCGCCGGGTCGTCCGACAGCTCGCGGATCTTCGCCACGAGCTCGCCGGTCGTGGTCTCCTCCGGGAGGGCCACGTGGCGGGACTCGATTCCCGCCTTGTGGCACCGGTTCTGCTTCATCCGCACGTAGGTGACCGACGCGGGGTCGTCGCCGACGAGCACGGTGGCGAGGCACGGCCTGCGACCCGTGTGCTTGGTGTAGTCGGCGGCCTTTTCGGACGCCTGCCGCACGATGTCGCGCGCGAGTTCGGTTCCCGGCATCAGATTCGTCATCAGTCGTCGATTGTAATGACCGCGCCCGTGCTGCCGTCCACGGTGATGCGTTCGCCGGTCCTGATGCGCGTCACGGCCTCCCGCACGCCGACCACCGCCGGAATGCCGTACTCGCGCGCCACCACCGCGCCGTGCGAGTTCGCCCCGCCCATCTCCATCACCAGGCCGCCCGCCGTCAGGAACAACGGTGTCCAGCCCGGATCCGTCGACGGCGCCACCAGGATCTCGCCGGGTTCGAGGTGCGCGCCGACCGGGTCCATCACGACCCGCGCGATCCCCGTGACGGTGCCCGCCGACGCCGGTGTGCCCACGAGGTCACCCTCGGCCGGGGTGCCGTGGTGCACGGCTTCGGGTTCCGTGCCGTCCGACAGCAGCACGCGCGGGATGTGCCGCCGCCGCATCTCGCGGTCGTAGACCTCGCGCCGCTCCGCCACGATCGCCCGCAACTCTCCTTGCAGGGAGCGCATTTCCTCGAAGTCCAGGAAGAACACGTCCTCCGCCGCGTCGAGGCGACCGTCCGCGGCGAGCTGGGCGCCGATCTCGGACACCCGCTTCCGCAGGGCACCGAACAGCGTGATGACCAGGTACTTCGGGTACTCCCGCAGACCGGCGAGCAACCTGGTGCGGCGCAACGCGAAACGCACGAACCAGCCCCGGCCCCAGGCCCGGCGGGCCAGGGTTTCGATCATCGCTTCGGCCTCGGCGGCTCCACGGGCGAAAACCACGTCCGGTGCGGCGTTCTCGTCCTCCACGCGCAGGAAGTTCCGCACGACGCCGATGACGTGCGTCGGGTCGTCGGACCACCGCGGCAGGCCGAGGTCGATCTCCGCGACGGCCCGGTGCCCCCACTTCGCGAGGAACCGGTCGAGGGCCGCGGGGCGTTCGCCGTTCTGGAACTGTTGCAGCGCTACGGGATCACGACGGATCTCCTGCGCGAGGTCCCACATCGCCATGTCCATCTCGGTGGTGATGTTGTTCGGCAGGCCGCGCAGCACGGTCTGGAGCTCGCCCGGCCGCACCTTCACGACCTTGCCGACGAGGCCGAGCATCGCGAAGCCCACCAGGGCGGTCGGCGCGAGCCGGGGCAGCATCGGAACGACGCACCGGCGCAGCGCCTGCTCGACGGGCAGGGCCGCCGACCTCTCCAGGACCTCGCGCTCCATGAGCAACGCGTTGCGCACCGCCTTCTCCGGGTTCACCAGGGCTTTCACTGCCGTGACCGGCAGGCTGAAGCGGCGCGCGAGCCGCAGCACGCGCTTGAGCGCGGGCGTCGCAGACGAGTTCCTGATGGCGAACCGCGGATCGTCGAACAGGCTGCGCAACACCTCGGACGAGCGCGCCTCCATCACGCCGAGCAGCCGCGTCACGACCTCGCGGCCGACCCGGCTCTGCAGAACCTTGGTGAAGTCGAAGAAGATGCGCTCGCCGCTCTCCACATAGGACTGACTCGCCGGGTCGCCGATCACGATCTCGAAGGCGGACCTGGCGATCTCGCGGAACGCCGCGCGGCCCATCGGCGTGATCGGGCGTTCGAGTCCCTGCGCGAGGCTGAAGCAGAAGTAGACGTGCGCGCCGCCGTCGGGGTTGTCCGGCAACGGGAACAGCGTCGTGATCGGGCGCGCCTGGGTGAGGTGCAGCTCGCCGTCGGCGTCGATCGCCCACTCGGTGTCCTGCGGCGAGCCGTAGTGCGCCTGCACCTTGCGGCCGAGGACGGCGAGCGCGTGGATCTGTCCGTCGGCCAGGCACGGCTCCTCGTTCTCGCCGGCCTCGACGTGCTCGGTTCCGCCGCCGGGCAGCGAGCGGATCAGGAACCTCTTGTCCCCCAGCCGCTTTTCCACGATCTCACCGCCGTCGACGACGAAGTGGTCCGGGTTGACCGCGCCCGACACCACCGCCTCGCCGAGACCGGGGCTCGCGTCGATGACGATCTGGTCGCGCTTGCCGGTGACCGGGTTCGCGGTGAACATCACGCCCGAGACCGCGGACTGCACCATCCGTTGCACCACGACGGCGAGGTACGTGGTGGTGTGGTCGATGCCGTTCGTCTCGCGGTAGCTGACCGCGCGATCGGTCCACAGCGACGCCCAGCACCGGCGCACCGCGTCGACCACCGCGTCCTCACCGACGACGTTGAGGAAAGTGTCCTGCTGGCCCGCGAAGCTCGCGAACGGCAGGTCCTCGGCCGTGGCACTGGAACGCACCGCGACCGGGACGCCGTCACCGAGCTCGCGATACGCGATGACGATCGCGTCCCGGATCTCCTGCGGCACAGGGGTTTCGAGCAACGTCCGGCGGGCGTTCTCCGGCGTGGTGCTCGCGAGCTCATCTGCCTCCGCGACGACGCGGTAGGCGTCCGTCGTGACGCAGAAGCCCTGCGGCACGGGCAGACCGGCCTTCGTGAGCTCGCCGAGGTTGGCAGCTTTGCCGCCCACGGTCGCGAGCATGGTGCCGTCGATGGCCCCGAAGTCCACGCAGTAGTCGTCCATGACGCTGAGGCTACGAGCGTCCGGCCAAAAACTCAACACGTGATGAATAAATCACACGGTCGGAGCGAAGTCCCTGATCAGAGCCGCGATCTCGGCCAGATCCTCTTCCAGCGCGAAGTGCCCGGTGTTCAGCAGGTGCAGCCGCGCGCCGGGCAGGTCGCGCAGGTACGCCTTCGCGCCGGGCTCGATGAAGAACGGGTCGCCCTTGCCCCACGCGATCAACGTCGGCGGCTGGTGCTCGCGCAGGTACGCCTGCCATTCCGGGTACCTGGCCACGTTGGAGTGGTAGTCGAGGAAGAGGTCGATCTGCGGTTCCGGGCGCAGGTCGAGGTAGTGCTGGTCCAGCGTCCACGTGTCGGGCGAGATCGTCTCGGGGTCGCGTGCGCCTTCCAGGTAGCCGAACTTGGTGTACTCCAGCGCGAGCATGTCGCGGGCGGCCTGCGGGTCGCGGTTGGCGATGAAACCGCGGGCGAGGTCCGACAGGCCGTCCTCGTAGGCGTTGCCGTTCTGCACGATCAAGCCCTTGATCCACTCGGGGTGGCGGGTGGCGACGCGGAAGCCGACCGGGGCGCCGAAGTCGAAGACGTACATCCGGAAGCCCGTGAACCCGATGGCCTCCAGCAACTTCTCGAGCGTGTCGGCGAGGAAGTCGAACGTGTAGGGCCGCTCGGGTGCGTCGCTGTGGCCGGAACCGGGGTTGTCGGGCGCGACGATGTGGAAGTCGCCCTTGAGCTCCTCGATGAGCCGCGCGTACTGGTGCGAGGCGGACGGAAACCCGTGCAGCAGCAGGAGCTTGGGCGCGTCCGGGTCGCCGGCCTCCCGGTAGAAGACCTTGATGCCGTCGACGTCGGCGAACCGGTGTCGTGTCACATGCCTCTTTGTCGTCATGACGCATTAGGCTAATGGGTAAGTACAATGATGTACAGTTAGTTTGTGCTCGCGATCGACTTCGTCAACACGCTGACGTCCGAGGACGACCGCTTGGACGAGTGGCTGTCGTCGCAGGGTTTGCCCTGGTCGGAGGCGTTCAGGGACCTGCGCGGCCACGTCGGGGCGGCGGTGCTCGCGGTGCGGGACGGCCTGGAGCCGGACCTGGCGCCGTTGAACGCCGCTCTGCGCGGCGCCCCGTCGTTCGAGGTGCTGACGTGGTCCGGTGCCGTGGAGGTCACGCGAGAACGGGAAGGCGACGAGGTCGCGCGGGGGCTCGCGCTGCTGGCGGACGCGGCGGCGGAACTGCTGGCGTCACCGGCCGCGCGGAAGGTGAAGACGTGCGAGGCACCGGGATGCCGGCTGCTGTTCGTGCCCGCGCACCCGCGGCGCCGGTGGTGTGATCCCGCGACGTGCGGGAACCGGGTGCGGGTGGCGCGGTACTACCAGCGGCACAAGGACTAGCGCAGCGCCCAGTCCGGGAGGGCTTCGCGTTCGGCGACCCACTCCGGCGGTGGCGCGGCGACGATGCCGCCCACGATCGCGGCGGTGGTGTCGACGTCTCCCCCGGCCCGCACACAGGTCGTGATGGCCGCACGGTAGTCCCCGAGGTGGTGCGCCGCGACCCAGAGCGTGAACGGGACGGTGTCCTGGGCCGTCACGCGGGAACCGTTGCCGAGGACGTACGCGGCCTCATCGGCGTCGGTGATCTTGCGCGCCTTCGCGATCCCCTTGCGCACGAACGAGTTCCCGTCGAGGTGGTCGAGTACGCCGCCGAGGAGATCCTGCTCCGTGCCCGTCAGGCGCGCTCTCGCCGCGATGGCCGCGGCGTGCGCCACGGCCACCCCGCCCGCGATGCCCTCCGGGTGCTGGTGGGTGACCTCGCTGGCCTGGATCGCTTTCACCGTCAGTGTTTCCGGCTTGTCGGCGAAGTACGCGCCGAGCGGCGCGATCCGCATCGCGGCCCCGTTGCCGCACGAGCCCTGGCCGTCGAACGCGCTCGCGGCCGCCTCTTTCCACGGCGTGCCCTGCCGGATCTTGCGCAGGATGGTGAAAGCCCCTGCGCCGTAACCGCGATAGGGCTCGCAGCGGTCGGCGAACGTCGCCGCGAGCCGGTCGGGATCGACGTCGCCGTGGTCACGGAGCTCGGCGACGAGGTTGCAGGCCATTTCGGTGTCGTCGGTCCACTCCCAGGGCCCTCGTGGCGGCTCGCCGGCCACGAGGTCGGACAGCGAGCGGCCGACCATGAAGAACTGTGCGCCCAGAGCGTCGCCGACGGAGAGCCCGTCGAGCGAGCGGTATGCGAGGTCAAGGCGCGCACGTGCATGCAGAACTATGCGCATCACGTGCGACTTTACCTTGCCGCGCGGCGGATTTCAGGCGATCACGGTGCCGCCGTCGACCGTGAGGATCGTGCCCGCGGTCCACGGCTGCGTCATCAGGTACAGGTACGCGTGCGCGATCTCCCCGACCTCGCCGACCCGCCCCAGAGGCAGCGTCCTGCCGACGTCGGCGTAGAGCTGCTCGGCGTCCGGTCCCCACAACGGGCTGCGCACCACGCCGGGACTGACCGCGTTGACCCGCACCGGCGCGAGCTCGACGGCCAGGGCCTTGGTCAGCGCCTCGACCGCGCCGCAGATGCTCGCCGCGACCGCCCAGCCCGGTCCCGGCCGGTCCTTCGCGATGCCCGTGGTCAGCGTGATGGAGGTGGTGACGTGCGCGGCTTTCACCGCGTCGAGCACGCTGAAGTACCTGAGACCGAAGAACGTTCGGGCGCGGTCCCGGTCGAGCGCGCTGATCTCCATCAGCTCCAGCGGCTCCCCCGCGGTGTAGACGAGGTGGTCGATCTCGCCGAGCGCGCGGAACGTCTCCGCGACGGCCCCGGGGTCGGTCAGGTCGGCCGCCCGTGTTGCGATGCCGGGCTGGGACTGTGGTGTGCGCGAGACGATCGTGACGTCAGCGCCCGCGTCCCGTGCTGCCCGGGCCGTGGCGAGGCCGATTCCCGAGGAGCCGCCGAGGACCGCGACCTGTTGTCCGTCCAGTGTGGATTTCATGGTGTCAGCGTGCTCGCGGGAGGGGTGCGCGGTCCAAGACCTGTCCGGTCGTCTGCCATACCCTGGAGGTATGGACCTGGACCTGCGGAAGCTGCGGTACTTCGTGGCGGTCGCGGAGCACCTCGGCTTCGGCCGCGCGGCCGAGGCGTTGCACATCGCGCAGCCCGTGCTGTCGCGGCAGATCCGCGCGTTCGAGGCGGAGCTGAAGGTGCGGCTGTTCGAGCGGTCCTCGAAGGGCACCACGCTGACACCGGCCGGCACGCAGCTGCTGGCCGACGCACGCCCGTTGCTGGCACAGGCTTCGGCGTTGCTGCGGCGGGTCGGCGCGGCGGACACGTTCACGATCGGGTTCATGCCGGGCCTGATCGTGACGCCGGCGGTGCGCGTGCTGGCGTCGCGGCATCCCGGCCTGCGGGTCGACGTCCTGCGCACGACGTGGGAGGACCAGGTCGAGGTGATCCACGACGGCCGCGTGGACGTGAGCTACGTGCGGCTGCCGGTCGCTCTGGACGGGTTGTGCTGCGTCCCGTTGTTCACCGAGCCGCGGGTGGCGGTGGTGCCGGCGACGCATCGGCTGGCAGGCAAGGAAAGCGTGCTGGAGGCGGACCTGTCCGGCGAGCGGCGCGTGCAGCACACCGACCCGCCGGGGTTCCGGTCCGTGGAGGAGAAGCTGGAGCACGTGGCGATGCACGGCGGGGTGGCGATCCTGCCGTTGTCGACCGCGGTGTTCTACTCGCGCGACGACCTGGTGCACGTGCCGATCGAGGACATCGCGCCGAACGAGGTCGCGCTGGCGTGGGCCGAGCACCGGCACACGCCGCTCATCGCGGAGTTCAGCGAGATTGCCCGGCAGGGGTGAAGACGAAGCTGTCGCGGAACCCGCCGTCCCCGCGCCGCGTCGCCATCAACCGCAGCTCCGGCATGAAGTGGAAGAACACCAGCGATCCGGACCGGTCCGGATAACCGAGCGTCTTCGAGTACTTCGGGTTGGTGCCGCCCAGCCACAACGGCGGCTCGCCGTACTCGGAGATCACGTCGTCGAGCACGCAGTCCTGTTCGCTCAGCACACCGGGAATCCGGCTGTCCGCGTCGAGCGACAGCCAGCCCTGCCGATGCGCGAGATCCGCGTACACCGAGGCCATGACGTCCTCGCTGCGGTGACCGAGCACCTCGTGCACCGCACCGCTCACCATCGCCGCGTTGGCCGCCCCGCGCGCGACGAGGGCGTCGAGCTCGGTCTGCCAGCGGTCCGTGCGGTCGTCGGCGAACGCCAGCGCGTCGAGCAGGGTGAGGATCACCGGCTCGCCGCCGTACATGCCGGGGCGCCGGACAGCCGCGTTCAGCTGGCCGAGCAGGTAACCGCGTAAGTCGTCGAACGAGCGCATTTGCGTTGTTCTATCACCCGGTGGGTCTGACGCCGGATGGGCGGTCCCCCGCGGGACCGCCCATCCGTCACTTCAGATCAGCTGCAGCCGGACGTGCTGCCGCAGCCCTCGCACAGGTAGCAGGACCCGGCCGGACGCATCTTCGTGCCGCAGGTCATGCACAGCGGCGCGTCGGCGGCCTTGCCCAGGTGCAGTTCCAGCAGCTCGGTCGAGCTGCCGACCTGCTTCGGCGCGGCGGTCTCGACCTGAGCCGGAGCCGCCTCCACCGAACCGCGCAGGCCTTCGAGGTCCACTTCGGACGACGCCGGCGTGCCGTAGTCGCTGGCCACCTGTGCGGAACGCTCGTCGGCGGTGAAGATGCCGAGCTGCGCGCGCTTGTCGTACGGCAGGTAGTCCAGCGCCAGGCGGCGGAACAGGTAGTCCAGCACCGAGGTCGCGATCCGGACGTCCGGGTCGTCGGTCATGCCCGCCGGCTCGAAGCGCAGGTTCTGGAACTTCGAGACGTAGAACTCCAGCGGGATGCCGTACTGCAGGCCCACCGAGATGGACATCGAGAACGCGTCCATCACACCGGCCAGCGTCGAGCCCTGCTTGCCGAGCTTGACGAAGACCTCGCCGAGGCCGTTGTCCGGGTAGGAACCGGCGGTCAGGTAGCCCTCGGCACCACCGACGGTGAACGACACGGTCTGCGACGGGCGCTTCTTCGGCAGGCGCTTGCGGACCGGGCGGTACTCGACGACCGTGTCCGCCTTCTTCTCCTCGGAAGCCTTCGCGGACTTGCCGGCCGACAGCGGCTGGCCGACCTTGCAGTTGTCGCGGTAGATCGCGAGCGCCTTCAGGCCGAGCTTCCAGCCCTGGTAGTAGATCTCCTCGACGTCCTCGACGGTCGCCGTCTCCGGCATGTTGACCGTCTTGGAGATCGCGCCGGACAGGAACGGCTGCGTGGCCGCCATCATCCGCACGTGGCCCATCGGTGCGATGGAACGCTCGCCCATCGCGCAGTCGAAGACCTCGTAGTGCTCGCGGCGCAGGCCCGGCGCGTCGACGACGTGGCCGTGCTCGCCGATGTACTCGACGATCGCCTCGATCTGCTCTTCCTGGTAGCCCAGCGCCTTCAGGGCGCGCGGCACGGTCTGGTTGACGATCTGCATCGAGCCGCCGCCGACGAGCTTCTTGAACTTGACCAGGGCCAGGTCCGGCTCGATACCGGTGGTGTCGCAGTCCATCATCAGGCCGATGGTGCCGGTGGGGGCCAGCACGGACGCCTGGGCGTTGCGCCAGCCGTTCTTCGCGCCGATCTCCAGCGCCTGCTGCCACGCCTCGGTCGCGACCTTGTGCACCGACGAGTCGTTCGCGTGGTAGGTGCGGATCAGGTCGTTGGCGGCGGCGTGCTTGCGCATGACGCGCTGGTGCGCGGTCTCGTTGCGCTTGTAGCCCTCGTACGGGCCGACGATGCCCGCGAGCTCCGCGGAACGGCGGTACGACACACCGGTCATCAACGACGTGATGGTCGCGGCGAGCGCGCGGCCGCCCTCGGAGTCGTACGCGTGGCCGGTCGCCATCAGCAGCGCGCCGAGGTTGGCGTAGCCGATGCCGAGCTGGCGGAACTTGCGGGTGGTGTCCGCGATCGGCTCGGTCGGGAAGTCCGCGAAGCAGATCGAGATGTCCATCGCGGTGATGATCAGCTCGACGGCCTTGGCGAACGTGACGGCGTCGAACTTGCCGTCGTCACCGAGGAACTTGAGCAGGTTCAGCGACGCGAGGTTGCAGCTGGAGTTGTCCAGGTGCATGTACTCCGAGCACGGGTTGGACGCGGTGATGCGGCCCGACTCCGGGCAGGTGTGCCAGTCGTTGATCGTGTCGTCGTACTGGATGCCGGGGTCGGCGCACTCCCACGCGGCCTTCGCGAGCTTGCCGAACAGCGTCTTGGCGTCGACGCGCTCGATGACCTCACCGGTCTGGCGGGCGCGCAGGCCGAAGTCCGAGCCGCTCTCGTAGGCGTGCATGAACTCGTCCGACACGCGGATCGAGTTGTTCGCGTTCTGGTACTGCACCGACACGATGTCCGCGCCGCCGAGGTCCATGTCGAACCCGGCGTCGCGCAGCGCGCGGATCTTGTCCTCCTCGCGCGCCTTGGTCTCGATGAACTCCTCGACGTCCGGGTGGTCGACGTCGAGCACGACCATCTTCGCGGCACGACGGGTGGCGCCACCGGACTTGATGGTTCCCGCGGACGCGTCGGCGCCGCGCATGAACGACACCGGGCCGGACGCGGTGCCGCCGGAGGACAGCAGCTCCTTGGACGAACGGATGCGCGAGAGGTTCAGGCCGGCACCGGAGCCGCCCTTGAAGATCAGGCCCTCCTCGCGGTACCAGTTCAGGATCGACTCCATCGTGTCGTCGACCGCGAGGATGAAGCACGCGCTGACCTGCTGCGGCGACGACGTGCCGACGTTGAACCACACCGGCGAGTTGAAGCTGAACACCTGGTGCAGAAGCATGTAGGTGAGCTCGTGCTCGAAGATCTCGGCGTCCGCGTCGCCTGCGAAGTAGCCGTGTTCCTTGCCCGCGCCCACGTAGGTCTTCACCACGCGGTCGATCAGCTGGCGCAGCGACTGCTCGCGCTTGTCACTGCCCACCGCACCGCGGAAGTACTTGCTGGTGACGATGTTGGTGGCGTTCACCGACCAGAAGTCGGGGAACTCGACACCGCGCTGCTCGAAGTTCACCGAGCCGTCGCGCCAGTTCGTCATGACGACGTCGCGGCGCTCCCAGGTGACCTCGTCGTAGGGGTGGCGGCCTTCGGTGGTGTAGACGCGCTGGACCTTCAGCGCGGCAGGCTTGGCAGCCGCCCGTGCGGCTGTCTTCTTCGCTGAGCCGCCGACGGTCTCGGTCACGGTGGATCTCCCTCGTGCTGGTGCTTGGAAAAGATGATGTGGGCGCGCGCTCGTGCGCGCGGATCACTGCTCTTGAGCCGCTTCGGCCCGGGCAGTGCGAAGATCAAGGATTTCCTTCTCGAAGTCCTCGACGGACGAGAAGGACCTGTAGACGCTCGCGAAGCGCAGATAGGCGACCTCGTCGAGCTCGCGCAGGGGGCCGAGAATGGCGAGGCCCACCTCGTGACTCGGGATTTCCGCACATCCCGTCGACCGGATCGACTCTTCCACTCGCTGGGCGAGCTGCTGGAACGCGTCCTCGTCGACCGGGCGGCCCTGGCACGCCCTGCGCACACCGACGACCACCTTGTCGCGGCTGAAGGGCTCCGTCACCCCGGAGCGCTTGACCACGGCGAGAACCGCTTCTTCGACCGTGGTGAACCTGCGGCTGCAGCTGTTGCAGGAGCGACGACGACGGATCACCTGACCCTCGTCGACCTCACGGGAGTCCACCACCCGCGAGTCCGAATGGCGGCAGAACGGACACCGCACGCCAACTCACCCCTTCCCCAGCGCAGCACCCGTCACAGCAGCCACACTGGTCGGGTTACCCACAACCTGTGGACTACTTACAACGGTGTAACCACTAGATGTAGGGGTAGAACCTAGATCGCCACGCAAGAGGTTGCAACTCGACACGGCGTGTCGGCCGACACTCGGATGGAGGAATCCGAGATGAACTGCGACTACTACGCACCGACGTCGGCACGTGACCGTCGCGCAACCTCCGAGGCGACGCGCACGTCGTATTTTTGTGAGGCGTCACTCTAGTGGCGCAACGACCAGAGGAGATCTTCTTGGGGTCTGGGGCGAAGAGGGCCGGGCTGGCGGCCCTGCTGGTGGCCGCGAGCAGCGCACTGGCACCGGCGGCGCAGGCCGCCACGTCGTCGGTGACGGCCACGTGCACGGAGGGTGACTTCAGCGGCAGGTTCACGCTGAGCTACGACATCGGCGCGGAGTACCGGCTGAAGACGGGCAGAGGCGCGGCGGGCCCGTACATCGCCGACACCGGTGCGATGCGCGTCCGGGTGATGCACCGCGAGGGAGCCATGCAGACCACTCTGCTCACGCGGTCGAAGTCCGGCCTGAAGTCGGACGAGGTCGGCGAGGTGCCCGTCAACGGCACGGACGCGCCGCGCTCGGGGCGTGCCTGGGTGGAGGTGCGGTTCTCCGACAGCAGCGGCGTGAAATGCACGGCGGAGAGGGACCTGCGCTGAAATATCTCCTGCTCGGACCGGTCACGGTCCTCGGGCCGGCCAGACCCGTGCGCCCGGCCGGCCCGAAGCAGGCGTCGGTGCTGGCGGCGCTGCTGCTCAGCCCGTGCCGGGTCGTGCCGGAGGACCGGCTGATCGACCTGACCTGGGGTGAGCAGGCGCCGCGCAGCGCCCGCGGACGGTTGCAGGTGCACGTGTCCGACCTGCGCAAACTGCTCGGCGCCGAGGTGATCACGCGCAGCGCGTCCGGCTACTCGATCGAGGTCGCGCCGGGCTCACGCGACCTCGACGTGGTCGACGACGCCGTCGCCCAGGCCAGGACGCTCACCGGCGAGGCCGCCATCGCGCGGCTGCGCGAGGCGCTCGCGTTGTGGACGGGCACGCCGCTGGACGGCGTGAGCGACGAGCTGGCCGAGCTGGAACGCCCCGCGCTGGTCGAGCGACGGCTCGCGATCGCCGAGGAGCTGCACGAGCTCCAGCTCGCCGAGGGCCACCACGCGGAAGCGGCCGGCGGTCTGCGCAAGCTCGTCGACGAGCACCCGTACCGCGAACGGCCGCGCGCCGCGCTGATGCTCGCGCTGCACCGGTGCGGACGGACCGCCGAGGCGCTGGAGGTGTACTCCCAGGGCCACGAGCTGCTGGCGTCCGAGCTCGGCCTCGAGCCTGGACAGGCGTTGCGGGACGCGCAGCTGCACGTCCTGCGCGGCGGGGAACAGGCTCCCGCCCGGACGTTCACCGAGGTGCGACCGGCCGAACTCCCTTTTGCCGCAAGGGGTTTCGCGGGTCGTGCCGCTGAGCTTGCGGCGCTGGAGGACGGCGAGGACGGCGTGTGGCTCATCACCGGCACCGCGGGCGTCGGGAAGACCGCGCTCGCCGTGCAGTGGGCACATGCCGCCCGCGACCGCTACCCCGACGGGCAGCTGTACGTGAACCTGCGCGGGTTCGACGCCGACGACGAACCGCTCAGCCCGGCCGCCGCACTGGCGCAGCTGCTGCGCGCGCTCGGTGCCACACCGTCCGAATCGGACGACCAAAGTGGACTTTTCCGGTCACTGCTGGCCGATCGGAAGGCTTTGGTGGTGCTGGACAACGCACGTGACGCCGCCCAGGTGCTGCCGCTCCTGCCGTCGTCCGGACGCGTGCTGGTGACCAGCAGGCACCGGCTGAGCGACCTGGTCGCCCGCACCGGCGCCCGCACGATCACCCTGGCGCAGCTCCCCGCACAGGACTCGCGCGCACTGCTCGTCTCGGCGCTCGGTGCGGACCGCGTCGCCGCCGAACCCACCGCCGCGGCCGACCTGGCCGAGGTCTGCGGCCACCACCCGCTGGCGTTGCGCATCGCCGCGGCGGGCGTGGGCACCAGCATCGGATCAGCGGTCGCGGAGCTGCGCGCCGACCCGCTGCTCGCCTTCGACGGGGCGGAGCGCAGCGCGGTCGCCACGGCGTTCTCCGTGTCCTACCAAGCACTTCCCGCCGATCAGCAGCGGCTGTTCCGGCTGCTCGGGGTCGTGCCCGGGCCGGACTTCACGCCGCACGACGCAGCCGCGCTGCTCGACGCCGGGGCCGGTGTGGCGACCCGGCTGCTGCGCGGTCTGAGCGCCGCGAACCTGGTCGAGGCGCATGCACCCGGCCGCTACCGGTTCCACGACCTGGTGCGCCGCTACGCGGAGGAACGCTCTGACGCGGAAGAGGCCACGCCGGCGTGGGAGAGGTTGTTCTCCGGCTATCTGGCGGCCGCCGACGCGGCGGTGGCGCAACTGGGCAAGCGGGTCGTGTCCCTCCCGCGCGACGACGAACCGGCCGAGAGCCCTGTGCGGTTCGCGAACAGCGCGGAAGCCGTGGCGTGGCTGGACGTCGAGGCGCCCAACCTGGTCGCCGCCTTGCGGCGGGCCGCGGTGACCGGGCCGCGCCCGCAGGTCTGGTATCTCGCCGACGCGGTGCGGCGGTTCTTCCACGACCACGGCAGACGTGCCGAGTGGCTTGAGCTCGCGACGGTGCTGTTGCCCGCGGCCCGGCGGCACGAGGCGCACGCCGCGGAAGCGTTGCTGCACCTGACCACGGGCGGCGCCGCCTTCCGCGAGGGACGGCACACCGACGGTGTCGCGCACACCGAGGACGCGGCGCGGGCGAGCCGGACGTGCGGCTGGCGCGAGTGCGAGGCGACGGCGGTGTCGAACCTCGGGTCCATGCTGGACTGGACGGGCAGGCTCGCCGAGGCGGTCGAGCACAGCCTGCGCGCGATCGAGCTGTTCCGCGAGCTGGGCAACCCGTCGGGCGAAAGCCACGCGCTGAACTCATTGAGCTGTCACTACCGGCAGCTCGGCAGGCTGACCGAGGCCAGGAAGTGCCTCGACGAGTCGGTTCGGTTGTGCCGCAAGAACTCTCTCGCTTTCTGGGAAGCCGCCAACCTGGCGGATCTGGGATCGGTGCTGCTCGCGCTCGGCGATGTCGCGGACGCCGAGCACACGCTGCTGCTCGCGCTGGAGTCGTTCCGCGAGCAGGGATCCCGCTTCGGTGAGGCGACGGCGCTGAGCGGGCTGTGCGCCGTGCACCTGGCCCGCGACGACCACGACACCGCCCGCAGGACCGCCGCCGAGGCGCTGGAGTGCGCCCGGCAGGACGGTGACAAGCAGGCGGAAGCCGTGGCGTTGATCGGACTGGGCCGTGCGACGCCGGCACGGGAACACCTGGTGCGGGCGTTGGAGATCGCGACGCGGTCCGGCCTGCGCGGACTGGAGGCGGAAGCGTCCGCCGCACTCGCCCACGTCCTCGCCGCTGCCGATCCGGCGGTGGCGCGGCCGCACGCGACCACCGCTCTCGACGTGGCGCGAACGGGCGGGTTCCGGCTCCTGGAAGCGGAGGCGCTGCTCGCCGTCGCCGCCGTGGAGTCGGCCTCCGGTGCGCAGGCGCAGGCCGGACACGCGGCGCGGGAGGCCCTGCGCATCTGGCGCGAGACCGGGCACGTCACCGGCGTCGCACGCGCGACGCGCATGCTGGAAGGCCTCACCGCGCGGTCGGGGAAGGGGGGCCGCGGGGCCCCGGGAACAACCGGAGAACCCGGGGGCGCCGGCCGGGGGGGTGGGGGCC
>NZ_JBEXJN010000033.1:0-99155 GCF_040609115.1 Lentzea sp. NPDC004782
CAGCTCACCCAAACCCAAGACACACAACAAGAAACGGGCCGCCGCTGACGCGGCGACCCGCCCCAAGGAACTCACCCCTGGTTAAAACACCAGGTCCACCTGAGGTGGACGAAAGCGCCGTTCATCGAGAGCGGAAGAGCTAGTGGACGACGGCCTTCTCGGCGCCCGCACCGGTGAGGGAGCGGACCTCCATCTCGGCCTGCTTGACCGGGTCGGCCTTCTCCTTGGACAGGATCGTGCCGACGTAGCCGAGCAGGAACGCGACGGGGATCGAGACGATGCCGGGGTTCGACAGCGGGAACAGGGCGAAGTCGGCGTTCTTGAACATCGAGGTCGGCGTGCCGGACACGGCGGGCGACAGGATGATCAGGGTGATCGTCACGATCAGGCCGCCGTAGATGCTCCACAGCGCGCCCGAGGTGTTGAACCTCTTCCAGAACAGCGAGTAGAGGATCGTCGGCAGGTTGGCCGAGGCCGCGACCGCGAACGCCAGCGCCACGAGGAACGCGATGTTCTGGCCGTTGGCGATGATGCCGCCGCCGATGGACACCAGACCGATCACGATCGCGGTGATGCGGGCGACCTTGACCTCGGAGTCCTTGTCCTCCTCCGCGCCCTTCTTGATGATGTTGGCGTAGATGTCGTGCGCGAACGACGCCGACGCCGTGATCGTCAGGCCCGCCACGACCGCGAGGATGGTCGCGAACGCGACCGCCGCGATCAGGCCGAGCAGGACCGGGCCACCGAGCTCCAGCGCGAGCAGCGGAGCCGCCGAGTTCGCCTTGCCGGGCGCCTTGTTGATCGCGTCCGGACCGACCAGCGCACCGGCGCCGTAGCCGAGGACCAGCGTGAACAGGTAGAAGATGCCGATCAGCCAGATCGCCCACACGACCGAGCGACGGGCTTCCTTCGCCGTCGGCACGGTGTAGAAGCGCATCAGGATGTGCGGCAGACCCGCGGTGCCGAGCACCAGGGCGAGGGCCAGCGACAGGAAGTCGAGCTTCGTGGTGCCGTTCTTGCCGTACGCCAGACCGGGGCCGAGCAGCTTCTCGCCCGCCTTCGGCGCGTTCTCCACGGCCGCGCCGAGCAGCCCGGACAGGTTGAACTTGTAGATGCCGAGCACCCAGACGGTCATGATCGCGGCACCCGCGATCAGCAGGACAGCCTTGATGATCTGCACCCAGGTGGTGCCCTTCATGCCGCCGATGAGGACGTAGGCGATCATCAGGGCGCCGACCACGGCGATGACCAGGGACTGGCCACCCGTGCCGGTGATGCCGAGCAGCAGGGCGACGAGACCACCGGCACCGGCCATCTGGGCCAGCAGGTAGAAGAACGAGACGGCCATGGTCGACGTGGCTGCCGCCGCACGGACCGGACGCTGGCGCATCCGGAAGCTCAGCACGTCACCCATCGTGTACTTGCCGGTGTTGCGCAGCAGTTCGGCGACCAGCAGCAGCGCGACGAGCCACGCCACCAGGAAGCCGATCGAGTACAGGAAGCCGTCGTAGCCGTTGAGGGCGATGGCGCCCGCGATGCCGAGGAACGACGCCGCGGACAGGTAGTCGCCGGCGATCGCGATGCCGTTCTGGGGGCCGGTGAACGCACGACCGGCGGCCAGGTAGTCGGCGGCGGTCCTGGTGTTGCGGCTCGCCCGGATGACCACGAACAGCGTGATCAGGACGAAGACACCGAAGATGCTGATGTTCAGGACGGGGTTGCTGCTGTTCACTTCGCGCTCTCCTCGATCTCGGCGCGGAGCTTCTCCGCGAGCGGGTCGAGGCTCTTGTTCGCGTGCCGCACGTAGAGCGTCGTGATCGCGAACGTCGACACGAACTGGAGCAGACCGAAGATCAGGCCCACGTTGATGTTGCCGAACACCTTGGTCGACATGAACCCGTGCGCGTAGTCCGCGAGGAGTACGTACAGCAGGTACCAGGCGAGGAACAACCCGGAGACGGGGAACACGAACTTCAGCAGCCGGTGCTTGAGCTGCGCGAAGTCATCACTTGCTTGGACGTCGACCCACTTCTGCGCGTCTGGGGACGACTCGGCCGGGGTGTGCTCAACAGTGCTCACAGTCCCCTCCTAGCGGTACTCGTCGTAGGTGTCAGCAACGTGACGGGCACGTAATGCCTCCAGGTGCGGTCCTGTTCTTGGTCGAGAACCGTATGGAGACCTGAGTCACTCGGTAAGACCCCGTTCGAGGCGTTGCGCCAGGCAGTCGGGTGAAGCGACGAACGGTCAGTATGCGTCGACGAACAGCACTCTGCGTGACCGAATTCGCCGTTCACCGATTCGAGTGACCGATTTTCACCCATTTGAAACGCTGACCACTCAGCGTGTCCGACTAGCTCCCCTGCGCTTGTCCTCGGCCAGGCGCGCCTTCTCCTCGGCGGTCCCGAAGCGGGCGATGTCGCGGTCCCGGATGAAGCCCAGCGGGTCCGGGGCGTGCAGGCGCAGCAGGATCTGGTTGACGTCCGCCGGAGCACGCCGGCGGGTCGCCTTGCTGACCACGATCATGGTCATGAACGCGATCGGCACCGTGACCAGCGCAGGCTGGGTGAAGACCGCGGGTGCCCAGCGGCCCGTGTAGGAGCTGACCACGCTGATCACCTGCGCGATGATCACCATGCCGCCGCCGAGGACGAGACCGCACACGGCACCCACCCAGGTGAGTCCTCGCCACCAGATGCCGAGCACCAGCAGCGGGCAGAACGTCGACGCGGCGAGCGCGAACGACATGGCCACGGTGAGTGACGCGTCGGAGCGCGGGAGTAGCAGCGCGAGGGCGATCGCGACAAGTCCGGTGAACACGGTTGCCCACCGGAAGTCACGAACCTTGCCCGGCATGATGTCCGTCGAGACCACCCCGGCGACCGACACGACGAGTCCCGACGAGGTCGACAGGAACGCGGCGAACGCGCCCGCGGCGACGATCGCGCCGAGGATCTGGCCACCCAGGTTCGGCACCATCGTGCTCGGCAGCATCAGCACCGCCGCGTCCGTCTTCCCGTTCACCAGCAGCTGCGGCAGGTAGAGCCGGGACAGCACGCCCAGCACCGTCGGGAAGATGTAGAACAGGCCGAGCAGGTAGAGCACGTGCAACGCCGTGCGGCGGGCCGCCTTGCCGTCCGGGTTCGTGTAGAAGCGGACCAGGACGTGCGGCAGGCCCATCGTGCCGAGGAACGTCGCGAAGATCAGCGAGTACGTCTTGAGCAGGTCGGAGATGCCCCCGGTCTGCGGCCGCGTCCAGTCGTGGTTGTTCGTCGGCGAGCCCTCGACCACCGGAACCGGGCTGCCGGCGGTGAACTCCATGACCGTGCCCGGGCTGAGCTCGTAGACGCCGCGGCCCCAGAACACCTTGCCGTCGGCCGGCCTGCCGTCGATCTCGCCGTGCACCTTCAACGTCAGCGGCTCGTCGACCCTGAGCTTGATCACCTGCTCGGCCACGGTGATCTTCTCGGCCTGCGGGAACCTGATCACGCCGTTGTCGCTGATCGGCTGCGTGCCGCGATCGGGAGAGGCGAGGAACACCACGAACAGCACGAACGTCGGCGCGGCGATCGCGAAGAGCTTGCCCCAGTACTGGAACGCCTGCACCAGCGTGATCGCCCGCATGCCGCCACCGAGCACGTTGATCACCACGATGACGGTGACGATCAGGCCGCCGAACCACGCGGGCAGGCCGGTGATCGTCGTCAGCGTCAGACCCGCGGACTGCAGCTGCGGCACCAGGTACAGCACGCCGATGCAGACCACGAAGAACGTGCTGAAGTGCCGCACGTTCGCCGATCCCAGCCTGGCCTCGGCGAAGTCCGGCAACGTGTAGGCGCCGGAGCGGCGCAGCGGTGCGGCCACGAACAGCAGCAGCGCGAGGTACCCGGCGGTGAACCCGATCGGATACCAGAGCGCGTCGATGCCGTCCTTGAGCACAAGGCCGGCCACGCCGAGAAACGACGCCGCGGACAGGTACTCGCCCGAGATCGCGGCGGCGTTGCGGGTGGCGGGGATCGCGCGGCGCGCCACCAGGAAGTCCGGAGTGGTGTTGGCCTTGCGCGAGCCGACGTAGCCGAGCAGGAAGGTCACGGCCGCGACGGCGACGATGGCGCTGAGGCTCCAGATGGTGGCGTTCACGTCAACGGTCGACCATGTTCACGAAGTCGCGCTCGTGCCGTTCGGCCTGCCTGCGGAACACCCAGCCGACCCCGTAGAGGACCGGGAAGGGCGCCAGGCCGAGCACGAGCCAGGGAATGCCGATGCCGAGGATCTTCAGATCCCCGATCTGCGGGAACAGGTAGAAGGTGATGGGCAGCAGGCACATGCCGATCAGGACCGCGAAGGCGAGCCCGAACGCGGAGCGGAGCTGCTGCTTGATGAGGTCGCGCACCAGCTTCTCGCCGACGCTGGTCTGCTCCTCCAGCTCGATGATCGTGCGCAGCGCCTTGCCGCGCGACTTCGTCGAGTCCGCGAGCACGACCCTGCGCCTGCGTGGTTTGCGGGCCTGCTCACCGAGCCAGGCCTCGCGGGCGGCCTGCTCGGGCTTTCCCGCGTCGTGCCTGCTCACCAGCCGCTCTTCGGGGGTCGCACGATCCGTTCCTTGAGCTCCTTGGTGTGCCGGCGGCTCACCGGGAGCTCCTTCGCGCCCTCACCGGTGCCGATGACCACCGCGTAGCCGTTCGCCGTCATCCGCAACTCGCTCACCAACGGCAGCGCGACCAGGTACGACCGGTGGATGCGCACGAACCCGGCGTTGGCCCACCGCTCTTCGAGCTGCGCCAACGGGATGCGCACCAGGTGGCTGCCGTCCTGGGTGTGCAGGCGGGCGTAGTCGCCCTGCGCCTCGACGTACCGCACGGACGCGCGCGGCACGAGCTTGATGGTTCCGCCCAGCTCGACGGGGATGACCTCGTCGTCGGCGGGTTCGGAGGCCTGGGCCATGGGCGCGGCGTTCGCGGCCGGGGCGGGCGCTGCCGTGCGGCCCACCCGGTCGGCGACGCGGGAGATCGCCTTGAGCACGCGCTCTTCGTTGATCGGCTTGTTGATGAAGTCGAGCGCGCCGACGTCGAACGCCGTGACGAGCGCGTCGCGTTCCTCCACACCCGTCACGAACACGAGCGCGGGCGGGTACCGGAACGCGCTGAGCACCCGTGCGAGATCCATGCCGGAAAGTCCGGGCATGTTGATGTCCGCGAACACCGCGTCGACCGGCGGCAGGCCGGCCTTGGTCCTCGCCATGACCTCCTGCTCGTAGTCACCCCTCAGGATGCGCAGAGCCTCGGCGGCGTCGAAGGCCGTGAGGACGCGCCGGATGTGGGGGCTGCTCTCGAGCAGGTACTTGATCTCGCTCAGGCCAGGAGCCTCGTCATCGACTGCGAGGACGAGGAGACCGGCGTTGTCTTGGGTACTCACTGTGTCGGGCATCTTGCCCATCAATGTGCGGTCATGTCTACGCCGGGGCAGGTCTCGACACGCCCTGCGAAACCGAACTGATGCTCACAGCCCGAATCGGGACCAGCGAGCACGTTCCTCCAGGCTCGCGAGCACCTGCGTCACGAGATCGCCCGATCGGGTGGACGCGCCGGTGAGCCCGAGCTTGGCCAGCAACGGCTTGCGCGGCTCGGCGACGGTCAGCTCGGCGTCCGGGAACCGCTTCGCCAGCACGCTGCGGAGCGTGCCGATGCCGTCGACCAACCCGAGCTGCTGCGCCTTCGTCCCGGTCCAGATCTCGCCGCTGAAGAGATCCTCCTCGGCCTTGAGCTTGCCGCCCCGGCGTTCGGTGACCCACGCCTTGAACTGCTCGTGCAGGTCGGCGTGCAGGCCCTTGAGCCACTCCACGTCCTCGGGCTTCTCCGCCTGGAACGGGTCGAGCCGCACCTTGTTCTCACCGGCCGTGTAGACGCGCCGCTCGACGCCCGCCTTGTCCAGCAGCCCGTTGAGCCCGAAGCCCGCGCTGACCACGCCGATGGAGCCGACGAGGCTCGTGCCGTGCGCGTAGATCTCGTCCGCCGCGCACGCCAGCCAGTAGCCGCCGCTCGCCGCCACGTCCTCGCAGAACGCGAGCACCGGCACGTGCTTCTTGGTCGCGAGCTCGCGGATGCGCTCGGCGATCAGGGCGGACTGCGTGGGCGCGCCGCCAGGGGAGTTGATGAGCAGAGCCACGGCGATCAGGCGCTCGTTGTCGAACGCGCGGTTGATGGCCGTCTCGACGTTCTGGAGGCTGATCGTGTTGCGGGCGACCGGCGAGGACTGCGGGGTGATGACCCCGTGCAACCGCACCGCCGCGACGACCGGTGGCCGTTCACCCCGGTCCATGACCCTCGGGAGCCGGGCCGCGATCTTGTCCGTGACGCTCATGTACTCGACAGTACGTGCGTTCTGGCGCCACGCGGGAGTCCCGCGTTTCCTTCCAGGGAACGCGGGACCCCCGCGTGACGTAAAACACGTGCTGCGCTGCTAGGTTCGGCGGGTGACGTTCAACCCGATCCGCTGGCTCGAACGCTATGTCGAGTGGTGGGACGACCGGGGCAGGCAGAACGCCGCCGGGCCGACGCCGATGCACATCTACTGGATGTGGGTGAGCTGGAGCGTGTGCGCCGTCGTGCTGATCACGACTCTGGCGGTGGCAGCACGCTGACCTGCGGTGCCTTTCAGCACTTGCAGCTGTTGAAGCCCTTGGCCGTGCACTTGATGCAGACGCGGACGCGCTCGGGTGCCTGTTGTTCCTGCAATTGATGTTGCCCTTAACTCGCGGCCGGCCTCGACCTGAGGGAGCGCCGGCTGTTCATTGGTCAACACCACAATCGGCACGTTGACCGTGCGGGTTGAGGATGGTTGCGCACTCAACTTCAGGCGCGGACGACCGGCTGCTCGTTCGTCATCGGCTCGTCCGTCAGCTGCGCGCCCAGGTTCAGGTTGGGCAGCACGTTCCGCGCGAACTTCGGCACCTTCAGGATGACCTTGGTGCCCGCGTTGGGCGCGGTCTCCACGACCAGGGCGTATTCGGCGCCGAACACCGTGCGCATGCGGTCGTTGATGTTGCCGATGCCCACGTGGGCGCCGGTCTGGTGGGCGTCCTTGATGTCGTCCAGGCGGTCGGGGTCCATGCCGACGCCGTCGTCCTCGACGCTGATCAGGGCCTCGTTGCCGTTGTCCTCGGCGGTGATGGTGAGCATGCCGCCGCCGGGCTTCTTGGCCAGGCCGTGCCGGACCGCGTTCTCGACCAGCGGCTGGAGCACCAGGAACGGCAGCACGACCTGCAGGACCTCCGGCGCGATGCGGAGCCGGACGTTCAGCCGGGAGCCGTAGCGGGCCTGCTCGATCGTCAGGTAGCGGTGGATGTTCGTGAGCTCGTCGGCCAGGGTCGTGAAGAGGCCGTCGGTGCGGAACGAGTAGCGCGTGAACTCGGCGAACTCCTGCAGCAGCTCGCGGGCGTGCGCCGGGTCGGTGCGGATCAGCGAGGAGATCGTGTTCAGGGCGTTGTAGACGAAGTGCGGCGAGATCTGCGCACGCAGGGCCTTCACCTCGGCCTGGGCCAGCGCCTGCCGCTGCTTCTGCACGACCTCCAGTTCGAGCTGGGTCGAGACGAAGCGGGCGGTCTCCTCGGCCATCCGGATCTGGCGCTTGGAGGCGACGCCGGACACGACGATCAGCGTGCCGGCCACGTCGCCCTCGACAACCAGCGGGACGACCACAACGCTGTGCAGTGAGCACGGGCCCTGCAGCTCGCAGCCGAGCTTGCGGTGGTCGACGTGTTCCTTGTGGCAGTTGTTGATCGCACGGGCAACCGTGTCGCGGAGGTACTCGTAGTGGTCGTTCGCACCGCCGTCCCACGACAGGACGGTGCCTTCCTCGTCGGTGATGGCGACCGCGACGCACCGCAGCATCTCGCGCAGGTGAGGGGTGGCCTTGTTCGCCGCTTCCTCCGTCAGGCCCGCGCGGAGGTCGCTCGACGCCCTGGACATGCGGTCGAGCATGTCCATCACAGCATCCTCGACGGAGGTGCTGACTCGTCGAGCGCGGCACAGCATCACGAAGAGGCCCAGAACGGCCAGGGTCGCGATGACGCCGAGCACAGCGCGCTCGGTCAACAGGTCGCCCACGGTGCACATGCTGTGCTGTGGGTGGCCCCGATAGCAAGAGGCGCGCCCGGCGTACGCCCGTACGGTCCACCGATCCGGGTAGACATCCGATGAATTTGGGGAGAGGGTGTGCGCGTGAAAGTGGCGCTGTTCGCAACCTGCCTTACCGACACGTTCTTCCCGTCGACCGCACGTGCCGTGGTGCGTCTGCTGGAACGGCTCGGCTGTTCGGTGGAGTTCCCGCTCGACCAGACGTGCTGCGGGCAGATGCACTTCAACACGGGCTATCGGGAGCATGCAAAGCCGCTGGCGCGCAAGTACACCGACGTCTTCGGCGGCTACGACCACGTGGTTGCGCCATCCGGGTCATGCGCGGGCATGGTGCGGGAGATCCACCCCACGCTGGGTGAGGCTCCGCCGCGGACGTTCGAGCTCGCCGAGTTCCTCGTGGACGTGCTGGGCGTGACCGACGTGGGCGCGTGGTTCCCCCACCGGGTCACCTACCACCCCACCTGTCACTCGCTGCGCATGCTGGGCGTGGGCGACAAGCCGCTGGCGCTGCTGAGGGCGGTCAAGGGACTCGATCTGGTGGAACTTCCGGACGCGACGCAGTGCTGCGGCTTCGGCGGCACGTTCGCGGTGAAGAACGCCGAGACCTCCACCGCGATGCTCGCGGACAAGATGCGGTGCGTGCTCGACACCGGCGCCGAAGTGCTCTCCGCCGGTGACAACTCCTGCCTCATGCACATCGGCGGCGGCCTGTCGCGGCTGCGCGCGGGCGTCCGGCCGGTGCACCTGGCGGAGATCCTGGCTTCGACGGAGGAGGACCCGTGGCGCGCAACCCCGTGACGTGGCTGGGCAGCCCGACGTTCCCCAAGGCCGCGAGGGCGGCGCTGCAGGACACCCAGCTGCGGCAGAACCTGCGCAAGGCCACCGGGACCATCCGCGGTCGCCGTGCCGCCGCGGTCGCCGAGATGACCGACTGGGAACAGCTGCGGGTCGCCGGTGAGCAGATCAAGGACGACGTCCTGGCACGCCTGGACACGTTGTTGCTCCAGCTCGAGGAGTCGGTGACGGCACGGGGTGGCGTCGTGCACTGGGCGCGGGACGCCGCCGAGGCGAACCGGATCGTGCTCGACCTGTGCCGCGCGGAGGACGCGCGCGAGGTCGTGAAGGTCAAGTCCATGGCCACGGCCGAGATCGGGCTCAACGAAGCCCTCGAAGCAGGTGGCGTGCACGCGATCGAGACCGACCTCGCGGAGCTGATCGTGCAGCTCGGCGACGACCGGCCGTCGCACATCCTGGTGCCCGCGATCCACCGCAACCGCTCGGAGATCCGCGAGATCTTCCAGCGCCGCATGGGGGTCGAGGTCTCCGACGAACCGGCGGACCTCGCCGAGGCGGCCCGCGTCTACCTGCGCGAGAAGTTCCTGACCACGAAGGTCGCCATCAGCGGTGCCAACTTCGCCGTCGCCGACACCGGGTCGATCGTGGTGCTGGAGTCCGAGGGCAACGGCCGGATGTGCCTGACGCTGCCGGAAACGCTGATCACCGTGATGGGCATCGAGAAGCTCGTGCCGACGTGGCAGGACCTGGAAGTCTTCCTGCAGCTGCTGCCGCGTTCGTCCACGGCGGAGCGGATGAACCCGTACACCAGCGTGTGGACCGGGGTGACGCCCGGCGACGGCCCGCAGGAGTTCCACCTGGTGCTGATCGACAACGGCCGCACGGCGACGCTCGAGGACTCCGTCGGGCGCCAGGCACTGCGGTGCATCAGGTGCAGTGCGTGCCTCAACGTCTGCCCGGTCTACGAACGCACCGGCGGCCAGTCGTACGGCTCGGTCTACCCCGGCCCGATCGGCGCGATCCTGACACCCCAGCTGGTCGGCGACATGCACGACCCGCAGGCCGCGTCGCTTCCTTACGCCTCCTCGCTCTGCGGTGCGTGCTTCGAGGTCTGCCCGGTGCGGATCGACATCCCGTCGGTCCTCACGCACCTGCGCGCAGAGGCCGTGGAGGCCAAGGGGCGCACCGCGGAGTCGGTCGCGATGGCCGCCGCCGCGTGGATCTTCGGCGCGGCCTCCCGCTACGAGAAGGCGCAGAAAGCCGGTTCCCTGGCCAGGTTCCTCGCCAGGGACGGGCGGATCACGTCCCTGCCGTGGCCGGGTTCGAAGTGGACGTCCTCACGCGACGTGCCCGCACCGCCCGCCGAGTCGTTCCGCACGTGGTGGAGGAAAAATCGTGGCTAGCGCGAAAGAAGAGATCCTCCAGCGCATCCGGAACGCCCGCGTGCCCGCCGCACCTCCGGTCGTGCGCGGCTACGACCGGACGGGCAAGGGCGGTGTCGAGCTGTTCGCCGAACGGGTCGCCGACTACCGCGCGATCGTGCACACCGTCAGCGACGTGCCCGAAGCGCTGGAACGTCTCGAAGGCAAGCGAATCGTTGCGCCGCAGGACGTTCCGCCTGAGTGGCTGATCGACGGCGTCACGTGGTTGCACGAACCGTTGTCGATCGACGAGCTGGACCAGGCCGACGGGGTGCTGACCGGGTGCGCGGTGGCGATCGCCGACACCGGCACGATCGTGCTCGACGGCGGCGAGGCCCAGGGCCGCCGCGCGCTCACCCTGCTCCCCGACTACCACCTGTGCGTCGTGCGAGCGGACCAGATCGCCGCCTCGGTGCCGGAAGCGTTGCAACGACTGGAGCCCACGCGGCCGTTGACGTTCATCAGCGGGCCGTCCGCGACGAGCGACATCGAGCTCAACCGGGTGGAGGGCGTCCACGGCCCTCGCACCCTGGAGGTCCTGATCGTCACTTGAGCAGACGCGACAACCGGCGGTCGGCCAGCGGCTTGCCGCCGGTCTGGCACGTCGGGCAGTACTGGAACGCCTTGTCCGCGAACGACACCTCACGAACCGTGTCGCCGCACACGGGACACGGCAGCCCGGTGCGCGCGTGCACCCGCAAGCCCGACCGCTTCTCGCCCTTGAGCCGGGCCGCGTCCTGACCGACCGACCGCGCCACGGCGTCGGTCAGCGTGCTGATCATGGCCTCGTGCAGCCGGTCCAGCTGCTCCTCGCTGAGCTTCCCGGCCGTGGCGTACGGCGACAACCGGGCCATGTGCATGATCTCGTCGGAGTAGGCGTTGCCGATGCCCGCGATCAGGCCCTGGTCCGTCAGCGCCGTCTTCAACCGCTCGGTGTGCCCGCTCAGCAGGTCTTCCAGCTGGGTGCGGGTGATCTCCAGCGCGTCCGGACCCAGCCGGGCGATGCTCGCGATGGTCTTCGGGTCGCGCACGATCCACGCCGCGAGGCCCTTCTTCGTGCCGGCCTCCGTCAGGTCGAAACCGGGGCCTTGACCGGGCGGACCGAGGTGCACGCGCAGCGCCAGCGGACCGCGCCCCTGCTTGGGCGGCGGCGCGGACATCGTGTCGGCCCACCTCAGCCATCCGGCGCGGGCGAGGTGAACGACCAGGTGGAGGCCGTCCGCGACCTCCAGGTCTAGGTGCTTGCCGTGCCGGTGCGCGGCCACGACCTCCTGGCCGTGCAGCGCGGTCCACGGCGGGTCGAACGTCTTGAGCACCTGCAGTGACGCCACGTCGACGCGGTGCACGGTTCGGCCCACCGCGTTCTCACGCAGGTGGTGGACCAGTGCTTCTACCTCGGGTAGCTCGGGCACCGGTCCAGTGTCGCATCAGTCGACGGGTTGCAGCGGGCCCTCGACGTCGGGCAGCGAGTGCATCTCGATCGTGCGAGCGACCCGCGAGGCCTCCTGGCGCACCGCCAGCGGCCCCCTGACCTGGCCGACCCACCGTTCGGGTGGCAGCTCGTCGGCCGTGGCCTTGCTCTCCGCGACCAGCGTGTGCGGCCGGCGCAGCGCCCAGCGGACCGGGAAGAACGCGAACAGGAAGATCAGCGCGAGGATGAGCCAGCCGGGCACGACCACCTGCTCCGGCGTCCAGGCGATCAGCACCACCGTCATCACGACGAGCATCCCGGCCATCATGACGCCCGGCAGGACGCCACCGCTGACGTCGTGCTCGAAGTCGTCGGACAACTCCGGGTTGCGCCACTCGATCCGGCTGTGGACCGTCCACATCCGCCCGTCGGCACCGCGCACCAGCCGCGTCATAAACCCGTCTCCCACGCTCGGTCGGTTCTGGTCAAACCGTACCCAACGCAGAGCGAGCCTTGTGGGTGAACTCGCCCGGTCTTGATCGTCACCGTCAGTTCTGGATGACGGGTTTGGGGTAGAGCGTGATCGTGGTGGACGTGGTCTGCGGCGACGAGCACGGGTCCGACGGCGGCGGAGGCGGAGGCGGAGGCCGATCGGACGACACCGGCGCCGTGTCCAGCGACCTGATGTCCCGCGAGCTGCTGATGATCGTGGTGACGACGACCTCGGCGGTGCTGGACGACGACTGCACGACCGGCAACGCCCGCTCGGCCGGTGGCTCCCGCCGTTCGGAGGTCTGCGGTGGCGGCACGTAGGGCGTCGTCTTGCGCACGGTCTCCAGCCGCTGTCCTCCGCCGGGGTTGACCACGTTCGGCTGCGGCTGCGGCTGGACCTGCTCCTGGTGGGTCTCGGGCGCCGGTGCGACCACGAGCTCCCTGCTGTGCCCCGAGCTGGTCGAACCCGACGTGCTCAGCGCGATCACCGGCCGCTGGTCCGGCTGCAGCACCGCCGCACCGGGGCCGCCGTTCAACACCGCGGCCATGGTGCCGATCAGGCCGACGGTCGCCACGCCGGCCGCCACGACGGCCATCTTCGCCTTGCTGATCAGCATCTTCCCGGCGAACGCGAGGCCGAGCGTGGACGGCACGACCAGGAACGCCGCGTTGGCGCGCAGGGTCGCGCAGACCTCGTTCAGCTCGGTGTAGAGCTGTGCGCAGGACGAGCAGCCGTCCAGGTGGGCGCGGATCCGGCGTTCCTCGACGCCCTGGACCCCGCCGGCGGTGAAGGTGCCGAGCTTCGACCGGATCGCCGCGCACGACGAACGCTCGTCGTAGGTGGCCAGATGTGCCTGCAGATACGCCGCACGCAGCCCCTCACGTGCGCGGCGGGCCAACGCCGACATGGCGTTCGGCGAAAGACCGAAGTGCGGTGCCACGGAGGCAGGGCGCTCGCCCTCCACCTCGACGCGCCACAGCACGACCCGCCACCGTTCCGGCAGGCTGGAGAAGGCCCTGGTGATCAGGTTGTGCTCGGCACGGCGGTTCGCGTTGTCGCCCACGGGCTCGACCCGGCGCCCCAGTTCCTCGTCCTCCACCGGGACGTCCCGCCTGCGGCCGCTCCACTCCCACGCGACGCGCCTCGCGACGGTCAGGAGGTAGGTGCGGACGTGGTCCGTCGGACCGCTCCCGCGCCGAATCGCCTGCAGCATGCGGAAGAAGGCCTCTGCGGTGAGGTCGTCAGCCTCGGCCGCCTCGCGGACGTGCCTGAGTGAGAAACGGCGGATCGCGTCCGCGTGCCGGGAGAACAGTTCGCCGTAGGCCGAGTCGTCTCCCTCGCGCACCCTGGCGAGCAGGTCCCGGTCGACCTCGTTCTCGTCGACCATCACGGGGTTCAACATGCCACAAGGGGCCAGACCTGCCCCTGGATGAGAACAGGTCGATATACAAGACCATCCGATAGTCGTGAGCTGATCAGCGCAACGCATTCGGTGACGAGACGGTCACAGGTGAGCGTCGGGCCGTCGGAGCGAGAAGATCAAGCGACTATCGTCACGGCCGTGGTGGACTGGCGGGAACGCGCTTCGGCCCTCGTGCCGGAACTTCGTGCTGTCGCCGAAACCGAGGAGTGGTCCTGCCACGTCTTCTTCTCCGAGCTGTCCCAGCTGACCATGGAGGCGCACCGCGAGCAGGACGACGACGTGCTGCGCCGCGCGTACGGCTTCGCGCACTGGTGCTTCCACCAGCCGGAGCAGTTCCTGGAGAACGCCGCGTTGATCAGCTTCTACGAGCACGTGTTCGACGACTGGGACCTCCGCGAGGAGGTCGCGGCCTGGCTGCCGTGCGACGTGCTGCCCAAGGTGCGGGCGTTGTGGGAGTGGCGCTGGCCCAAGGAGCAGTTGGACGAGGTAGATCAGCTGCTGGCGGGTTTGCGACCCCCCGGTCGAGACGCCGTTTGAGGCTGTTGTATAGTTCTTACCCGTAAGGCAGCAAGACAGGCGGATGTAGCGCAGTTGGTAGCGCATCACCTTGCCAAGGTGAGGGTCGCGAGTTCGAGTCTCGTCATCCGCTCTTCACTCAGGACGGCTCATGCTCACGAAGAGCATGAGCCGTTCCTCGTTTCGGAGGGCAGGGCCCCGGCAAAGTCGTCCAGCCCGCCCGATATGCCTGATGAGAGCGTGCCCACGCGGCGAGCGTCGTCCATGAAGGGCCCCTTCCTGAACCTGGGGTGGATGAAGGAGCCCTTCATCCACCACGACAAGGGCCCAGTTCCGGCTCTTGATCGAATCGCCAACCTCACGGAGGGCGTGAGCCGTTTTGTTCCGTTTCAGCGGACTGCTGGGCCGACGGTGAGCGTGCCCGCGTCGGCGTCCAGTTCGGCGACCGGCCCGAGGGGCACGGACAGCGGGTCGTCACCGTGGCCGACGTCGATGCCGCCGATCACCGGCACCCCCAAGATCTCCAGCCGGTCGCGCAGCACGTCGAGCACCGTCCACTCGCGGTCGGCGTAGTCCTCGAACCCGGGGAACCGGCCGAGCACGACCCCGCGCAGCCCTCGCAGGGAGCCGGATCGCATGAGTTGTGTCAGCTGACGGTCGACGTGTCCCAGTCCGACCGCGCGTGGCGCCTCCAGGAACAAGATCGCACCGTCGAGATCGGGCAGGCCGGCACCGACGGACCAGGCGAGCGTGCCGAGATGACCGCCGACGAGGTTCCCCTCAGCCGCACCTGGCACTCGGACGGCCGCCGTGAACGCCTCCGCGTCCCGGCGCAGAACGGTGGGACCGCTCTCCATCAGCAACGACCGCGTCGACGCCGCCGAACAGGCACCGGCCAGGAATCCGTGAATCCCCGCGACCCCGCAGTGCCGCCACAAGGCGAGGTGCAGGTTGGTGATGTCGCTGAACCCGACCAGCGGTTTGGGGTCGGCCCGGACGGCGGCGAAGTCGATGCCGTCGACGATGCGGTACGAGCCCGCACCACCACGGGTGGCGAACACCGCCCGCACTCCGGGATCCCGATAGGCGTCGTTGAGGTCGGACAGCCGGTCCTCGTCTCGACCTGCCATGTAGCCGTGCCGGTCCATCGCGTGCTCGCCGACCTCGACGACCAACCCCCAGCTCTCCAGGGTCCGCACGGACTCGGCGAGCTCCTCCTCGTTCGGGAAACTCGCAGGCGACACGAGACGAACCCGGTCTCCGGCCCTGACCTGCCGCGGCAGTACGACGTCCATCCCGCGACTGTGCCAGTCCCGGCCCGTGGTTCTCGGGGTGATCTCTGAGCCGCGCCGTGGAAAGGTGGTCCCTGTCCGCTCGCATCAACCTGATCGAGCTCGTTCGACAAGGACCTGGAGACCATGGCCATCACTCAGACGGCAAACGCGCACTGGGAAGGCTCTCTCGTCGAGGGCAAGGGAAACGTCAGCCTCGACACGTCCAAGAGCGGCAGCTTCGAGATCGACTGGAAGGCGCGTGCCGAGGAGGCGGGCGGCAAGACCAGCCCGGAGGAGCTCATCGCCGCGGCCCACTCGTCCTGCTACTCGATGGCGCTCTCGCACGGCCTGACCGGCGCGGGCACGCCGCCCACCTCGATCGACACCAAGGCCGAGGTCAAGTTCCAGGCCGGCCAGGGCATCATCGGGATCCACCTGACCGTGCGCGCCAACGTGCCGGGCCTCACCCAGGAGGCCTTCGTCGAGGCCGCCGAGGGCGCCAAGGCGAACTGCCCGGTCTCCAAGGCGCTCGCCGGCGTCGAGAACATCACGCTGGACGCCGCCCTGGTCTGAAGCGCAGCTCCGCGGGTCCGTTGCTGATCAGGTGCCTGCGGCGGCGCACGGGCTGCTCGACCACCTCGAACGAGCGGTCGAGCAGCTCCTCGGCGACGATGCGGCCCTGCAGCCTGGCCAGTCCCGCACCGAGGCAGTAGTGCGGTCCGTGCCCGAAGCCCAGGTGGGCGGGCACGGGCGGCCTGCCGGGGTCGAAGTCCTCGGTGAACACGCGCGGATCGCGGTTGCCCGCCGCGTAGTCGAGGAACAGGTGGTCACCCTCGGCGATCTTCACCCCGGCCGTGGTCACCGGACGGGTCGCCGTCCGGAAGAAGCCGATGAACGGCGGGTCGAGCCGCACCACCTCCTCGACCACACCACCCAGCCGGCGTTCCCGCCGGTCCAGCCGCAGCAGCATGCTGGCCAGCAGGTTCGTGGTCGAGTCGGTGCCGGCGACGACGACCGCGAGGCACAGCGACAGCCGTTCCTGCTCGGACAGCTGGCCGCCCTTGAACGCGTCCGAGCGCCCGAAGTAGGCGCAGAACTCGTTCATGCCGGTGAAGTACGACCCGAGCACCCGTTCGCTGATCTCCTCGCCGCTGGTCAGCTCCAGCACCGGTGCGACGAACTCGCGGAACAGCGGGAAGTCGCGTTCGGGCACGCCAAGCACGTCGCCGACGACCCCCAGCGCGAACGGCGCGGCGAACTCGCTCACGAAGTCGGCTTCCCCCGGCAGTTCGTCGAGGAGCTTCCGAGCCCGCAGCCGAATTGGGTCAGCCATTTGGCGCACAGCCGTTTGAGTGAATTTCTGATTCGCCGTCGCACGAATTCGGGCGTGCCTTGATCCGTCCGCCGCGTTGAGTGACGACATCAATTCCAGCAATCGCCGCTGCTCCGGCGGCAGCACCGCCGCCACGGCCGCGACCTGCGGACCTGCCATGTTCCGGGAGGAGAACGTCACCGGATCAGCCAGCACGGCGCGCAGGTCGGCGTAGGCGGTCAGCCGCTGGGCGTTGATTCTCGGGTCGAATTCCATTGCAGTATCTTGTCCCGGTTCCAGCCTTTGTCGGGGGCTGACGACAGGACGAATTCAAGTGATCATCCGGCTGCTCGGTCCGCTCGCACTCACCGGTCCGAACGGGCTAGTTCAGCTCAGCAGTGCGGGACAGCGGACCCTGGTGGCCCGCCTTGCTCTGAAGCCGGGGGAAACGGTGCCGAGGAGCGCGCTCGTCGACGCGCTCTGGTCGGACGAGGTGCCCGCCTCCGCCACGAAGACCCTGCACAGCCTCCTCGCGCGCCTGCGCAACCAGATCCGGGACGCCGGGCTCGGCGAGCTGATCACCACGCGGGAGCCGGGCTACGTGCTGAACGCGGCGGCCGACACCGTCGACGTGGCACGGTTCGAGACGCTCGTCGCAGCAGCACACGCCAGTGACGACCCGGTGCAGACCGCACGGCTGCTGCGCGAGGCGCTGGCGTTGTGGACCGGCGACCCGTTGGCCGACTGCCGGCCGGGTGAGTGGACGCGGCAGGAGTCCGCGCGGCTCACCGAGCTGCGGATGGACGCGACCGAGCACCTGATGGAGGCCTCGCTGGCGCTCGGTGAGCACGCCGCGGTGGCGCCGCTGGTGAGCTCGCTGGTCGAGCAGCACCCGTTCCGCGAACGGCTGTGGGAGCAGCTGATGATCGCGCTCTACCGGTGTGGCCGGCAGGCGGAGGCGCTGGCCGCGTTCCAGCGGGCGCGCGGCGTGCTGGTCGACGAGCTGGGCATCGAGCCCGGCGTTCGGCTGCGCGATCTCGAACAGGCGGTGCTGACCGCCGATCCACGGCTCGACCTGGCCGAACGCGTTGCGGTGACGGTGCGCGGCAACCTGCCGGCCGACCGGTCGAGCTTCGTGGACCGGCCGGAGACCGAGCACGTCGCCGAGCTGATCCGGGAGCACCGGTTGGTGACGTTGATCGGTGTCGGCGGGGTCGGCAAGACGCGGCTCGCGGTGCACGTGGCGCGCGGTGAGCACCCGCCGGACGGGGTGTGGCTGGTCGAGCTGGCGGCGTTGCGCGACCGGGCGCTCGTGCCGCACGCGGTGGCGGAGGCGCTGGGCGTGGTCGACCAGACCGGGCGCGGGCAGCTGACCGTGCTCACCGAGTTCCTCGCCGACCGGGACGCGTTGCTGGTGCTGGACAACTGCGAGCACGTGGTCGACCACTGCGCGGTGCTGGTCGACACGCTGCTGCGGGTCGCGCCGCGGTTGCGGGTGATCGCGACCTCCAGGCGTGCGCTGAGGGTCCACGGCGAGCAGGTGCTGTCCGTGGCGCCGTTGTCCGTGCCTTATCCGGCGGCAACGTTGTTCGCCCAACGCGCCAACGCCGCGGTGCCCGGCTCCTTCGTCATCACGGAAGCGAACGAGCAGGCCGTCAGCGATCTGTGCCGACGCCTGGACGGCATCCCGCTGGCGATCGAGATGGCCGCCATGCGTGTGCGCGCGTTGACGCCGTCGCAGCTGCTGGAACGGTTGGACGACCGGTTCAAGGTGCTGACCGACGGCGGCCGCAACGCGCTGCCGCAGCACCAGACCCTGATGGCCACCATGGACTGGAGCTTCGACCTCTGCTCACCGCGCGAGCAGCTGCTGTGGGCACGGGCGTCGGTCTTCGCCGGCAGCTTCGACCTCGCCGCGGCCGAGGCGGTCTGTTCGGACGACACGCTGACCGCGGACTTCATGTTCGACGCGGTCGACGGCCTGGTCGACAAGTCCGTGCTGCAACGGGAAGAACACGCGGGCGTGGCGCGCTATCGGTTGCTGGAGACCATGCGCCAGTACGGGCAGACGCGGTTGCGTGCGAGCGATGAGCAGGCACGGCTGCGCATGAGACATCGTGACTGGTACGCGGGCATCGCCGAACAGGGCGAGCGCGCCTGGTTCACGCCGCGGCAGGCCGCGACCGTCGGGGCGATGACGACCGAGCGCGGCAACCTGCGCGCGGCGCTGGAGTACTCGCTGACCACCCCGGGCGAGGCCGAGGCGGGACTGCGACTGGCGGCGACGCTGTGGTTCTACTGGGTCGGCTGCGGCCGGTTCGCCGAGGGACGGCACTGGCTGAACTGGGCGCTGTCGCTGGAGACCGAACCGTCACGCGCGCGCTGCAAGGCGTTGTGGGTCAACGGGTACTTGGCGACGTTGCAGGGCAACACGGCCGCGGTCCCCGCGCTGCTGGAGGCGTGCCGTGAGGAGGCCGCGCTGCTGGACGACGCGGACGCCGACGTTTACGCGACCTACGTGCAGGGCGCGGCCGCGGTGTTCAACGACGACCTGCCGCTGGGCGCGGCACTGTTGACCGAGGCCGACCGGCTGCACACCGAGCTGGGGCACCTGGACAGCAACGTGATCATGGCGCGAGTGGCGTTGGCGATCACCGTGGCGTTCGGTGGCGAACTCGACCGTGCGGCCGCCCTCTGCGCAGAGGCACGGGCCGTGTGTGAGGAGAACGGCGAGCTTTGGGCGCGCGCGTACGCGTTGTACGTCCTGGCCTTCGTCGCGATGGCACGCGGTGACGTCGTCGAAGCTCGTGAGCTGGCCACTTCTTCGTTGCTCATCAAGGAGAAGTTCGACGACCTGCTCGGGATAGCGGTGTCGGTGGAACTGCTGGCGTTGATCTCGGTGGTCACGGGGTCCGCCTCGCACGCGGCGTTGTTGCTGGGCGGCGCTGACCGCGTGTGGCAGTCCGTCGGGCTGCCGCTGTTCGGGTCGGCGAACTTCGCGGCGTCCCACGACCAGTGCGTGGCGTTGTGCCGGCAGGCGTTGGGCGAGGAGGCCTACGCCGCCGAGTTCGCGCGTGGTTCGGCGCTGACCGTGACCGCGGTGGTCGCGGCCGCGCAGTCGTGACGCAACCCCGGCGCAGCCGTCGAGGAGAAGCGTGTGTGGAATGAGGACCAGCGTCCGCACGCCCGACGCCGAGACCGTCGAGGAAGTGCTGAAACTCGCCGCACGGGCTCCGTCGTTCGGCATCGTGCCGCCGTGGCGGTGGAGGAAGGGCAACGAATGCCTCGAACTCCTGACGACACGCACGGACCAGACGGCACTCCTCGCGTGTGGCGCCGTCCTCCACCACGTGCGCGTCGCTCTCTCCGCCATGGGCTGGGACTGCCACGTGCTGCGGTCCGTCTTCTCCGACGGCCAGATCGCGTCGGTGCACCCGCGCTGGGAGCTGGACCCGTTCTCGTGCGAGGTGGCCTCCGCGGCGGCGATCTCACTGCGCCGCGCCGACCCGCGGCCGTTCCTGCCCGACGAGGTACCGGACTCGGCGCTGACGTGGCTGCTGCACGCGGCCCGCGCCGAGAACTGCGACCTGGAACTGGTCGCGCGGCGCAACGGCGCGCTGATGCGGGTGGTCGGCCACGACTGGCTGCGGATGGGCGAGGCGGTGAGCTCCGTGCTGCTGGCGTCGACCGTGTGGGGCCTGGCGTCGCAGGCGGTGCTGCACGAGGGCGAGGTGCTGGTGCGGGTCGGCTGGCAGTCGCCCAATGCCGAACCGTTGCCTCAGTCAGCCCGCTAGGTCTTCCGTTGGCGGGGACTATGTGTGCGTGGACCGCGACAGAACGCTCGCGCACCTGAGCGACGACGACTGGCTGAGACCTGACTCGTCGTCCACCCAGCTGTACCGGGACCTCAGCGCGTTGCGCGACCTGCCGGTGCGGGAACTGACGCCGACGTCGCTGCACCTGCTCGTGACGCACCAGGTGGGCCTGGACGTGACCGCGCTGCTGGCGCTGGAGCACGTCGAGTCGGACCCGCTGCGCTCGTTCGCGCTCTACCCTGGCGACCTGCTCGCCGCTCTGCTGAGAGTAGATCACTCCTTCTGGACCGATCACCCCGAGTTGCTGCACCGCATGTCGGTTCTGCTGGACCGCCTGCGCACGCTGCCCGAGGGCGACTGGCAGCTGCTGGTGTCCGCGGCCGAGCAGTTCCCCGGTTAGGCGCGCGTTAGGCGTCCCTTTGCCGCTCGGTGAGTTGCTGGCGCCATGCCAAAGACTCTCGCGGCCGCAGGCCTCACGCTGGCCTCTCTCGCCGCCACCGCAGTGTTCTTCTCCCCCGTCGCCTCCGCCGAGACGTGCAAGGCCTCCTACTACGACGGTGGCGGCACGACGGCCAGCGGCGAGCGCTTCGACCCCAACAAGCTGACGGCCGCGCACAAGACGCTGCCGTTCGGCACCAAGGTGAAGGTGAAGAACCGTTCCAACGGCAAGACCGTGACCGTGCGGATCAACGACCGCGGCCCGTACATCACCGGCCGGTGCATCGACCTGACCCCGAAGGCCTTCAAGGCGATCGCCCCGCTGTCACAGGGCGTAGTCGGAGTCACCGTCACGAAGATTTAGTTGAGTAGAAAACTTTCGTTTTGCTTGACCCAATCGAGTGAACGAGATAGGCAATCCGGGTGTTGGCGGCGATGAGTGGCCCAGGTCGGCTCGCGACCGGAGCTCTCCTCGGTGCTGTCGCCGCAGCGTTTTACGTGCTCGTACCGCATGTCGGATCGCTCGCGTCGGGCGATCCGACATCCCCGGACCACGACAGACCGGCGCGTGTGTCGCTCATCAACACGCCTTCGCTGGTGCCCACGGACTCCGAACCACCATCACACACCGTGTCGTCCACTCCGTCGTCGTCCGCGCCGTCTTCCTCATCGCAGGCAACGACTACGACCGCCACTACGACGGCCATCACCACGACGACGACCACTCAGGCGCCGGCGCCCACCACGACGACCACGCGGCCGCGGCCTACCACCACGACCACGACCACGAGGCCGTGCGGACTCATCTTCTGCTGATCACGCGGTCCTGCGCCGTCCGAAGAACACCGACGCGCCACCCACGAGCAGCGCCAGCACACCGAACGCGCCGAGGCCGGTCACGTTCACGCCGGTGAGCGCGAGACCCGTGTCCGCCTTGTGCACGACCGGCGCGATCTTCTCCGGCTGCGGCTGCGGCTGCGGCTGGGCACCACCCGGCGCGTCGACGGGCACGACCTCGACCGCCCAGCCGGGCATCCGAGTGCTGACGTACCACTTGCTCTTGACCGTGTACGGGCCGTTGACCTTCACCGTGTAGAGGCCCTTGGGGATGTTGTTGAAGTGGGCCCAGCCGTTCTCGCCCTCGCCCGTGGCGGTCGCGACGACCTGACCGGTCTTCGGGTCCACCAGGCTGAAGCTGACGCCGGTGAGGTGCTCGCCCTCGCTGTCCTGCCAGCCGTTGCCGTTGCGGTCCACGTAGATCGACCCGTAGGTGTCGGCGGTTCCACTGCCGACCTTGACGAAGTCGAACACGCTCGGAAATCCGTCGATGATTCCGTCCGCCGGGCCGAAGTCGCACACCACGAAGACCCAGCCGTACTCGGAGGCGTTCCTCGGCACGGTGCCCGTCACGGTGAACACGCGGCTCTGGCCCGCCGGAATCGTCGCGCCCCGATCCCAGCGCAGTTCGCCGAGGTTGTCGTCGATGCCGAGGTGCGGCCCCTCACCGGCCCGATCGCACCCGGCGACAACGCCCTTGATGTCCGCGCCGCCCTTGTTGGTCAGCGTGAACTCGACAGTCCCCTGGCCGCCGTCGACGTGCTCGGTGGACAACCAGCGCACCGACGCGGTCAGCTGGTCCGTCAACGGCCGGACCGCCTGGTAGCGGAGTTCCGACGTGGAGTCGCTGCCGTCGACGAGGAGGTACTCGTTGCTGTACTGCCGCACCCAGCCGCCGGGCAGCTCGTTGAACGAGAGACCCCACGTGCGGGTCTCCAGGTCCGTGAAGGTGAAGCGCCCGTTGGCGTCGGTGCGCGTCTTCGGCGCCACGTTGGGGTCGCCCCCGCCGTACAGGTACGCCTGCGCACCCGCCAGCCCTTCACCTGGGTCCTGGACACCGTTGCCGTTCGCGTCACCCCACAGGACGCCGCTGATCTTGCCGAGCTTCTTGGGCTCCACGAGCGGAACCTCGACCTCTGGACTGCCGTCGTACGGGTCCGAGTCGTTCTTCGCGTTGACGCGCACCCGGAACTTGGCGTTGCCGTTGTACCCGGAGGCACTGCCCTTGATCGTGAACGTCTTGGACGCGCCGGCGGCGAGCGTTGTCGTGGGGTCGTTCTACGGTGTGTTCAGGCCGTCCCAGCCGTCGTAGTTGACGCTGAAGTACGGACCGGAGATGTTTTCGGTCCATGCCGCGACCCCGATGGCCTCGGCGGCGCCGCTGTTCGTGATCGTGAGCTCGAACGGCACGGTCTGGCCGACCAGGAACGGACCCGCACCGATCTTGGCGGTCGCGGTCACGTTGGCGGTGGCCTGCGCCTTCTCCTCCGCCGGCTTCTCGGCCGGCTTCTCCGCGGGCTTCTCGGCCGGCTTGTCCGCCGGCGTCTCCGCGGGCTTGTCGGCGGGCTTGTCGACCGGCGTCTCCGCAGGCTTGCCGACCGGCGTTTCGGCAGGCTTGTCCGCCGGCGTCGGCGCGGGCTGCTCGGCCGGTGCCTCGACAGGTGTGGTGGGTGCGGGCTCGTCCTGCGCATAGGCGGTCAAACCGCTGGTGACAGTCAACGCCAGTGCCGCGACGAGCACGGCGGATCTGCGCGCGACACCGCGCGCCCTCAATGCTGACAAGGTGGTCTCCCCAGACGTAGGCCACCGCGACGACGCGACACGACCCCCGACGTACCGCGCGAAACCCCGACGTGCGGTGGACGTGGCTTCAGGCGTGCACGCTAGGGCTACCGACCAGGGAAAACAAGCCTCATTTGTCGGTCGTCACGGTGAGCCCGACCGGACAGGACACGCCGGTACCGCCCAAACCGCAGTAGCCGTACGGGTTCTTCGCATCCGAAAGATATTGCTGGTGGTAGTCCTCGGCGTAGAAGAACTCACCGAGCGGCGCCACCTCGGTGGTGATCTGCCCGTACCCGGAAGCGTTCAGCGCCTGCTGGTAGACGTCCCGGGACGCCGCAGCCGTGACGCGCTGCCCCTCGTCGGCGTAGAGGATCATCGACCGGTACTGGGTGCCGATGTCGGCGCCCTGCCGCATGCCCTGCGTCGGATCGTGACCCTGCCAGAACACCCGCAGCAGCTCCTGGAACGGCAGTTCGGAGGGGTCGAAGACGACGAGCACCACCTCGGCGTGGCCGGTGCGGCCGGAGCACACCTCTTCGTAGGTGGGGTTCGGGGTCACACCGCCCGCGTAGCCGACCGCGGTGGTCCACACGCCGGGGGTCTGCCAGAAGAGGCGTTCCGCTCCCCAGAAGCAGCCCATCCCGAACACCGCCGAACGCAGGCCACCGGGGAACGGGCCCTGCAGGCCCCGGTCTCCGAACACCGCGTGGGAGGCCGGCACCGTGATCGGTGTGGCACGTCCCGGCAGCGCGTCCGCCTGGTCGATCACGCGGTTCTTGTGGCGACCGAACATGCGGATCAATCTACGCCCGCGGGTTCCCTGACGGGCTCCTCGACACGAGCGGGAGGTGGCCGACGCGCCTTCATCGCAGGATGCTCCACGAGGTGCCACGACAGCAGGGCCAGGCCGAGGGAGAGCACCATGACCAGGGCGACGTGAGCGCCTCGTAGCGCAGGAACTGCTCGGTGGGGGAATCCGTACAGGTAGACGCCGTAGCTGGCCACCGTGAGGTGCCTTGGCACCGAGGATGTCGCCGGGTCTCCTGCTGCTGTCCGCCACGTCGCTCACGCGATCTTTCCGCCCCGGATGGTCACGAAATGCCTCCTTCCGCCCACCCCGGAGAAGAGCGACTCGTAGGATGGACACACCGCGAGCCCTGCACCCTGGGCGTGTCGGCGCGCGGACATGCGGTGAGCAGCAGAAAGGAAGGCCAGAGTGACCTGGCAGGAGGAGCTCAGCCGCCTTGACGCGGTGCTGGCCTCGGGACAGATCTCGGCGGAAGACTATCGCCGCCGCCGTGACGAGATCCTCTCCGGATCCGCGGGCACAGCGGCCACCCCGCCGGCGCAGCAGGCCTCGGCGCCGAACTCCTTCCCCCCGCCGTTCAAGTGGGACCAGGCGCAGGAGTCGCAGGACCGCACCCAGGTCGTGCCGAACCTCGGTGGTCAGGCCGCGCAGGCCGAGAACGCGGATCGCACGCAGGTCGTCTCCACGGGCAACTCCGGTTCAGAGCGCACCCAGTTCGTCCGGCCGCCGCAGACCCCGCCGGGTGGCTGGCAGGCCACGCCGCCGCAGAACCAGTACTCGGCCTCGTCGGCGCCACCGCCCTGGGCCACCGGCGACCCGGACCAGATCCCCGCACCCCAGTGGGGCGGTGGCGGGTTCCACGCGCACGGCCCCGAGGTCTTCGACGACAAGCCCTCCGGCAAGGGCAAGCTGTTCGTGATCCTCGGCATCGTGCTGGTGCTCGTGGTCGGCGGTGTGCTCTGGTTCACGGTGTTCAGAGACAAGGGCGGCAACACGGCTGACCAGCAGACGAACCCGCCCGCCACCTCGCAGTCGCCGACCAAGAAGAAGCCCGCGCCGTTCGGCACGCTGATCGTGCCGGAAGGCACCAAGAACGGCCCGAACACCTACAGCCCGCAGCAGCTGGAGGGCGTCAAGCCGCTGCCGGCGCCTGACCTGGTGCTGCTCAAGCAGGCCGGCGTCACCGAGTCGCGCTCGGTCATCGTGGTGGACGCCAAGTCCAACACGGACAGCCTGTGGGCGTTCAAGTGCGCTGACCCCGCCGCGTTGCGCGACGCGATCGAGGAGGACCAGTTGCGGTTCGGGTTCGCCGAGTCGGCCAGCGAGTCGAAGCCGTCGGTGAAGGTCTTCGCCGCGCAGAGCACGGACGGGGCGGGCAAGACCATCCAGGTGCGGCGCGGTCACTACGTCGCCGGTGACGAGCTCATCCGCGTCGAGGTGTTCGGTGCCAACGAGGCCGACGTGGTCGACGCCTTCAAGAAGATCTTGGCTGAGCAGCTCGAACACACGCCCGCGAAATGAGAACAACGGTTCGGGTCGCAGTAGTCCTGTTCCACAACGGACTGGACGAGGTGTGGCGTTGTGTGCGCGCTCTGAACCAGAGCGCGCGCCACGCCGATGTCGACGTGACTGTCCACATCGGAGACTGCTCGAGCACCCCGGTCATCGGCGCGACTGAAGTGAAGTCGTTGCAGGACAGCAACGACTTCGCCGCGCTGCACTACACGTGGTTCGGTGAGAACCTCGGCCACAGCGCGGGCAGCAACAGGCTCGTGGAAGGCGCGGACGAGGACTACCTGCTGCTGCTCAACCCCGACACCTACGTCGCACCGATGTTGCTCAAGCACCTGCTGGCCTCGGCCCGTGACGTGCACGTCGGTGCCGTGGACGCCCGCCAGATCCCCTGTGAGCACCCGAAGTGGTTCGACCCGTCGACGGGTGACCAGAGCTGGGCGAGCGGCGCGTGCCTGCTGGTGCGGACGAAGTTGTTCCACGAGGTCGGCGGGTTCGACCACGTGTCGTTCCCGTCCTACGTCAACGACGTCGATCTCAGCTGGCGCCTGCGCCTCGCGGGGGCACGCGTGGTGCACCAGCCGAAAGCCGTGGTGTTCCACGACAAGCGGCTCGACGACAAGGCGAACGTCGCACCGACGAGCATCGAGTTGCACGCCGGGCTGCTGGGCAGGCTCAAGCTGCTCACGAAGTACGGCCGCAGCGACCTCGTGGAGGAGACGGTCGAGGTCGTCACCCGGCACGGCCACGACGACCAGAAGCGTGCCGTGGCGGACTTCCAGCGGCTCGACGAGGACGATCTGCCCGAGCCGCTCCCGGACGCGAGCACGGTCGCGGACTTCATCGACTTCGAGTACGGCCGCCGCCGCTTCTGAACCTGGGGTACTTCGCGTGGGCAACTACGAGTTCGACTTCAACGAGAGCGGTCCGTACGGTGCCGCTGTCCGCCTGCTCGCAGGCACGGATCCGCGCGGCAAGATCGTGCTGGACTTCGGCTGCGGCGCGGCGGCGGTCGCGGACCCGATCACGACCGGCGGCGCCACGTACGTCGGCATCGACGTGGACGCGCCGGCGATCGAGGCCCTCGTCGCACGGGGTTTCGAAGGCCACGTGGTCGACCTGACCGCGCCGGACCTGGCCACGACGCTCGACAAGATCGTCTCCGGACGCTCCGTCGCGGCGGTCCTGTGCCTGGACGTGCTGGAGCACGTGCCGGATCCGTCGGCGGTGCTGACCGCGGTGGGTGCGATCGCCGACCACGACGCCGAGCTGATCATCAGCATCCCGAACGTGGCCCACGTCGACCTCGCCCGGCAATTGCTCGCCGGCCGGTGGGAGATGACGGAATCCGGTCTGCTCGACCGCACGCACGTCCGGTTCTTCACCGAGTCGTCGCTGACCGAGCTGATGACGTCGGCCGGCTGGTACGAGTCGGCCCGCGAGGACTTCCCGCTCGAGCACTCCGACCAGCACCGCGCCCTGCACCCGCTGTTCGAGCCGAAGACGAACGTCGGCTCCCTGCTGCGCACGCTGCGCGACAGCGCGGACGACTTCGGAACGGTGAACCAGTTCGTGCGCCGCTACCACCGCGGCGCCCGGCGCGTCCCCGCCGCACAGGACGCGGGCTCGATCTTCCTCAGCGTCGTGATCCGCACCCAGGGCAAGCGCCCGCTGGCGTTGAGCGACGTGCTGTGCTGCCTCGGCGCGCAGACGGACCTCGACTTCGAGGTCGTGATCGTGGTGCACGACACCGCACGGCTGGAGGCAGTGCGGAAGCTGGTCGACGACTTCGAGGGCAACCTCGCTCAGCGCGTGCGCACCATGTCGTGCGAAGGCGGCACCCGCAGCGTTCCCGCGAACGTCGGCCTGCGCGCCGCCCGTGGCGACTACGTCGTCTTCCTGGACGACGACGACCTCGTGCTGGCGAACTACGTGGAGAACATCCACGACGGCGCGAAAGAGGCCCCCGGCACGGTCGTCCGCTGGTGGGCGGCCGAGCAGAAGCGCACGTGGGGCGACGACGGCTACGCGAGCGGTCCGCTCACACCCGCGTACGCGACCCGATTCGACATGCTGAGGCATTTGCGGCAGAACGAAACGCCGTTCCACTGCTTCGCGTTCCCCCGCAAGCTCCTCGAACTCGGCTTCGAGTTCAACGAGACGCTGACCGTCTGCGAGGACTGGGACTTCCTGGTGCGCGCCGCCTCGTTGTGCGGAGTGCACGACACGGAGCAGATGACCGCGATCTACAACAAGTGGTCCGATCAGTCGTCGTCGCACGTCGTGAACGCCGACGAGTGGCTCGTCATGCGCGCGCTGGTGCACGTGGAGCTGGACAAGCACTCACTCCTGTTGCCGCCCGGTTCGGCTCGCAACCTCGACCGCGTGCTGGAACGCAACGAGATCAGCGCGCGCCGCATCGCCGAGCTGGAGGCGGAGCTGGCCGCCATCCACCAGGTCTCCAACAACGCCCATCACGCGCTCAACGAACTCCGCTCGTCGACGTCGTGGAAGCTCAGCGCCCCGGTACGCGCCTTCGGCAACATCGCCCGCCGCCTCCGCAAGCGGTGAACGCGGGGATCTCTGTTAAGAACGCGAGTCGGAGCCACTTGCAACCGCGGTCTCGTGCTAGACGTCTACTACGGGTGTAGGTCACCACTCGGAGGCGACACATGTGGATCAGCGTGACATTAGTCACATTGGGCGGTTTGGCGTTCCTGACGCGAACCGTAATGGCCCTCCTGGCCGTTTCCTCCAACAAGGACGCCAGTGATTACCCTAAGCCACAAACGTCCACCAATTGAGATACTCGTTCGGACTACGGCTTACGGACGAACGTTGACTTACCGTACGATCCTTTCGGGTCGTATGACTGAACGGTCCTCCGATGGGGACCTCACAGGGGTAGGTGCGCCATGGACCACGCACTGAGCAAGGTCATCGAGCTGCGCGAGAGCGGGTTCCAGTTCCTCCACCTGAGGGACGACGCCGGGCAGCTCGACCGCATCATGGCGTTCAAACAGCGCAGAGGCTTCATCGACTCGATCCTGTTCTGGTCCGAGACCGAGGCGCGAGCTGGGCGTCTGCCCGCGGTCCGCGACTCGACCCGTCCGGCGCAGGCCGTGTGGATCTACGAAGGACCGCTGGTCGAGGCCGTGGACAGGCTGCTCGACCTGCCCGAGCCCGGCGCGCGCAACGCTCCGACGCTGATGAAGGCGACCGCTTCCGATTTGGCGGTGGTCACCACGCTGCCGTTCAAGCTGAAGCTGCCGCCCGGCGCGATCGCCTAGTCCACGTCAGTTCTTTTCGAAGTCGCCGCGCTTTACGGCGCCGATGAACGCTGCCCAATCGGGCGCGGCGACAACGGAACTCGCCTTGTTCTTGGAGTCGCGCACGCGCGCGACTCCGCCATTCAGCGCAATCTCGACGCAGGCACCGTCGCTGCCGCCTCCACTGCGACTGCTCTTACGCCACATATCTACCTCTCGGCAGCCAACCTCTCGATCCACGCGACGGACTGTTCGGGGGTCAACGCCAGCTTCGAGAGGTGTTTGAAGACAAGGTTAGCGGTCTTCAGCCGCTCGGGATCCTCGATGTGGATCGAGCCTGCCATGTGCTCGATGTAGAGCACCTGCGGGTCCCCCGCGAACGGGAGATCCAGGAGGATGAACGGCCCGAACTGCCCGTCGTGCAACCCCGCCGACTCCAAGAGCACCTGGATCTTCACATTCGGCAGATGACCGGTTCTGATGAGATGCAGCAGTTGCTCACGATCAGCGTTCCTGAGGGCGGGCTCGGCGATGATCGCGTGGTACTGCAGTGGTTTGTCACCCACCAGCCGCTGCTGTCGGCGTTGCCGGACCGCGATGTCGTTTTCCGTCCACTTCTTGGACCGCTGACTCGTCGTCCCCGCGAAGACCTCCCGCATGTACCGCACGGTCTGCAGCTGTCCGGGGATGAACCCGAGCTGGAACTCCCGGACACGTGAAGCGTCGTGCTCAAGGCTGAGGTAGCCCTGCTTCAAGATCCCGTAGGCACGCCACCAGCCCTTCTCCTTGGCCAGCTCCCACATCTCGATGTACGGCGCTTCCTCGTCGCCGATGACGCCGTAGAGGTCGAGCATCGCTCGCAACGCGTGGATGTCCGGCACCTGGCCGTTTTCGATCCGGCTGATCTTGGGGACGTTGTAGAGCAGCCGCTCGGCGACCTGCTGCTGGCTCATACCCGCACGTTCACGCAGCAGTCGCAGCGCCTCTCCCAGGCGCTGCTGCCGGAACGTGGGTTCAGCCACGGTCCAAACGGTACGGGCAAGATCCGCAGTTTGAGATTCTCACTTCGCAGGTGCAGCGAGGACCGTCGTCCGCATGGACCACCTTCACCGCATCGAGTACCACCGGCGGTTGCCCGGCGGCGGCCTGAGGCTCGAGCACGCCGAGGAGGTCGTGGACCACGGTTGGTACATAAGGAAAGGCGAGGACTGGCGGGAGCGGTACACCGTGGAGTGCGCGCAGGACTTCATGGCGCGGGCCGGAACGCGGGCCGGTCTGTACGCGATATCGGTGTGGCGCGGTGAGAAGCGCGTCTGCACGGTCGCGATGGAGTGGCGTCCCCTTAAGGGATGAAGAAGTTCCCTCTCCCGAGTTACGGAGCTTGATGTAGAGGGGTCGAACACGACACCTTCGCGCCCATGAACCTCAGGAAGACCATCACGGGGGCCGCTGTTGCCCTCGGCAGCGCCACCGTCATGCTCGGCCTGGGCGGCATCGCGCACGCGGACACCGCGGACGCCAACGTCGCGACCACGCCCGACCTCGGTGGTCAGCTGGGCGACGTCGCCAGCGTCAGCGACCTCGCGTCGGTGAACACCAAGGATGCCGCCGGAAAGATCCAGGCGATCAACGCGCAGGACGTCGACGTGAACGCGCTCGTCGAGAACGTCGACGCGGGTGGCAGCGGTGTTCCCGCCGCGACGCTGCTCGGCCTCAACGAGCCGCAGGGCCCGCCGCACGCCAACGCCGGCATCGACATCTGATCTGACCAGTACTTCCTGGCCGGGGCGGCGCCCGATTCCCTCCCCCTCGAATCGGGCGCCGTTCCACTTTCTCCGGAGCGGAACGCCTTGAGCCTCAAGAAGATCGTCGCTTCCGCCGGTCTCGCCGCCGGTGCCGTCGCCGCGATGGCGGGCACCGCGAGCGCGAGCCCGGTCCCGCAGGTCGACGGCACGATCAAGCAGGTCAGCGACCTCGCCGGAAGCGCGGGCCTCAGCACGCTGCACAACACCGGTGGCGGCGTGTCGATGGTGCACGACGGCACCGAAGTGGTCGGCGGTTAACGTCCCACCGCGTAACCCTGCGCGCCGCGCGGATTCGCACCGGCCCGCAGCAGTCCGCCTGAGGAGTCCCTTGCCACGGCGGACATCCGGCCGAGCGTCCACTCACCGGCGTCCACGACCTGGTGGCCCTTGGCCCGCAACGCTTCCAGGACGTCCGCGCCGGCGCGGGACTCGATGACGAGCTCGCCGGGCGTCCAGGCACGCGGGTAGAACGAGCTCGGGAACGCGTTCGAGTGCCACATCGGCGAGTCGATGGCCTCCTGCAGGTTCAGGCCGGCCTGGTGCGCGAGCCAGAAGCCCAGCTGCCACTGGTCCTGCTGATCGCCGCCGGGCGTGCCGAACGCCAGAGCGGGCTCGCCGTCGCGCAACGCCATCGACGGCGACAACGTGATCCGCGGGCGCTTGCCGGGGGCCAGCGAGTTCGGCAAACCCTTGTCCAGCCAGAACATCTGGGCGCGGCTGCCCAGGCAGAAGCCGAGCGACGGGATCGTCGGCGACGACTGCAGCCAGCCACCGGACGGGGTCGCGGAGACCATGTTTCCCCAGCGGTCCACGACGTCCACGTGCACGGTGTCGCCACGCGTCACGCCGGAGCGGGCCACCGTCGGTTCGCCGAGCGCGCCGATCGGGTCGGACACCGAGACCGACGGTCCGGCGACGATGTGCTTGGGCAGCAACGGTTCCCGGCCGTCGGGTGAGCCGGGACGAAGGTCGTAGGACGCCTCCGAGCCGATCAACGCACGGCGTTCGGCGGCGTACGAGCGCGACAGCAACGTCTCCAACGGCACGTCCGGTACGTCGCCGTACCAGGCCTCGCGGTCGGCGAAGGCGAGCTTGGCGGCCTCCGCGGCCAGGTGCACGGTCTCCGCGGTGGGCTTGCCGTCCACATAGGACAGATCGTGGCCCTCCAGCAGCCGGAGCTGTTGTGCCAGAGCGGGTCCCTGCGTCCACGCTCCCGCCTTGACCAGCGTCCACGAGCCGAAGTCGGTCAGCACTGCGTCCTCGTACGACGCTTCCCACGACGCCATGTCAGCACCCGTCAGCACACCGGCGTGGTCGCGGCCGGAGTCGTCGCGGAACGCCGAACGGCAGAACTCGTCGACCTGCGCCGCCACGAACCCCTGCGACCAGGCCCGGCGCGCGGCCTCGATCTGCGCCTCACGATCAGCGCCCGCGGCCTCGGCGGCGGCCAGCAGCCACTCCCACGTGTCGGCGAGCTTGGGGTTGCGGAAACGACCGCCCGCGACCGGAAGCGAACCGCCCGGCATCCACTGGGCCGCGGACGTCGGCCAGTGGTCGCGGAACAGATCGGACACCAACGAGATCGTGTGCACGGCACGTTCCACGAGCGGGAAGCCGTCACGGGCGTAGCCGATCGCCCGGTCCAACACGTCGCGCAACGACTTGGTGCCGTAGTCACGCAGAAGAGTGAGCCAACCGTCCCAGGCTCCGGGCACGGTCGCGGCCAGCAGCCCACTGCCGGGAACGAGGTCGAGGCCCAGCGACGTGTAGTGGTCGATCGTGGCGCGGGCGGGCGCCACGCCCTGGCCGCAGAGCACCCGCGGCCCGGACCCGGCCGCCGCGAAGATGATCGGGACCTCGCCACCAGGACCGTTGAGGTGCGGTTCCACCACCTGCAGCACGAATCCGGCGGTGACGGCGGCGTCGAAGGCGTTGCCGCCGTCCTCCAGTACAGCCATGGCCGCCGCGGAGGCCAGCCAGTGGGTCGAAGCGACCATGCCGAAGGTGCCGACGAGTTCGGGGCGCGTGGTGAACACTCCATAAAGGTATGCGACGCTAACTAAATTGCGTGACTCCGAGTGACGCACGCCCCACACCCGAATGGAGTAGTCCGGCGCGTCGAAGGGCGTCGGCATCCAGGTGGTTGCGGGCGTCGACCACGACGTGACCGTCCATCAGCTCGGCGACGCGCACCCAGTCGAGCGTGCGGAACACCGGCCAGTCGGTCAGCAGCACGACCGCCTCGGCACCCTTGACCGCCTGGTACGGGTCGTCGACCAGCAGCATTCCCGGCAGCGGCCCCGTCACCTCGGGGTCGAACGCGGTCAGCTCCGCGCCCTCCAGCACCAGCTGCTCCGCCACCGCCAGCGCGGGAGAGTCGCGCAGGTCGTTCGTGCCGGCCTTGAACGCGAGGCCGAGCACGCCGACCCGCACGCCGGCCAGCGTGCCACCGCACGCGGCGCGAACCTTGTCCACCACCCGCAGCTGCGCGCGGACGTTGGCCTCGATCGTCGAGCGGATCAGTCCGAAGTCGACGCCGACCGCCTCGGCGATCTGCACCATCGCGTGCGTGTCCTTCGGCAGGCACGACCCGCCCCAGCCCGGCCCCGGCCGCAGGAACGACTGCCCGATCCGCTTGTCGTACCCCATGCCCTCGGACACCGACTCGATGTCCGCACCGAGCAGTTCGCACAGCTCAGCGACCGCGTTGACGTACGAGAGCTTCATCGCGAGGAAGCAGTTCGCGGCGTACTTGACCATCTCGGCCGAAGCGGCGTCCATCAACACCGTCGGCGCACCGAGCTTGGCGAACAACGCCGCGACCCGTTCAGCCGCGGACGGCGAGTCGGAACCGACCACGATCCGGTCCGGGTGCAGGAAGTCGCGCACGGCCGTGCCCTCGCGCAGGAACTCCGGGTTCGACACCACCGCGACGTCCTCACGCCCGAGCAGCGCGCGCACGCGCCCCGACGTCCCCACCGGCACGGTCGACTTGGTGACGATCACCGCCCCGTACGGCAGCACCCCGGAGATCTCCGCGGCCACCGACTCCACGGCGCTCAGGTCGGCCGCACCGCCCGCACCCATCGGCGTCGGCAGGCAGAGGAACACGACCTCGGCGTCCGCGACGGCGGAAGCGGCCCCGACGACGAACTCCAGCCGCCCGGCCGCCTGCCCCTCGACGACGAGCTCGGCGAGCCCCGGTTCCAGGATGTCGACCTGCCCGGCGCGCAGCCGAGCCACCTTCAGCGCATCGACGTCCGCGCAGACCACGCGGTGCCCCAGCGAAGCGAGACAGGCACCGGTCGTCAACCCGACGTAACCGGTGCCCACCACGGCGATACGGCGCGCAAACATGAGGGTGACCCTGACATGGCCAGTTGAACGCCGTACGACTTTCGTCGTAGCTGACCGTGACAGATCTCCTACCAGAGGTCTACCGGCGCGGCGGATGTTTCGAACACCGTCGAACGGCACAGTTCAGAGCATGGGAATCTTCATGATCGCGACGATCTTCATCGGGCTCGCGCTCCTGGCGGCGGTGCCGTTGGTGGCCCTGCTGCACTGGAGCGACCGTTGATCCAGTATCAACTCTCGGGGTAACGAGCGTTAACCTCCTCGCGAGCAGCTCGCTTCGAGGAGGATGAAGGCATGGACATCTCGGGTACCGCGGCCATCGTCACCGGTGGCGCGTCCGGTCTCGGCGGCGCGACCGCACGTTCGCTGGCGGCGCGTGGAGCGCAGGTGTTCGCGCTCGACCTGCCCAGCGCCATCGAGAAGGCCGACGCCGTCGAGAACGTCACCTACCTGGCCGCCGACGTGACCTCCGGTGAAGAGGTCCAGGCCGCCGTCGACACGGCCGCCGGCTCCGGCAACCCGCTGCGCATCACGGTGAACTGCGCGGGCATCGGTCCGTCGTCGCGCACCGTCGGCAAGACCGGCCCGCACGACCTCGACCTCTACCGCAAGATCATCGAGGTCAACCTGATCGGCACGTTCAACGTGCTGCGCCTGGCCGCCGCCGCGATGGGCAAGACCGAGGAGCTCGACCACGGCGCCCGCGGCGTCATCATCAACACCGCGTCGATCGCCGCGTTCGACGGCCAGATCGGCCAGGTCGCCTACGCCTCCTCGAAGGGCGGCGTCGTCGGCATGACCCTCCCGGCCGCCCGCGACCTGAGCAGCGTCGGCATCCGCGTGCTCACGATCGCACCCGGCATCGTCGACACCCCGATGCTCGCCACGGTCTCCGACGAGTTCCGCGCGGGCCTCGCCGCCGGCGTGCCGTTCCCGAAGCGCCTCGCGCAGCCCGCCGAGTACGCGCAGCTCGCGGTCTCGCTCATCGAGCACGACTACCTGAACGGCGAGGTCATCCGCATGGACGGCGCTCTCCGCATGGCTCCGCGCTAAAACGATGAACGGCGCATTTGTCCACGTGAGGTGGACAAATGCGCCGTTCATCGTTTTTCAGAGATCTCCCGCGAACGGCAGACGGGACATCGCGTCCGAGGTCATCCACTCGCGCAGGCGGTGGGTGGCCCGGACGTCGTCCTCGTTGTACTCGAGCAGCCGCCGCCGTTGGTCGATGTCGAGCGCGTCGCCGTTCATGCCGACCGCGGCCCGGTACCAGCGCATCGAGTTCTCGCCGCCCGCCTCCGGGTCGCGCCAGGAGAACCCCGCGACCGGCGCGATGATCTTCAGGCCCTTGCCGTGCGCGCACAGGAACTGCTCGCGGACGATCCCGAACAGGTCCACCCACGAGTCCGACTCGATGAACTCCTTGATCTGGGCGACCGTCGGAATGCCGGGCCTGCCCGCGAACCGTTCCGCCGAGGCGAGCAGCCAGCGGTTCTCCGCGAGCTCGTTGTAGCAGTAGGCGCGGAACGACAGACCGCGTGCCTTCGCCCGCAGCCGGATGCCCGTGAGCCAGGTCCAGAACTCGGCGAACGAACGTGCCTCGTCGTCGCACGGCAGCTCGTCCCACGTGACGAACGCGCGGTACCCGTGCTCCTCGTCGATGTCCTTTCCGGACAGCAGGCAGCCCCACATGTACGCGCCGAGATCGCCGAAGCTCTCCATGTCGACGTCGACCTCGACGTCCGCGCGCGGCACCCTCATCTCCGGCACCCGGCGCACCAGCGTGAGATCCCGCAGCCAGGCCCGTGCCAGCACCACCGCGTCGCCGAACGGCATGCCCACCAGCTGGATCGGCCCCTCGGCAGACGGGTCCAGCTCGGCAAGTGCATCCACAGTGGACAGACCGATCTTCCGCAGCGCCACGGCGTCCTCACCGCGCACCACGAGGCTGACGTCCCGGTCCTGCTTGAGATCGTTGTCGCAGGTCGGCCACCACGGGCAGGTCTTGCAGTCGACGATCCGCGACGGCCGCGCGAGCGGGTCGCGCTGGTTCGCCGCGGCCAGGGCCACGGCCAGCCGGTCGGAGAACCTGGCGTCGTACTCGGCCAGCGCGTTGCGGCCGCCCGGCCACGTCGGCGCCTCCAGGTCGTGCCACAGCACGACGTCCGCGTCCATGCCGATCACGCCACCGGTGGCGCGCCCGTGCGCGGCGTACCCGGCGGCCTGCAGCTGCCGTTGCGCGTGGGCGAGCCGCAGCTGGTCACGCGGCTGAGGGCGGACCTTGCGGTGCGGGTCCGTGCGGCTGCCACCGGGCAACGGCATGGTCAACGGGCTGGTGCGCGCGCCCTGGCCGGGATCGGTGATCTTGTGCCGGACCACCAGCACCGGCACGTACCCGGTGGAGTCCTTGACCAGCAGGTCGATCCCGCCGCGACGACCGCCTCGCGGATCACGCGGCAGCGCGGCGCCCCAGATGTACGGCGCACCCATCTCCATCGCGGCGAGCGTCACGCGTTCGCGGTCCGCGCTGCGCACGTCCGGCCCGTTCGGCACCTCGAAGAGGTCCGAGCCGACGATTCTGGCGAGTGCGTCCGCCACCGCGCGACGATGGTTCGTCGCGTCCGCTTTCCGTTGTTCCGAAGCCGGATCCGGCGCCGCTCTGGGAGCGTCGCGCATCTCCGGATCGTTTTCGAGGTGCACCCGCCGCCGACAACGAGTGACCACGCCGGCGTCTAGCTGCACCTGGGAAGTCACGGATGCAGCGTATGTCGCGCGTCGACCTGATGTGTCAGCAACCTGGGCAGTAAGTTTCATCTGACGGAGGAGGTGTACCCGAATGGCGCGCAGAACCGGGCATCTGATCACGCCCAAGAGGGCCAAGAACCTGGTCGGCGTGGCGAAGGTGGTGGCCCCGGCGCTCATTCCGGTGCTCGCTCCGGTGATCGCCCGCGGTGCCGGGATGCTGAGCGAGCAGTACGACCGCTATCGCGCGCGCCGCCTCGGCATCGACGTCGCGGACATCGGCAAGTACTCCGGCTATGGCGCCCGACTGCACGCGCGAATTGTCGGGATCTCGGACTCGATGGAGGGGTTGCGCGCCTCCGACTCCGCCTGGGTGACGAAGACGGAGACGCGACTGTCCCAGCTACTTGCCGCCGTGCGCGCTTCCGAGCGGATGCCGTCGGTCCGCCGCAAGGCCGCTCACCGCGCCGTCAGCACCGATCTCGACGCCATCGAGCAGGAGCTGCTGCGCCGCCTCGACGTGCGCTGAACGCCGGATGACCGGGTCGGACCGCAGGTCGCGCACCAGCGAGAAGCACAGCCCGATCATCACCACCATGAACGGCAGCGCGGCGATGATCGTCAGGTTCTGCAGCCCGGTCAACGCGTTCGACCCGCCGACGAGCAGCATGACCGCCGCGACGGCACCGGTCAGCACGCCCCAGAAGATCACCACGGGCTTCGTCGGCCGGATCGAGCCGCACTGCGAGAGCGTGCCCATCACGATCGACGCCGCGTCCGCGCCGGACACGAAGAAGATCGCCACCAGCACCATCACCACCACCCCGGCGACGGTGGCCAGCGGGAACTGGTCGAGCAACGAGAACAGCTGCGACTCCGGCGTGGCCCGACCGGCGAGGTCGACGCCGTTGCGCTGCTCGAAGATCGCCGTGCCGCCCATGATCGCGAACCACACCAGCGACACCGCCGACGGCACCAGGATCACGCCCGAGACGAACTGCCGGATGGTGCGGCCGCGGGAGATGCGGGCGATGAACATGCCGACGAACGGCGTCCACGAGATCCACCAGGCCCAGTAGAAGATCGTCCACCCGGACAACCAGGTCTCGGTGGCGTCCCCACCGGCGGCAGCGGTCCGTCCGGCCATCGTGGCGAGCTCGCGGAAGTAGTCACCCAGCGCCGTGGGCAGCAGGTTCAGGATGAACACGGTCGGCCCGACCACGAACAGGAACAGCGCCAGCACCACGGCCAGCACCATGTTGATGTTCGACAGCCACTGGATGCCGCGCGCCACACCGGACACGGCGGACGCGACGAACGCCACGGTCAGGATCGCGATGACGACGACCAGCAGACCCCTGCCGACCCCGCCGCCCGTCCAGCCCGCGGCCTGCAGGCCGCTGCCGATCTGCAGGGCGCCCAGACCCAGTGACGCGGCCGAGCCGAACAACGTCGCGAAGATCGCCATGACGTCGATCGCCCGCCCCCAGCCGCTGGCCGCACGACGGCCCAGCAGCGGCGTGAACGCGGCGCTGATCAGCGAGGACCGGCCGCGGCGGAAGCTGCTGTACGCGATGGCGATGCCGACGATGGCGTAGATCGCCCACGGGTGCAGCGTCCAGTGGAACAGCGTGGTGGCCATGGCGTTTTCCAGCGGATCACCGGACGTGCCGGGCGGCGGCTTCACGTAGTGCGTCAGCGGCTCGTTGACGCCGTAGAACATCAGACCGATGCCCATGCCGGCGCTGAACATCATCGCGACCCACGAGACGGTCCTGAACTCGGGTTTCTCGTCGTCACGGCCGAGCGGGATCCGGCCGTAGCGGCTGAAGGCGAGCCAGAGTGCGAAGAGGACGAACCCGGAGGCCGAGATCACGAAGGCCCATCCCAGATGCTGGATCACCCAGCCGAGCGCCGTCTTCGACACGGACGCCAAGCTGGAGGTGCCGACAATTCCCCAGGTCACGAACGCGAGCGTCAGACCAGCGGCAACGCCGAACACGACACGGTCGGTACGGCCCGGCTGGTCGCATTGGTTGTGCATGCGGCCCTAGTTACCCGCTCATAGACCGGGGCAAACTCCTCCGATTACCCTCAGCGCCGTGAGCACACGGTCGAGTGAGTTGCGCACCCTGCGTGGTGCCGCGCTCGCGCTGACCTCTGCGTCGCTCACGATCGCCGCGCACGGACTGGGCGGCGGAGCGCTGTCGGAGTTCATCCACGCGGTGCCGCTGGTCGTGCTGATCGCGTTCGCGGCCGCGTCGCTCGCGGACAAGCGGACCGGGAAGCTCTCGGTCATCGCCGGTCTCGCCACGGCCCAGCTCGCTCAGCACCTCATGCTGACGTGGGTCAACCACGAACACACCGGCACGCTCACCTGGCGGATGTTCGTGGCGCACCTCGTCGCCGCGACGCTGACCGGGATCCTGCTGTTCCACGCGGAGAACGCCCTGTTCAGGCTGTTCGCCGCGGTCACGCGCCTGATCCCCCGCAGGCTCACGCCGCTGCCGGTCACCAAGCCGGTGCGGGCGTTCACCAGCACGCCGTACGTGCAGAACGCGCACTACGCGCACGTGCTGCGCGCGAACGGGCGGCGCGGGCCGCCCTGTGGTTCCTGACCCCCAGTCCCCAATCCCCTTGGCAATCAGGAGCCACAACTTCATGTCGACAAATCGATTTGGCGTGCGCACGCTCGCCGTGCTCGGCGTTGCCGGACTCGCTGTCCTCGGCACCCCGTCCGTCGCATCCGCGCACGTCAGCGCTCAGCCCGCGGAGTTCACCCAGGGTGGCCGCGCCACCTTCGCGTTCCGCGTCCCGAACGAGCGGGACAACGCAGGCACCACCAAGATCGAGGTGACGCTGCCGCAGGACACCCCGCTCACGTCGGTGCGCACCAAGCCGCTGCCCGGTTGGAAGGCCGAGGCCGTCAAGGGCAAGCTCGACAAGCCCGTGACCATCGCCGGCAAGGAGGTCACCGAGGCTTATCGGACGATCACCTGGACCGCCGACCCCGGCGTGAAGATCGGGATCAACGAGTACCAGGAGTTCTTCGTCGCGCTCGGCACCCTGCCGGAGGGCAAGGACACGCTCGAACTGCCGACCAAGCAGACCTACGAGAACGGCGAGGTCGTCGACTGGTCCCAGTCGACCGGCGCCGACGGCAAGGAGCCGGAGCACCCGGCGCCCGCGCTGAAGCTCGCCCCGAAGAAGGCCGCCGAGTCCGACCACGACCACGGCGCGACCGGCCACACCGAGGGTGACACCCACGAGGCGTCGGTCTCCGGTTCCGACCAGACCGCCCGCTACCTCGGCGGTGCCGGCCTGGCCGTCGGCGCGCTCGGCCTGGGCTTCGGCGTCGGCGCGGTCCTGCGTTCGCGGCGCAAGGCATGAAGCGCGCACTAGTCGCGTTCCTGTTCGCCGGCGCGGCCGTGCTCGCCACGGCCGCCCCCGCGGCGGCGCACAACGCACTGATCAGCAGCGACCCGAAGGACAAGACCTCGCTGGAGGTCGGCCCGTCGACGGTGACGCTGACGTTCGACCAGGACGTGCAGGGCGGCCAGGGCATCAACGCGATCTCGGTCACCGACGCAGGCGGCGGCCACTACGAGGTCGAGGGCGACCCGACGATCAAGGACACCGCGGTCTCCCAGAAGATCAACGCGCTCGGCAAGGCCGGGCAGTACAAGATCGGCTACCGCATCCTGTCCGCGGACGGCCACCCCGTCTCCGGTGAGCTGACGTTCACGCTGACCAAGGACGGCACCGGCACGCCTCGCCAGGTCGCGGCGAACAGCGCGACCGACGACGGTTCGAGCGACGGCCTGCCCATCTGGGTGTGGATCGTCGGCGCCGTGGTGCTGCTCGGCGGTGGCGTGTTCTTCGCCCTGCGCGGTGGCGGGGGCGCCAAGGCATGAGCGACGTCCGGACCGCCGTCCCCTCCCACTACCGCGTGCTCGCCGGGCTCCTGCTCGGCGCACTCGCGGGCATCGCGCTCGGCCTCGTGCTGGCACCACCCGTCGTGGTCGCCGGGGTCTCGGACGCCGGGGCGGTGGTCCGGTACGGCCTGCCGGTGACGCGGGTGCTGCTCGACGTCTCGGCGACGGTCGTCGTCGGCCTGTCGATCCTGCCGAAGCTGCTCGGCTTCGACCGGCCCACGCACACCGAACCGGTGATGCGGCTCGCCCGCCCGGCCGCGGTGATCGCCGCCGCCGTCTGGGTGGCCGCGGCGCTGACGGCCATCGTGCTGCAGGCCGCCGAGCTGCGGCCGGGCAGCAACGTCAGCGTGGCCAACGCCGTCGACTACATCGCGAAGGTCGGTGCGGGCAAGGGGCTGCTGTTCAGCGCGGCCTGCGCGTTCATCTACCTGGTCATCGGCGTGATGGCCGTCCGCAGCGGTGAGTCGGTGCCCGCTGAGCTGCGGATTCTCGTCTCGATGTTCGGCCTGCTGCCGATCCCCGTGACCGGGCACGCCTCCAACTGGAAGTACCACGACTACTCGATGGTCTCCATGGAGCTGCACGTGCTGGGCGCCGCGGCCTGGACCGGCGGGCTCGGCGCGTTGATGGCACTGGTCGCGTACCGGAAGGGACTGCTGGCGGTCGCGCTGCCGAAGTTCTCGAAGGTCGCGACCGTCGCACTGGTCGTGGTCGCGGTGACCGGCCTGTTCAACGGCCTGCTGGAGCTGATCCTCAACCCCGTCGTCCCGTTCCCGCAGTCGCTGTACACCACCGGCTACGGGTTGCTGTTCCTCGGCAAGGCGGTGTGCGCCGGGCTGATCGCGCTGCTGGGCGCGCACATCCGGTGGCGGCTGCTGCCGAAGATCTCCCAGCACAAGGTCACCGCGATCGTGCAGTGGGCGGTGCTGGAGGTGACCATCATGGGCGTGGCGTTCGGTCTCGCCGTGGTCCTGAGCCGCGCTCCGGTCAGCTGAACCCCGTCGCGACCCTGACCAGGTCGGCGAGTGCGCGCGACCGGCTGTGCGGCGGCCAGGCGATCACGGTCGTCACCTTCGGCGCGTCGACCACGGGAACCGCCACCAGGCCCTCGGCCAGGCCGGTGCAGACGCCCTCCGGCAACACCGCGACGGCCCTGCCCAGCCCGACCATCTGCAGGAGCTGGGTGAGACTCCGCACCTCGACGCCGGTTCCGTCCGGGTAGGTGCCGTCCGCCGCCGGCCAGCGCGCGAGTTCCGGTGCCGCCAGGACGTCGGCCATGCGCAACCCCGTCCGCATCGCCAGCGGATGAGAGCCCGGCATGACAGCGACCTGCGCCTCGGTGTTCAGCACCTCCACGTCGAGGCCGTTCGTCGGTTCGTACGGCTCGTGCAGCAACGCCACGTCGGCCCGTCCGTCGAGCAGCGGGACGTGGGGGTTCGCCTCGCACAGCAGCAGTTCGACGGGAATGGCGCCGGGTTCGGCGGCGTAGGCGTCGAGCAGCTTCGCGAGCACTTCGCCGGAGCCGCCGGTCTTGGCGGCCATCACGAGTGACGGCCGGTCGGCGGCCGCACCGCGGGCGCGTCGCTCGGCCGCCACGACCGCGGCGAGGATCGCTCGTGCCTCGGCCAGCAGCACCGCGCCGGCGTTCGTCAGCGAGACCTTGCGGCTGGTGCGCTCCAGCAACGCGACGCCGAGCCGGTGTTCCAGCTGGGCGATGGTCCGGGAGAGCGGCGGCTGGGCGATGCCGAGCCGTTCGGCGGCGCGGCCGAAGTGGAGTTCTTCCGCGACCGCGACGAAGTATCGGAGCTCTCGTGTCTCCACACCGCAGAATTATCCATACCCGCCGGGTATCGCTGCGCGACTGAAGTGATGTTGGTCTGAAGTGCGGTCCCCACCAGGATCAACCGCATGAGCGAAAAGACGATTGCGCTGGTCACCGGCGCGAACAAGGGCATCGGGTACGAGATCGCGGCAGGCCTCGGTGCGCTGGGGATGGCCGTTGGAGTCGGCGCGCGGGACCGTCAGCGAGGCGAGGAAGCAGCGGCGAAACTGGGTGCGGAGGGCGTTGACGCGTTCTTCGTACCGTTGGACGTGACCGACGACGAGAGCGCCAGCGAAGCAGCAGCGCTGTTCGAGGAGCGGTTCGGTCGGCTCGACGTCCTGGTCAACAACGCCGCGATCGCCGGAGGGTGGCCGGACCAGCCGTCGACCACCACGCCGGAGGGCATCAGGACGGTGGTGGAGACCAACGTGATCGGCGTCGTCCGGGTCACCAACGCGTTGTTGCCGCTGCTGCGCCGTTCAGCGAAGCCGCGAATCGTGAACCTGTCGAGCCACGTCGCGTCGCTGACGTTCCAGAGCGGGCCGGGTGGGCCCCTGGGCGGGGTCAGCGGGACCTACTCGCCGTCGAAGACGTACCTGAACGCGATCACCGTCCAGTACGCCAAGGAACTGGAGAACTTCAAGGTCAACGGTGCCTGCCCCGGTTACGTGGCGACCGACCTCAACGGCTTCCAGGGCAGGGACACGCCCGCGGAGGGAGCCAGGATCGCGATCAAGCTGGCCACCCTTCCCGACGACGGTCCGACCGGTGGCCTGTTCGACCACGACGGACCGGTGCCCTGGTGATTGTTCAACGTGAAACATCCGCGCGATCGGGCCCGCACTCGGCGAGTGGTCCGATCAGCACGACGAGCTGCCCACGAACGGACTAGTCGGTGATCAGTCGGGCCGAAGATTCCTCGCGCATGCGCGCCAGCCGGTTCATCGTCCGCTGGCCCCGCCGGTCCAGCTCGCGGCTGTCGATCCAGCCGTTGGCGTAGTAGCGGTAGTCCTGCGCGAGAGCCACCAGCTCCGCGAGGTAGTCGGCTGACCTGCGCCGTCGCTCCTCGTCGAACGCCGCCAGCAGCGGCAGCTGGGTGTCCACCACCTCATCGAGCAACTGCGCGGACCGCAGCGCTCTCTTGGAACGCCACCTCCGAGTAAGGCTCACGCGCCGCACCTCGTCCTTCGCCCCGACCTGCCGCACCTTAGGCGTGGATTTCTCGCCCGTCGATGCTGCATTCGTGGGAGAAGGGCCTGGCGTTACCGGTTCGTGTCCCACACCATCCGAAAGTGGTGCTATAGGACCCAAACGAGATCGGATCAGGCGGCCGACTCGGTACCGGTGAAGCGGGCCACGCGGTCCGCCAGCTCGCGGGCCTCGGGGTTGTTGCGGCGCTTCTCGGCCTCCTGGCGCAGCGGCTCCATGCGCTGCTTGGTGCGCACGGACTTCAGGCTTTCCGACAGGTCGACGGCCTGGCGGCCGACCTTGGCGCCGTGGTCGATGTCGCCCTGGAGCAGGTGGTTGATGGCCATCGAGGTCAGATTGAACGAGCGGCTGCGCGCGTACTCGTCACCGAAGTTGTTGATCGCCTTGGACAGCGCCGGAATGGCGGTCCGCGAGTACTTGGCGTCCACCGTCTGCGCCAGCTCCGTGTGCACCGTGCCGATCATGGACGAGAGGTCGATCTCGTTGAAGAACTTGGCCCAGGCGGGGGCTTCGGCGACGTTCGCGCGGGAGAACTCGTCGCGCGCGCGGCCGAGCAGCTTCAGCGCCTGCTCGTCGGAGCCCATCTTCGCGTAGGCCCAGGCCTCGTTCGCGCACAGGATGCCCACGGCCAGTTCGGAACCGGAGTTCTGCGCGGCCAGCTGACCCAGCTGGAACACCTTCAGCGCGTCGTCGGGGGCGTTCTGGTGCAAGTACACGCGGCCCATGCGGTAGAGGATGTTCGCCATCAGCGCCTCGTTCTCGCCCTGCTTGGCGAGGTCGAGCGCCTGACCGAAGTGGTTGCGGGCCGAGTCCATGAGGCCCGTGTCGAACGAGGTCCAGCCGGCGAGGTTGTGCAGGTCGGCCAGGGCGACGTAGAGGCGCTGGCGAACGACGTCCGTGGAGCTCGCACCGAGCATCTGCTGGCCCCACGACAACTGGGCCACGACCGCGTCGCGGCAGGAACCGCCGCCGTACTGGTAGTCGAGGGCACGCAGAGCCCGCGTCGCCGCTTCGACCTGGCGCACATCGGTCATGCCGATGCGTCCCGGAGCCGGAGTCTGTGTGGGGTGAGAAACCCACGACCCGGAGTCCGCTCCGAACACGGCCGCGCCGACTGTCACGGCGGCGGCGTGCGCGAGGAACTTCCGACGCTTCACCGACTCGTCCTCCTCAGGATGGGGTGAGTCCGCGGTTGCGGCCACCCTCACTGCCGTTGTCTCGTCATAGGCGAGACCCATGTATCCACGTGGGACACCCAGGCCAACGGCGATCCGCGTCAGGACGTCATAGGCCATCACCTGGCGTCCCTTGAGGATCTCCGAGACCTCGGACTGCGACTGACCCGTGAGCGCCGCGATCTGGCGCTGGGACACGCCGTGCCGTCGGAGCAGCCGGTAGACCGAGCTGATCTCTCGTCGGGCCAGTGCGTCCCGCATCTCCTGCTGATCCCACACCTCGGCGGGAATCGGAGAGCCCTGGGAACTCATGGTGTTCATCGCGCACCCTCACAGTCCGTTGGGCGTCATCGGCAGACTAGGGGCAGGTCCCCTGGTCGAGAAGTCCTCTTCGGCGAGGCTGATCGGCCCCACCGAACACCGCTTACCGCTCACCGTAAGACTTCCACCGGTCAGCGCTGCGACGTCCCGTTCCGGCATGAATCATCGCAATCTAGATTCCGGTAAGCGAGTGAGCACGGAGAGGAACGACCAATCGTGGACAGCTCCTCCCCTGGCTCCACCTCCATTGTGGAGACGGGTGACACCGAATCCACATGGCGCGGCACGACCGGGCAGCGTCGGACGTGGCAGATCAGCTGCGGCGACGTGGTCGACCGGGACCGCCAGCTCACCGTGAAGGTCGTTCAGGGCCAAGTGGTTCTGGTCGGGCCTCCCGGGGAGACGGCAGTCTTGTCCCACGACCAGCTCGTACAGCTCAGGGCTGCGCTACGCGAAGCCGCCGACCAGGCGGAAAGGTGACGGTGACGTTTCGATGGACGCGATCCTCGGACAGGTTCTTCGCAACGCTGTGTGGGAACGCCTCGACCTGCTCACGGAGCTGGCGAGCCGCGCGGACGCCCCGTCCCTGCTGTCGGTGGCTCGATCCGAGCTCCCTCGGCTGACCGAGGGATGGCGTGCTCTGCTGGCAGCGCACGAGCCGGACGAGAAGGGCAACTGCCCCGAGTGCTCCGGCCGTTGGCGCCAGCAGAAGTCACCTTGCTCGGTGTGGCGCGCCGCGTACGAACACCTGGTTGCGGGCGGACTCGCCCCGCGCCCGGCTCGCCACCTGCGCGAGGCTCCGGTGACCCCTCCTGTCACCAGGACCCGCCGCGCGGTGGCTCGAGCCCACTAACGGGCCTTTGCGACCGACCTGGCGTCCCCCCGACACGACCAGGTCTGCAAACGGCCTACTGACCGGGTGTCCGCGATGTGCGAACCCCCGACCGCGACATCGCGGACCCCGGTCAGCTCACAACTCCACAGATTCCCGCGGGCCGGTGACGTGCACCTTCCCTCCCCGACCGGCGCCGGTCCGCGGTCACCACGTCGGCCCCTTGTCTGCACCTCCCGCGCAGGCAAGGGGCCGTTTCCACGCTCGCGCAGGGGTACCCCCTGGCTGGGAACCCCTGCGTTTCAACGTACTCAGCACCACCGACAAGATCAGCGGTGTGTGCCGGTCCTCCAGGTCAGGTACGACGTCAGGCCCGGGAAGAGCCGGCCGGAGAGTTCGAACGCCTTGAGCTGCCACGGGAACAGGTGCTCGGCGCGTTCCTTCTCCACCGCGTCGACGATCGCCTTCGCGCACTGCGCAGGCGTCACCGTGGGGATCAGCCGAGCGATCGCCGGGATCCGTTCCTCGGCACCGGGGTTGTTGTCGAAGTACTCGCTGGACACCTTGCCCGGCACCACTTCGCTGATTCCGACGCCGGTTCCGCGCAGGTCCAGGCGCAGCGACGCGGTCAGGCCGCGCAACGCCCAGCGCGCCGACTGGTAGCCCGCGCAGCCGGGAATCGGCAGCCGCGACACCGGTGAGTTCACGTTGACGATCCAGCCGGAACCGCGAGCGCGCATCGCGCCCAGGTATTCCCTGGTCAGGAGCAACGCCGCCAGGTACGGCACGGCGGTCATGGTCTGCAGCTCCTCGGCGGACGTGTCGTCGAGGAACAGCCAGCGGCCGACGCCGGCGTTGTTCACGAGCACATCGGGTGCCGGAACGCTCTCGGCGAGCGCGTGGATCTCCGCGGCGTCCGACAGGTCGGCCACGTGCGCGGTCGCCGAGCCGCCGAACTCGGTGATCCGTTTGACCTGCAGATCGAGCAGTTCGGCGCTCCGAGCCACAAGGTGGACGTGCGCGCCGTGGGCCGCGAACCGGAACGCGGCCTCGGCGCCGATCCCCTGGGACGCTCCCGTGACCAGAACCCTCTTGCCCGACAGCTGCATCAGACCACCGATCGCACTCGACTCATCAACGCCGCCGCCAGCGCCGTCGCCAACGCCGACGCGGCGAACAGACCGCGGTAGCCACCAAGGTTGGCCAAGATCCCCGCAGTGAGCAAGGGGGCCACGACCTGCGGCAACGCGTTGGCGACGTTCAGCACGCCCAGGTCCTTGGCTCGGTCGGCCGCGGCGGGCAGCACCTGGGTGAGCAGTGCGATCGCGACCGCCCAGTAAATGCCGAAGCCCACGCCGAGCAGTGGTGCGGCGACCAGCACCGCGGCCCAGGTCGGCCAGATCACCAGCAACACCGCCGCCAGCGTCATCACGGCCGCGGCACCGTACACGTACGGCTTGCGGCGGCCAGAACGATCACTTCGTGCGCCGAACAGCACCGCTCCTGCGGCGAGCGCCACCCCGTAGAGCGCCATCAGCACCAGCAGACCGTCCTCCGGAGACGGGTAGTGGACCACGTCGCCGAGGAAGTAGAGGAGGTAGAGCGTGCCGAACGCGTTGCCGAGGTTGATCAACAGGTGACCGCTCCAGGCCCACGCGAAGTCCGGGTGCTCGCGCGGCGAGATCCAGAACGTCGGCCTCACCGGCTTCACGATGAGCTGCGTGTCGGGCGTCCTCCACACGAAGAACAGCGCACCGATCAGGACGATGATCGCGCACGCCAGATAGCCGGCCTCGAGTCCACTGACCAGCAACGTCACGACGACCGCACCGAGCACGGTGCCGAGCATCTGGCTGATGCCGATGAGTCCGCCGACCTGAGCTCGTTGCTCGACAGGCACTTGGTCCGGCACCACAGCGGTCAGCGCGGCGAGCATGCCGCCGATCCCCGCCTGCACCAGGCACCAGCCGATCGTCATGATGAGCACTGACGGCGCGTTGGCGAGCACGGCGAGACCGATGGCACCGACAACAGCGCCGGCCAACGTCCACGGATGACGACGACCGAACCGTGAAGTCGTGCGATCGCTCAAGGTTCCGATGAGCGGCACGATGAACAACGACACGAGTCCGCCGACGCCGGTGACGACGCCGAACACGAACTCCTTGTTCGCCTTGTTCAGCAGCTCGGCCTGTTGCGGCAGCAGGACCTGGATCGGCGCGTAGACCGCCAGCCACAGCCCGAGGTTCGCGCAGAACAACCACGCCATCCACCCGCGGCGGACGCGCACCACCGGTTCCGCAAGAGCTTCACTCACCACTGATCACCCTTCTGTACCAGTGGAACGAGGCGCGCGGCGTGCGGCGCTGCGTCTCGTAGTCGACGTGCACCAGGCCGAACCGCTGGGAGTATCCGGACTCCCACTCGAAGTTGTCGAGCAGCGACCACACGAAGTAGCCGGAGACGTCCGCTTCCCGCGCGGCGCTGAGGTGTCCGTCCAGGTAGGAGACCCGGTCGGCGTCCTCGACCTCGTCCGGGAAGCTGCAGCCGCTCTCGGTGACGTAAACCGGTGGCAGGTTCGGGAACCGTTCGCGGAGAACGCCGATCATCTCGGACAGCCCGGACGGCACGATCGGCCAGCCGAACGCGGTCTTCGGGTACTCCTCGATGTCGACCAGGTCGAACGGCAGCGGGTTGCCCTCGGACGGCGCCCGCAACCGGGTCGGGTTGTAGTAGTTCACGCCGTAGAAGTCGAGCGGCTGCTGGATCGTGGCGAGGTCGCCGTCCTGGATCGGCAGCAGTTCCGCCACGGAGTCCGGATATCGGCCGGCGAGCATCGGATCCGCGTACAGCCAGTTGTGGATGTCGCTGTAGGCGGCGGCCGCGGCCTGGTCCGCCGGGCTGTCGGGGTTCTCCGCCCACGCCGGTGTGTGGTTGTTCGCCGTGCCAACGGCTTGTGCGTTGTACGACCGCAGCACCTCGACCGAACGGCCGTGCGCCAGGTTCAGGTGGTGGGCGGTCGGCAACGCGTCGAAGAGCAACGCCTTGCCGGGTGCGTGCACACCGATCGCATAGCCCTGCAACGTCACCATCGCGGGTTCGTTGATCGGGATCCAGAGCTTCACCCGGTCGGCGAGGCGGTCCGCGACCAGCGCGGTGTAGTCGGCGAACCGGTCGGCGATGTCCCGATTCAGCCAACCGCCCTCCGCTTCCAGCTCCAACGGCGTGTCCCAGTGGTACAACGTGACCACGGGAGCGATGCCGACTTCGACGAGGGCGTCGACCAGGCGGTCGTAGAAGTCGAGCCCCTCAGCGTTGACGGGCCCCTTGCCGGTGGGCTGGATGCGCGGCCACGCGATCGAGAACCGATACGCGTTGACGCCGAGCTGCGTCATGAGCGCAACGTCTTCGCGCCACCGGTGGTAGTGGTCGCACGCAACTGACGCGTTGTCGTTGTCGTGTACCGGAGCGAAGTCGTCCCACACGGAGGCACCACGGCCGCCTGCATCGAACGCGCCCTCGATCTGGAACGCGGACGTCGACACTCCCCAGAGGAAGTCGCTCATCGATCCTCCAAATGTGAAACTTGTTCGGATCGTAGGCGTGTTGACAGGTTCAGGGAAGTGAAAAGGCCGTACAACAGGCAAGATGAGATGTACCCGAACTACTGGGAGTCGCCGTGACGAGCACCACCCCGCTCCGCCGTCAGCCTGTCCAGCAGCGCAGCGCCAAGAGAGTCGAGCGAATGCTCGAGGCCTGCGCCACTCTCATCGACGAAGTGGGCTACGACGGCGTCACCACGACGTTGATCGCGGAGAGGGCGGGTGTCGCGGTCGGATCGCTGTACCAGTTCTTCCCCGACAAGAGAGCCGTCGTGCAGGCACTGACACTGCGCAACGTCGACAGGTTCTCCCACGGCATCACCGAACGGCTCCAGCAGGCGACGCTGGAGCACTGGTGGGACGCCGTGGACACGGTGTTCGACGTCTACGTGACGATGCACCGCGAGATCCCCGCGTTCGGGCGGCTGCACTTCGGTGACGTCGTGGACATGCGGCTGCTGGACGACCGCCGCGACAACAACGCGGTCATCTCCGACAAGATCTCCGAGCTCATCTCCGGCCGCTTCGGAATTCCGATGACCGAGGTCCAGCTGCCGATCGCGATCGCGGTCGAGGCAGCCGACGCGGTGATGAAGATGGCGTTCCGCAACAGCGCGATGGGCGACCCGGCGATCCTGGCCGAGGCGAGGGCGCTGGTCAGGGGCTACCTGTCCTCGCGCCTGCCCGCCTAGACCTGCCTGGACCTGCTAGCCGAAGTTCCTGCGCTCACCGCGGTACGTGGGCACGGTGCGCTCGATGCGGTCACCGTGCACCAGGTGCACCTCGTCGAACCGCTCGAACAACTCGCCCGCCTTGGCGTGCCGCATCCAGACGCGGTCACCGATCTTCAGGTGCTCCGCCGCCTTCCCGGTGACCGGCGTCTGCACCTCACCGGCCCCTTCGAGACCCAGCGTCTTCAGCCCCTTCGGCAGGTACGGCGACGGCTGCCGGTCGGGCGTGGGCGTGCCGGACGCGATGTAGCCGCCGGCGAAGAGCGTCGCGACCCGCTTGGTCGGCTTGCGCACGACCGAGAGCGCGAAGAGCGCGGCGGGTTCCGGCTTGAACGCCTGGTACGCGTCGAACAACGTCGGCCCGAACAGCCCGCTGCCGGCCGCGAGCTCGGTGACCGACGGGTCGGAGCCGGTCAGCTCCAGGCTGCCGGTGCCGCCGCCGTTGACGAACTCCAGGTCGGCGACCTGCCGGACCGCACTGATGACAGCCGTCCTGCGGTGGATCAGCTCGGGCCCCGACTTGGCCTGGATGAACCGGATTCCGAGCGCACGCAGCGGCTGACCGGGCGGGTTGTCGCCCAGACCGGCGATCTGCCCCTCGTACGCCATGACGCCGACGAGCTTGAAGCCACGCCGTTGGGTGATCTTGGCGGCCAACGCCCTGGCCTGCTGCGGGGTGTGGATCGACGAGCGGCGCGGGCCGATGTGCACGCCGGGCAGCGGCCGCCACGACACGTCCAGCTCCAGGCAGACCCGGATGTCCGAGTGCGGCCCGATCGCCGCGTCCACGAAGTCCAGGTGCTCTACCGAGTCGACCATGATCGTGACCCGCTGACGTGCGGTCTCGTTCGCCGCGAGCTTCTGCAGCGCCGCCCGGTCGGCCGTCGGGTACGCCACCAGCAGGTCGTCGCTGATGTTCTGCTCCGACAACCACAGCGCCTCGGCCAGCGAGTAGCACATGACCCCGTGGTAGCCGGGCCGTTCCAGCGCCCGGCTCACCAGGTCGCGCACACGGATCGACTTGCTGGCGACCCGGATCGGGTGACCGGCAGCGCGACGGGCGAGGTCCGCCGCGTTGTGGTCGAAGGCGTCCAGGTCGACGATCGCGAACGGAGGATCCAGGTCCTTCGTCGCGGCGTCGAGTCGTGTTCTGCGCATGCCCTGACGGTACGTCGAAAACCCTTGAAACGTGAAGGGCTTTCACTTACGTTACTCGCAGGTCACACTCTCTCGTGGAGGTCCGTGTGTGGACGAACTGGGCTAGAACCGCGTCGTGCAACCCCACACGCGTCGTCCACCCGACGAGCACGGATGAAATCGCCGCGACCGTCACGTCCGGCGGCCGTGTCCGCGCGCGGGGCAGCGGTCACTCGTTCAACGACATCGCGGTCGCGCCCGAAGTGGCGCTCGACCTGGACCGTTGGACGGGAATCGTGCGCGCGGACACGGAAACCGGCCTGGTGACCGTCCGCTCCGGCACCCAGCTGCGCGCCTTCAACGCCGACCTGCACCGCCTGGGCCTGGCCATGCCGAACCTGGGCGACATCGACGCCCAGACCGTCGCCGGCGCGCTCTCCACCTCGACCCACGGCACCGGCGCCAAGCTGGGCGTTCTCGCCACCACGATCGAGTCACTGGAACTCGTCCTGGCCGACGGCTCGGTCGTCACCTGCTCCCGCACCGAACGCCCGGACCTCTTCAACGCGGCCCGCGTGGGCCTCGGCGCGCTCGGCGTCATCAGCACCCTGACCCTGCGCTGCGTCCCGTCCTTCGTGCTGCAGGCCTCCGAGGCGCCGGGCCGTCTGGACGCCGTGCTCGAACAGTTCGACGACCTCTGCGCCGTCGAGGACCACGTCGAGTTCCACTGGTTCACCCACTCGGACCGCGTGATCATCAAGCGCAACAACAGAATTTCGGAACCGGCCCGCCCGCTCTCCAAGCTCCGGCAGACCTGGGAGTACGAGGTCATGGAGAACGCGGCGTTCGGCGCGGTGTGCAAGGTGGCCAAGACCTTCCCCCGCTACACCCGCAAGCTCAACGAGATGTGCGGCGCGCTGATCTCCGAGCGTTCCTACTCCGACTACTCCCACAACGTCTTCGTGACGCCCAGGCGAGTCCGGTTCGTGGAGACGGAGTTCTCGATCCCGCGCGAGACCCTGCTGGACGTCATCGGCGAGCTCCGCGCGGTGGCCGACCGGCTCGGCGACCGCGACGCCCTGATCGTGCCGTGCGAGGTCCGCGTGGCCCAGGCGGACGACATCTGGATGTCCACGGCGAACGGCCGCGACACCGCCTACATCTCGATGCACCAGGCGTTGGGCATGCCGTACAAGGCGTTCTTCGACGCGTACGCGAGCATCGCCAAGTCGGTGGGCGGCCGCCCGCACTGGGGCAAGATGCACGACCTCACGTCCGCCGAACTCCGCCCGCTGTACCCGCACTTCGACGACTTCCTGCGGGTGCGCGACGAGGTGGACCCGAACCGCACCTTCACCAACGCCTACCTGGACCGCGTGCTCGGCTGAGTGCACGCGGGGACTCCACGTGCACCAGGAGTACACGAAAGCTCCCCGCGTGCACTCAGAGAACGGCGCGAACGGCGTCGGCGACCGGCGTCTCGCCGTTCGTCAGTTCCAGCGTCTTGCCGATCGTCTGCGGTGCGGTGAGCAGCTCCGCCAGCACGGCGGCCACGTCCGCACGCGTCACTGACGACCGCGGCAGCCGAGGCGCGGCCAGGGTCACCAGCCCGGTCGGCGGATCGTTGACCAGCGGTCCCGGTCGCAGGATCGTCCAGTCGAGATCCCGGGACTTCAGGTCTTCTTCGGCGAGCTTCTTGGCCTTGAGGTAGACCGCGAACTCCGGATCCACCGAAGGCGAGTCGGCGAGCTCGATCCCGACCGTGGAGACCTGCAGAAACCGCCGCACCCCTGCTTCGACGGCAGCGGAGGCGAACAGCGCGGCGGCGCGAAAGTCGACGGTGTCCTTGCGGGCGGCTCCAGAGCCGGCCCCGGCACCAGCGGCGAAAACCGCGGCATCAGCGCCGTTCAAATACGCGGCGACCGAGTCCAGATCGGCGGACTCCAGGTCGCACAGCACCGGAACGGCTCCGGCTTCCTGCACGTCAGTGAAGTGATCGGGGTTGCGGACCAGCGCTGTCGCCGCGTCTCCACGGGTGGCCAGCTGCTGCTCGAGAAGCAGCGCGATCTGCCCGTGTCCGCCGGCTATGACTACTCGCATGTCCCCGACCGTAGATCAGGAAGCGGTGGCGAGCACCTGCTCGTAGACCAGCTCGTTGACCCAGCGGGTGATGGCGGTGTCCTCGGCGGGCACGTTCTCCTGACGACCGGAGACGTCGACCGAGAGGTCCTTCTCGTCGTCGGCCAGCAGGACCGAGACGCCGTAGCGGCGCACGCGCGGCAGGCAGTTCGACAGGTAGTCGTGCGAGAACGCGACCGACTCGGGCAGCACGACCGCGGCGTTGCCGTAGCGGGAGAAGGGGACGGCGGAGGCCAGCGCGGTCCGCCAGTGACGGGCGACGGCCAGGACGCCGACGATGCGCACGGCGGCGGGAGGAACGCGGCCTTCCATCTCCGGCCACACCCACGTCGACACGGTGGTCTTGTCGGCCTCGGGGCCCGCACCCACGCACACGCGCTCGGCGTGCGCGTCGGCGAGCAGCTCGGCCACGACGACGACCTTGCGGCCCATCAGGACCATCTCGGGCAGGACGACGCCGTGCCAGCCGAGGCGGATCGCCGCAGCGGCTGCCAGCTCCTCGACGGACGCGGGCAGTTCCGGAACCGGGAGCGCGGTGGTCGACAGTCCCCGTGCGCTGTCGGGTGCCGCGATCCTTGCTGGGGTGCTGCTCACGCCAGTGCCTCCTCGCCAGCGCGGCGGGAGATCCGCCGCGATTCGACTCGTGCTCTGCATAAGGCTTAGCAGTAAGCGCGCGGCCCTTCCCCAGGTCGCGAAGCCTGTTGCGATCGACGGCGCCGACCGGTCGGTGACCGGTCGAAGAGTGGCGCGGGGAGTTCGGTCCTACGGTGCTGCCGTCTGGGTGACGTTAATCCGGATGGACGCACCAAAAGACCTGCTCAGAGTGGGTGCGCTACGCGTGGCGACGAAAAGCCGCCCGGCGGCGCCGGTCACCGCCCGCCGACCGTTCACCGCGCCAGAACGACCACCTACATGATGATCACGGTCTTGCCAGGGCCACGACCTGCGAAAACGTCAGTCGCCTCACGCAACGGCACACGGCGGGCGATCGGCACGGACAGATCCCCCGCCTGCACCATCGACGCGAGCCGCACGAGCGTTTCCCGCGACCCCTTCATGCCGAAGTTCTGGGCCTTGTCAGCGGAGACGTAGTTGGTGTTGAACGCCAACGGCGCGTAGCGCGCGTTCGCCTCGAACGACGAACGGTCGGTGCTCACGAGGTCGATCAGCGCGTCAGCCTCGACGAGGGAGTCGCCCCGGCCGACGGGGATCACCCGCTTGCCGGCCGCGCGAGCGATCTGCACGGCGAACGACCCGACGCCGCCGTTCGGCCCGATGATCAGCACGGATTCCGCGGACCCCAGCGCCTCCACCAACTGCCACGCCGTCATACCCGCGGTCGGCAATGCGGCGGCAACGGCGGGATCGAGGTCTTCCGGCAACGGCGCCAACGCGTTCCCGATCGGAACTGTGACGTACTCGGCGTATGTTCCGCGGCCGACTGGACGGTGGAAGAAGGTGCCGAAAATCCTCTCTCCGGAACCAACCACCTCACCGGCACCATCAGTTCCGGGAACCATCGGGAACAGGTGCTCTCCGGTTCCGCGAAGCATCCCGTCGACGACTTTGCGGTCGAACGGGTTCACGCTCGCCGCGAACAACCGGACCTTCAGCTCGTTCGGGCCCGCTTCCGGCTCGGGAAGCTCCACGAGTTCGAGCTGAGCACCGAAGTCCGCCGCCGCTATCGCCCACATGTCGACCCCCGAACGAGTGACAGACATCACCTGTTGGATCAAGGAATCCGATACAGCCGATCAACGAAAGAACCCCCCTCGCGATTCCGCGAGAGGGGTTCCATCTGTCTTTCGATGGGCAAGGGGGGAGTTGAACCCCCACGTCCTTTCGGACACACGGACCTGAACCGTGCGCGTCTGCCATTCCGCCACTTGCCCCTGGAGACGTGGAGAACACTAGCACGCGTCCAAACCAGGTTCCTAATCGCCCCCTGTAGGGCTGGTCGCACCCGGATACGATCGGCACAGGAGCCCGTCCGAGCGGAAGGAGTTGACGTGGGCCTGCAACGTTTCGAGCGCAAGCTGGAAGGTCTGGTCGGCAACACCTTCGCGCGCGTGTTCGGAGGCAACGTGGTGCCCCAAGAGGTGGCACAGGCGCTGCAACGGGAGGGTGACAGCAACATCCGCGAGCTCGCGGGTGGCAGACTGCTAGCCCCCAACCACTTCAAAGTGTTGCTCGGACCCCAGGACCACGAGCGTCTTGCGGGCGATGAGCAGGATGAACTACGCATCACCCAGCTACTCGCAGAGGGCCTGCGGGAGCACCTGGCCGAGTCCGGATGGGATACCTATGGTGACGTCGTAGTCTCCCTGGAGCGCTCCGAGGCGCTGCACACCGGACAGTTCCGAACCAGCTCGTCCGTCGACCCCGACGTGAAAGCGGCCAGCCGACGGTCAGCACCACCTCGCACCGCAGGAGACCGATCCATGAGCCAGCCACCCGGCTACGGACAAGGACAGGGCCAGCCCGGCCAGGACCCTTATGGTCAGGGCGGCTACGGCCAGCAGGGCTACGACCAGCACCAGCAGCAGGGCTACGGCCAGCAACAGGGCTATGGCCAGCAGCAGGGCGGGTATGACCAGGGTTACGGCCAGCAGCAGGGCTACGACCAGGGCTACGGCCAGCAGGGCGGCGGCTACGGCGGCGCCCAGCAGGGCTACGACCAGGGTTACGGGCAGCAGCAGGGCTACGACCAGGGCTACGGCGGCGGCCAGCAGGGCGCCGGCTACGACCAGGGCTACGGCCAGCAGCAGGGCTACGGCCAGCAGGGCTACGACCAGGGTTACGGCCAGCAAGGCGGTTACGACCAGGGTTACGGCCAGCAGGGCGGGTATGACCAGGGTTACGGCCAGCAGCCGGCCTACGGCCAGCAGGGTGGCTACGACCAGGGCTACAACCAGGGCGGATACGCCCCTCCCGCCACCCAGGGTGCCAACCGCCAGCTCAACGCGACCCTGCACCTCGACGACGGTTCCAACCGGACGTACAACCTCAAGCAGGGTGGAAACGTCGTAGGACGTGGGCAGGAAGCCGACTTCCGCCTCCCGGACACGGGAGTCTCCAGGCGCCACCTGGAAATCTCCTGGGACGGGCAGAATGCGATGCTCGCTGATCTCGGTTCGACCAACGGCACCACGGTGAACGGCACGCCAGTGCAGACTTGGCAGCTCGCGGAGGGCGACGTCGTCCGCATCGGCCACTCGTCACTGGTCTTCCGCACCGCGGGCTGAGGTCGACACGGGCGTCGGTATGCAACTCAAGGCAGGAGCGGTTACAACCGGTGCAAGAGCTGGTGATGCAGCTGACCAGAGTGGGCTTTCTCGTGCTCCTCTGGCTCTTCGTGCTGGCCGCCCTACGTGTGGTCCGCTCTGATCTCTACGCAGCCTCAGGGCTCCGGGCGTCAGGTCTGCCCGGATTCCGGAGGTCCGAGAAGTCGGCGAGGGGAAGCAAGGCGCCTCGGCAACTCGTGGTCACCCACGGGGCGCTGACCGGCACCCGCATCTCGCTCGACGGCAGGCCGATCCTGATCGGCCGCGCTGACGACTCCACTCTCGTCCTGGACGACGACTTCGCGTCGACCAGGCACGCGAGGCTGTCCATGCGCGGCACCGACTGGTACGTGGAGGATCTCGGCTCCACGAACGGCACCTACCTAGACCGAGCGAAGGTCACCGCACCCCTGCGCGTACCTCTCGGCACCCCGATCCGCATTGGCAAAACGGTGATCGAGCTGCGCTCATGACCTTGGTTCTTCGATACGCGGCCCGCAGCGACCGGGGCCTGGTTCGCTCCAACAACCAGGACTCCGTGTACGCGGGCCCTCGCCTGCTCGCAGTCGCCGACGGCATGGGTGGCCACGCCGCCGGTGAAGTCGCGAGCAAGGTGGTCATCGCCTCGCTGGCCCACGTCGACGACGACGAGCCTGGCGACGACCTCCTCGGCAAACTCCGCGACGCGGTCGCGGCCGGCAACGGCGCCATCTCCGAACTCGTCACGAGCGACCCCGACCTGGAGGGCATGGGCACCACGCTCACGGCCATCCTGTTCGCGGGCAACAGGCTCGGGCTGGTGCACATCGGCGACTCGCGCGCGTACCTCCTGCGGGAGGGCACGTTCGCGCAGATCACGCACGACGACACGTTCGTCCAGTCGTTGATCGACGAGGGCCGGATCACCCCGGACGAGGCCGCCACGCACCCGCAGCGCTCGTTGTTGCTGCGCGCGCTGACCGGCCACGACTTCGAGCCGAGCCTCACCGTGCGCGAGGCGCGCGCCGGTGACAGGTTCCTGCTGTGCTCGGACGGCCTGTCCGGTGTCGTCTCGATGGAGACGCTGGACGAGGCGATCCGCATCCCCGACCCGCAGGCCTGCGCGGACCGGATGATCGAGCTCGCGCTCAAGGGCGGTGGCCCCGACAACGTCACGGTGATCGTGGCGGACGTCGAGGACATCGACTTCGGCGACGACTACCCGATCGTCGGTGGCGCGGCCGGTGACGGGAGCGAGGAGCACAACGCTCCACCGGACTCCGCGGCGTCACGGGCGAGCGCGCTCACGCAGCAGCGCCCGCCGATGCCGCAGCGCATGGAGGCACCGCCGCCCCCGGCGCAGGATCCGAAGCGCAAGAAGCGCAACGCCATCAAGGCGTTCGTGATCATCTTCGTGCTGTTCCTGCTCATCGGTGCCGTGGCGGTCGGCGGCAAGCTGTGGCTCAACACCCAGTACTACGTCGGCGCCACCGAGGACGGCCAGGTCGCGATCTTCCGCGGTCTCAACGGTTCCGTTCTCGGCTTCAAGCTGTCGTCCAAGGTCGAGGACTCGTGCCCGCCCGGATCGACCGGCTGCAAAGAGATCACGCTGAAGGACCTGCAGGAAGGTGGTCGCAAGACCATCACCGCCGGCATCCGCAGCGACAACGGGATCGACGGCGCGCGCGCCGCGGTCAGGTTGCTGCGCACAGAGCACCTCCTGCCGTTGTGCAAGGACACGTCGTCGACGTCGAGCACCACCACGACGACCCCGCCGCCCACGACGACGACCGGTACTCCGTCGGGCAGCACCACGGCGACCACGACCACGACCGGTTCGCCGAACACGGAGGCCGGTACCAGCGAGCCTTCGCTCACCCCCTCCCAGCAGAAGCCGGGTGTGGAATGCCGGGAGGGTCCGTAGTTGATGGGCTCGCCCGTCCCCACCGGGGAAGGTTCACCAGGCGCGTCGGTGGCGACGAGCACGTCGCCGGGGCTGCGACCGCCGACACGGCGGGGCACCGAGCTGGTGATGCTCGCGTTCGCGGCCGGGATCGTGACGCTGGCGCTGATCCTGGTCGAACTCAACCAGGAGCGGTCGCTCAGCCTGACGATCCTCTGGCTGGGTCTCGCCTACCTCGGCCTCTTCGCCTGTGCGCACGTCGCCGTGCGCAGGTGGGCGCCGTACGCCGACCCGGTGATCCTGCCGTGCGTCGCGTTGCTCAACGGGCTCGGCCTGGTGACCATCCACCGGATCGACCTCGCCCTCGAAGGCACGGTCTTCCCGGACGGCTCGACCTGGGACCCGGTGGCGTTCAAGCAGGTCATCTGGACCGCCGTCGGGTTGTTGCTGTTCGCGGCCACGCTGAAGTTCCTCTCCGACCACCGCACGCTGGCGCGGTTCGGCTACACGTTCGGCCTCATCGGTCTCGTCGCGCTGATGCTGCCCGGTGTGCTGCCCGGCTTCATCGCGCCGGAGATCAACGGCGCGAAGATCTGGCTGCGCATCGGCCCGTTGTCCATCCAGCCGGGTGAGTTCGCCAAGGTCCTGCTGATGGTCTTCTTCGCGGCGTTCCTGGTGTCGAAGCGGGACCTCTTCACCACCGCCGGCCGCCGGTTCCTCGGCATGGACCTGCCGCGCGCCCGCGACCTCGGCCCGCTGTTCGCGGCGTGGGGCGTCACGGTCGCGGTCATGGTGCTGCAGAAGGACCTCGGCTCCTCGCTGCTGTTCTTCGGCATCGTCCTGGTGCTGCTCTACGTCGCCACCGAACGCGCGGCCTGGGTCGTGCTCGGCCTCGGTCTCTTCTCCGGTGGCGCGGTCATCGCGTGGAAGCTCTTCCTGCACGTCCAGCAGCGCGTGGCGAACTGGCAGGACCCGATCGGGCGCTACGACGTCGTCGGTGGCGGTTACCAGATCGCGCAGTCGCTCTTCGGCCTCGCGACCGGGGGCATCGGTGGCGCCGGCCTCGGCGCGGGCCGCCCGGAGATGATTCCCGAGGCGAACACGGACTTCATCACCGCCGTCATCGGCGAGGAGCTCGGGTTCGTCGGCTTCGCCGCGGTGATCCTGGTCTACATGATCCTCTCGCTCCGGGGCCTGCGCGGTGCCATCTCGGTGCGCGACAGCTTCGGCAAGCTCCTCGGCGGCGGTCTGGCGTTCGCGCTCTGCTTCCAGGTGTTCATCATCATCGGCGGTGTCACCAAGCTGATCCCGATGACGGGCATCACCGCGCCGTTCCTGTCCTACGGCGGTTCGTCGCTGCTCGCGAACTACATCCTGGTCGCGTTGCTACTGCGAATTTCTGCCGCGGCGAGGGCTCCGCAGCGGGCTCCCAAGCCGAAACCGCAACAACCGGCTATCGCCGACCAGCACACTGTGATGGTGGAGCGTCCCAAATGAACACACCGCTCCGCCGCGTCGGCATGGCCATGATGGTCATGATCCTGCTGCTACTGGGCAACGCCACGTGGGTGCAGGTCATCAACGCCGACGAGTGGCGCCTGAACACCTACAACCGCCGCGTGCTGCTCGACGAGTACGCCCGCAAGCGCGGTCTGATCACGGTCGCGGACGGCACGGTCATCGCGGACGTCAAGGAGACGACCGACCGTCTGCGGTACCTGCGCACCTACAACAACGGCAAGGTGTTCGCGCCGGTCACCGGCTACCTGTCGGTCACCTACGGCACCTCCGGCATGGAGCGTGCGGAGAACGACCTGCTGAACGGCTCGGACGACCGGCTGTTCGCCCGCCGCGTCTCCGCTCTGATCACCGGTCGTGACCCGGTCGGCGGCAACGTCCAGCTCACCCTCGACTCGAAGGTGCAGCAGGTCGCGTACGACCAGCTGACCGCGAAGGGCTTCACCGGCTCCGTCGTCGCGATCAGGCCCTCGACCGGCGAGATCCTCGCGATGGTGAGCACGCCGTCCTACGACCCGAACCTGCTCGCGAGCCACGACGCCGACGAGCAGGCCGCGGCGTGGAAGCAGCTCACCGCCAAGGACGCGAACGACCCGTTGATCAACCGCGCGACGCAGGCCCTGTACCCGGCCGGCTCGACGCTGAAGACGGTCGTGGCCGCGGCCGCTCTGGCGGACGGCAAGACCAAGGACTCCCAGTACACCGCCAAGGGCACGATCAACCTGCCCGGCACCTCGAACGCGCCGTTCCCGAACTTCAACGGCCAGCCCTGCGGCCCCGGTGACACGGTGCCGATGGAGACCGCGCTCGCCAAGTCGTGCAACACGGCGTTCGGCGAGATGGCGGCCCAGGTCGGCGCGGCCAAGCTGCGCAGGCAGGCGGAGAAGTTCGGCTTCAACGACACCACCCTGAAGGTGCCGCTGCCCGTCGAGACCTCGACGCTCGGCCCGATCCCGGACGAGGCCGCGCTCTACCAGACCGGTATCGGCCAGCGCGACGTGCAGATCACGCCGCTGGAGAACGCCGTCGTGGCCGCGACGATCGCCAACGGCGGCAAGCGGATGCAGCCCTACCTGGTGTCGAAGATCCTCGGCCCGGACCTGAAGCCGATCGACGAGACCGACCCCGACGAGGTCGAGACCGCGATGAGCAAGGACAACGCGTCCGTGCTGCGCGACATGATGATCCAGTCCGAGGCCAACACCGGTGGCGAGGGCCGCAACAACAACATCCAGGTGGCGTCGAAGACCGGCACCGCCGAGCACGGCAACGACCCGCTGAAGACCAAGCCGCACGCCTGGTACATCGCGTTCGCGCCCGCGCAGAAGCCGGAGATCGCGATCGCGGTGATCGTCGAGGACGGTGGCGACCGCGGTCTGGGTGCCACCGGTGGCAAGGTCGCCGCCCCGATCGGGCGCGCCGTGATGAACGCGTACCTGGCGGGTCGCTGATGCTCACCAAGGGCCAGCTCCTCGCCGACCGCTATCGCCTGACCAGGCGGATCGCGGTCGGTGGCATGGGCGAGGTCTGGGAAGGCGCCGACGAGCGGCTCGACCGGCGGGTGGCCGTGAAGGTCCTCAAGGCCGAGCTCTCCGGCGATCCCGAGTTCCTGCACCGCTTCCGCACCGAGGCGCGGATGACCGCGTCGCTCAACCACCCCGGCATCGCGTCGGTGCACGACTACGGCGAGACCGCTTCCGTCACCGACGGTCCGGAGGACACGGCGTACCTCGTGATGGAGCTCGTCGAGGGCGAGCCGCTCGCGACGATCATCTCGCGGGGCCGGCTGACCGCCGACGTGACGCTGGATCTGCTGGAGCAGACCGGAAACGCGTTGCAGGCCGCTCACGAACGCGGACTCGTGCACCGGGACGTGAAGCCGGGCAACATCATGGTCACGCCGTCGGGCAAGGTGAAGATCACCGACTTCGGCATCGCGAAGGCCGTGGACGCGGCACCCGTGACACGATCCGGAATGGTCATGGGAACCGCGCACTACATCGCACCCGAACAGGCTCTCGGCGGAGAGGCCGAACCCGCGAGCGACGTTTACTCGTTGGCGGTGTGTGGCTACGAATGTCTTGCCGGGCACCGGCCTTTCCTGTCCGACAACGCGGTGACCGTCGCGATGATGCACATCCGCGACATCGCGCCGCCGTTGCCGCCGGACGTGCCGCCGGGTGCGCGGGCGTTGATCGAGGCGACGCTGGTGAAGGACCCGCGGCAGCGCTACCGGACGGGCGGCGAGTTCGCCGCCGCGGTGAGCGCGGTGCGGGTGGGCCAGCCGCTGCCGACGCCGTCCGGGTTCACGATGCCGCAGATGGTGCCGCAAGGTGTGCCGCCGCAGGTGCTGCCACCCCAGCCGCCGCCTCCGCAGGTGTCGCAACCACTTCCGGTTCCGCCGCAGATGCCGCACCACCCGACGGGGGCGGTACGCCAGGGCACCCACCCCGGCATGCAACCCGCGCACCAGACCGGGACGTTCGCCCCCATGCAGACACCACCGGGGAGAAACCGGACCGTCATCTGGGTTATGGTCGCTCTCCTGGTGGCCGTGCTGCTGGCGCTCGGTGGGGTCCTCCTGTGGAAGTGGGTCCTGGAGCCGAAGAGCGGCAACGGACAGGTCAGCCTGCAGACGACGATCTCGAGCTCGGCGAACCCGAAACCATCGGCGAACGGGCAGGGCAAGCCCGACTCGGCCGACCGGATACCGGGCAACGCGCTGAAGCAGGTCGACGAGGACGACTACCTCGGTCGTTCCGGCGAGGAAGCCAGGAAAGACTTGATCGACAACGGTCTGGAGCCCAGGGTGCAGAGCCCGCAGGGCACAGCGCCGGGCGATCTGAAGAAGTGCCGAGTCACCGCCATCTCGCCGACAGGCGGGCTGCCAGTCGGCTCGCAGGTGAAGGTGACGTGCGCGCCATGAGCCAGATCAGAACCACCGAGTTGGGAACACCGTCGACGAGGAGCGGGACGAAGCACCGATGAGCACTCCGCGACTGCTCTCAAACCGCTACGAACTGGGTGAGACCCTCGGGTACGGCGGTATGTCCGAGGTCCACAAGGGGCGGGACGTCCGCCTCGGCAGAGACGTGGCGATCAAGGTGCTGCGCGCAGACCTCGCCCGCGACGCCCAGTTCCAGGAGCGGTTCCGGCGCGAGGCCCAGAACTCCGCTGCCCTGAACCACCCGGCCATCGTCGCCGTCTACGACACCGGCGAGACGCAGACCGAGTACGGCCCGCTGCCGTACATCGTCATGGAGTTCGTCGACGGGCGGACGCTGCGCGACATCGTGAAGACGCAGGGCCCGCTGTCCGGCAAGCGCGCGATGGAGGTCATGGCCGACGTCTCGGCCGCGCTCGACTTCAGCCACCGGCACGGCATCGTCCACCGCGACGTGAAGCCGGCGAACGTCATGATCACCAAGTCCGGCGCCGTGAAGGTGATGGACTTCGGCATCGCCCGTGCCGTGCACGACGGCCAGGCCGCGGTCACCCAGACCGCCGCCGTCATCGGCACGGCCCAGTACCTGTCGCCGGAACAGGCGCGCGGCGAGTCCGTCGACGCCCGTTCCGACGTCTACGCCGCGGGCTGCGTGCTGTTCGAGCTGCTGACGGGTGAGCCGCCGTTCACCGGTGACTCCCCGGTCGCGGTCGCGTACCAGCACGTGCGGGAGGACCCGAAGCCGCCGTCGTCGCTGAACCCGAAGGTGTCGCCGCAGCTCGACGCGATCGTGCTGAAGGCGATGGCGAAGGGCCCGGCGAACCGCTACCAGTCAGCCGCGGAGATGCGTGCCGACCTGGTGCGCGTGCTGTCCGGTCAGCGCCCCTCCGCGCCGGCCGTGATGACGGCCGAGGACCGCACCGCCGTGATGAACGAGCAGGCGTCCCGCACGCCGCGCACCCAGGTGATGTCCGGTGGCGGCGGCAGGCACCGCCCGGCGGCGCTGAAGTCGGAACCCGAGGACGAGTACGACCCGATCGCCGACGAGGAAGAAGAGCGGCGCGCTCGGCGCAAGAAAGCCATCATGATCACGTTGGTGGTCATCCTGTGCGTGGCCGTGCTCGGCCTCGCCGCGTGGATCACCAACAACATCATGAACAACAGCAACCAGGCCTCCGAGAAGGTGCCGGTTCCGTCGATCGTCGGCAGGAGCCCCCTGGAGGCCAGGGAGCTGTTGACGAAGGCAGGCCTGGTGCCGCAGCAGCAGGACGTGGCCTGCGAGCCGGGCCCGAACGGCGCGGCGGCCCCGTGCACCTCGGACCAGATCAACAAGGTGATCAGGACCGACCCGCCGGACGGCAGCCAGGTGCAGAAGGGCTCCCAGGTCACGATCTTCGTCGGCCAGCCTGCCGGCGAGGCCACCGTGCCTGATCTGAAGGGCAAGACTCCGCAGGAAGCCCAGGCGATCGTCGACAAGGACCCCGGCGGCTTCAAGCTCACGCAGAGCGCCGACGCCGTCGAGGTCGACGACTCCAAGCTGCAGGGCAAGGTCGTGTCGCAGAACCCCGAGTCCGGCCTGAAGCTGAAGAAGGGCAGCACGATCACCATCCAGCTCGGCAAGGCACCGGACAAGCAGAACGTGCCGGATGTCGTGGGCCAGAACGTGGACGACGCCAAGCAGACGCTTCAGGGCTCCGGCTTCAAGGTCGACGTCCAGCAGGTCGACAGCACCAAGACCGCGGGTGTGGTCATCTCGCAGAGCCCGACCGGCAACAGCAAGGTGACCAAGGACACGACCATCACGATCCGGGTGTCGAAGGGCAACCAGATCGAGATGCCCGACCTCACCGGCATGTCGCAGAAGGACGCGGAGCAGAAGCTGAAGTCGCTCGGCTGGAACGGCGTCCTCAACGTTCAGGACCAGCAGGTGAACCCCGGGTCCCCGCAGGCGGGGAAGGTGATCTCGCAGCAGCCTGCCAGCGGCACGGCGATCTCGAAGGGAACTTCGGTGACGGTGACCATCGGCAAACAGGGCATCGTTCCGACCAACTGACCCGAAACGCGAAAGGGCGGTCCCGGACTCCGGGGCCGCCCTTTCGCCTTACTGGCGTGCGGCCGCGGCGAGCGTGCGCATGCCGTTCTCGAGCTGCACGACCGTCGCCTCGGGTACCTCGTAGCCGCAGACCTTGAGCCAGTTGGCGAGCATCCGGTGACCGCCGTCGGTCAGCACCGACTCGGGGTGGAACTGCACGCCCTCGACCGGAAGTTCCTTGTGGCGCATGGCCATCACGATGCCGGTCTCGGTCTTGCCGGTGACCTCGAACTCCGCGGGAATCGTCTCCGGCAGCACCGTCAACGAGTGGTAGCGCGTCGCGATGAACGGCTTCGGCACGCCGTTCAGCACACCCTTGCCCTCGTGGAAGACGATGCTCGTCTTGCCGTGCAACAACTCGGGCGCGCGGTCGACCGTTCCGCCCCACACCACGCCGATGGCCTGATGGCCGAGGCACACGCCGAAGACCGGCTTACCGGTGTCGGCACAGGTCTTGATGACGTCGATGCTCGACCCCGCCCGCTCCGGTGTACCGGGCCCGGGGCTCACGAGCACGCCGTCGACGCTCTTGATCTCGTCGAGGTCCACCTCGTCGTTGCGCCGCACGACGCACTCGGCCCCGAGCTGGGCGAGGTACTGGACGAGGTTGTAGACGAAGCTGTCGTAGTTGTCGACCACGAGCACGCGCATGGACAGAGCCTAGTCGGTCGAGTCGAGTGAGTTAGCTCTCGTCTTCGTTGAGGTTAGGCTTCCCTAAAATAGGTGTCATGAGTCGTCCCTTGCGCGTCGCGGTCATCGGCGCCGGTCCGGCCGGTGTGTACGCGGCCGACATCCTGACCAAGTCCGACGTCGACGTGCAGATCGACCTCTTCGAGAAGCTGCCGGCGCCCTACGGCCTGGTCCGCTACGGCGTCGCCCCCGACCACCCGCGCATCAAGGGCATCGTCGGCGCCCTGCAGAAGGTGCTGGACAAGCCGTCGGTCCGGTTCTTCGGCAACGTCGAGTACGGCGTCGACGTCAAGCTCGACGACCTCCGCCAGTTCTACGACGCGGTCATCTTCTCCACCGGCGCCTCCGCCGACCGCCCGTTGGACATCCCGGGCATCGACCTGCCGGGCAGCTACGGCGCCGCCGACTTCGTGTCCTGGTACGACGGCCACCCGGACGTGCCGCGCACCTGGCCGCTGACCGCCACGTCGGTCGCGGTGCTGGGCGTGGGCAACGTCGCGCTGGACGTGGCACGGATCCTGGCCAAGACGGCCGACGAGCTGCTGGTGACCGAAATCCCCTCGAACGTGTACGAGGGCCTGGCCGCCTCCCCGGTCACCGACGTGCACGTGTTCGGCCGCCGCGGCCCGGCCCAGGCGAAGTTCACGCCGCTGGAGCTGCGCGAGCTCGACCACTCACCGAACGTCGAGGTGATCGTCCACCCGGAGGGCATCGAGTTCGACGAGGCGTCGATGGCCGCGATCCGCTCGAACAAGCAGGTCGAGATGATCGTGAAGACCCTCCAGGAATGGGCGATCCGCGACGTCGGCAACCGCCCGCGCCGCCTGCACCTGCACTTCCTCGAAGCCCCGGTCGAGGTGCTCGGTTCGGACCACGTCGTCGGCCTGCGCACCGAAACCCAGGAGCTGACCGGCGACGGCAACGTCCGCGGCACCGGCGTCTTCACCGACTGGGACGTCCAGGCCGTGTACCGGGCGGTCGGCTACCTCTCGACCCACCTGCCCGACCTCCCGTTCGACCACGTCGCAGGCACCGTCCCCCACCTCGCGGGCCGCGTCCTGGACCTGGACGAGGTGCCGATCCCCGGCGTCTACGTGACCGGCTGGATCAAGCGCGGCCCGATCGGCCTCATCGGCCACACCAAGGGCGACGCGCTGGAAACCATCACCAGCCTGCTGGAGGACGCCGCCGCCCTCCCCCGCGCCACGTCGCCCTCGCCCGACGCGGTGGTCCAGTTCCTCGAACAACGCGCCGTGCCGTTCGTCACCAACGAGGGCTGGCGCAAGCTCGACCTGCACGAGATGGCTCTGGGCGCTGTTGAGGGCCGCGAGCGCGTGAAGGTCGTGTCGCGCGAGGAGATGACCGCGATCTCGAACGGCTGACGCCGTCTCCTGATGAAGCCGCCACGCGCGTGGGAGCGGTGGCGGCTTCACATACCCGTCAGCTCACGTGCAGGCGCCCAGGTAGCGACATCACCGGACCGCGGACTCCAGGTCACTCGGTGGTGACGTGGTTGAACGGCAGCTTCGGTTCCACCCACGGGAAGATGACGAACATCAGCAGCGTCACGATGCCGAGGACGAGCACGACGGCCTCGATGATCCGCAGATACAGCGGGCCCGGCAGGTGCCGCCAGATCCAGCTGTACATCAGCTCTCCTTCATCTCCGGCGGCACGAAGCCGTCGGCCACCGGGTAGCTCTTGGTCTCGATGGCGTGCACGATCAGGCGCTGCCGGTCGGAGAAGCGCGGGTGGCAGGTCGTCAGGGTGAGCAGGCGGGCCATCTTGTCCGCCGGCACGTTCGCGTTCACCGCATGCGGGATCGGGGCGATGACCTCGCCCTGGGTCGGCACGACGATCTCCTGGCCGACGGTCTTCGCGTAGGCGTCGCCGAGGGTGGTGGACAGCGGGGCGACGCCCGCGCAGGCGGGGTCCTTCGACTTCGGGTTCGACGCCCAGCCCGCCACCTCGTTGCTCATCGGGAGCACTCGGTAGACGAACCACTGCGTCTGGGTCTGCACGACGATGGCGTTGCAGGACTGGAGCAGGTCGAGGTCGTTGAACGGGGCGCCCTTGCCGACGCGGTGGCCGGCGATGGCGAAGTTGCCCGCCTGCCCCGGTTGCGCGGTGTCGACGTAGTGGCCGGGACCGATCTCCAGGTGCTTGTCGGTGGTGCCCTCGACGACCGAGAACTTCCAGTCGTTGCCGAAGATCGGGATGTACATCTTCGCGAAGGCCTTGCCCTCGATCAGGTTCAGCTTGTTCTGCCGGTTCGGGTCGGCCGGCGGTGGCGTGACCGTGTTCGAACCCCACTCGGAGTCGAGGGCGGCGGTGGCCTCCTGCTGCTTCTCCGCGGAGAGCAGGTCCGTCACGTAGACCTCGTAGACGACGAACAGCAGCACGACCAGGCCCATCGTGATGAGGGCCTCGCCGACGCCGCGCACGGCCTTGCGCGCGAAGCTCTCCGGCGGCGGGGCGGGCTTGGCCTCTTCCTCGTCGTAATAGTCGTCATCGTCGTAGTACTCGTCGTCGTAGTCGTCCTCGACGCGCGGGATCACCTCGGTGGGCGGGTCGACCGGGCGGGGACGGGGCGGACGAGGAGGCATGCCGCGAGGTGGCACGCCCTGCGGTGGCATCCCGCGCGGCGGGGTTCCGGGTGGCGGGCCGGGCGGCATCCCCGGCGGCATTCCGCGCGGCGGAGTGCCGGGAGGCGGTCCCAGGGGGCGCGGCGGAGCCCCCGCAGGTGGCAGGCTGCCGGAAAAAGCGCTGGTGAACTGGGTCGCGTCGGGCGGAGGCACCGGGCGCGGTGAAGGTGTGGCCCGCACGTGCTGCAGGTCATCACGACGGGGTGCAGGACGCCGTGGAGGCGGCTGCTGCGGTCCCGAGTTCACCTGAGAACCTCCGAGCGGACTGTGAACTGAAAACAACTGCGTCTGCCAGGTGGTTCGCTGACCACCTTCGCTACGTTAACGTGTTCCCCGAGTAGTGCACGTAAACTTGCGTCACTCAGGGATATCCACGTCAGGCGAGGACAGCATGCCCAAGTCCAAGGTCCGGAAGAAGGCGGTCTACACCGCACCCACTGACCGCCGCACGCCGGTCAAGGTCAAGGCAGCGGGACCGTCTCACCCGGTCTACGTCGTCATCATGCTCGGCTTCATGGTGCTGGGCCTCGCGTGGCTGGTCGTCAACTACATCGCGGCCGAGAAGATCCCGTTCATGCTCGAGCTGGGCGCGTGGAACTTCGCCATCGGCTTCGCGCTGATGATCATCGGTCTGCTGATGACGATGCGCTGGCGCTAGCCACGCCGAGCCCGCGACTGCTCACTGTTCGTCGAGGTCGGCCCGGACGTCACACGTCCGGGCCGACCTTTGTTATCGCCAGGTTCACCTGGTTCATCTGAGCGTCACCGAAGCACACGGCTGTAAGTCATCCCCATTGGGGACAAGTCCTGTGGACAACTTTGCGAGAAAATGCACAAGCGACGGTTTCCCCTCATCCCGAGCCGTTCGGTTGTCCACATTGAATGCGGGACACTCGACGGTGTGACTCGCACCTGGTCCACTCCCGCCCCGCTCGTCGCGGCCGCGTGGGTGCTCGCCCTCCTGCTCGCCGTCGCCACGATCCTCGCCGACGACAACGCGGGCCGTCTCCTCGTCGGACTGGCAACGCTGCTGGTCAGCTACCTCGCGGCGTTCGCGACGATCGCCCGGCCACGGCTGTCCGCGGACGCGAACGGGCTCGCCGTGCGGGGGTTCGCGAACACCACGCACCTGGCGTGGCACGAGGTGAAGGTCAAGCTGCAGACCACCCGCCGGCTCGGCAGGGAACAACGGACATTGGAACTCGACGCCGACGACCGTCTCGTGGTGCTCACGAAACTGGACCTCGGCGCCGATCCCGAAGAAGTCGCCGGAGTTCTGCACGCACTTCGCCCCTGATCAGTTCGGGCGACACGTCCGGGAGATCTCGGCGATGACCTCGGCCGCGGTGTCGAGCTCGGTCGCGCGCAACCAGAACATGCCGCAGAGCAGCACGACCGCGGCCGCCACGGCGGCGATTTGGTAGAGGTTGCGGTTCTGCGCGGGTGCCCTGACCATCGCGAGCGTCAGCAGGCCGCCGATCACGAACCCGCCGAGGTGCCCGAGCAGCGAGGCGTTCGTGAACAGGTTCGACACCAGGTTGATCCCGACGACCACGACGATCGTGGAGATGTCCCGCCGCTGCCGCTTCCACAGGATGAGCAACGCGCCCATCAGGCCGAACACCGCACCGGACGCACCGGCGAGCTCCTGGCAGACCGTGCCGAAGTAGAACGCCGACGCGCTGCCGCCGAGCAGCGACAGGAAGTACACCGCGACGAACCGGAGCTTGCCCAGCTCCTGCTCGACGTGCTGACCCACGACGTAGAGCACGGCCGTGTTCAGTGCCAGGTGAATCAGGCCGAAGTGCATGAAGCCCGACGTGAGGACCCGCCACCACTCGCCCTGCGCGGTGAGCTCCGGAACCATCGAGGTCGCCGAGAACAGACCTGCCCGGTCGTTGTTCATCGGGCTGCCCGACTGGAAGACCGTCACCACGTACGCCAGCACGTTGAGCGCGATCAGCACCAACGTGACGATCGGGCGGCCGTTCGACACCTCGGCGCCCACGAGCGTGCGGGCGGTGCGGACCGACCGCTTGCCCTCGTTCACGCAGTCGACGCACTGAAGGCCGACCGCGGCCTCGCGCAGGCAGTCCGGGCACGCCGGACGGTCGCACCTGGTGCAGCGCAGCCGGGTGGGCCGATCGGAATGACGTGCGCAGACCGGGGTTTCCGGCTCCGCTCCGATCGGCCCGTCCGGTGGCACGAGCTTGTCACTCACGCGCGTTCGATCGTGATCCGCTCGATCTTGATGTCGTTGACCGGACGGTCGCCCGCGCCGGTCGTGGTGTTGCCGATCGCGTCGACGACGTCGCGCGACTCCTGGTCGGAGACCTCGCCGAAGATCGTGTGCTTGAAGTTCAGCCACGTCGTGGGCGCCACGGTGATGAAGAACTGGGAGCCGTTGGTGTTGGGCCCGGCGTTCGCCATCGCGAGCAGGTAGGGACGGTTGAACTGCAGTTCCGAGTGGAACTCGTCCGCGAAGCGGTAGCCGGGGCCACCGCGGCCGGTGCCGGTCGGGTCGCCGGTCTGGAGCATGAAGCCGGCGATGACGCGGTGGAACAGGGTGCCGTCGTAGAACGGGCCCGAGTTCGTGCCGCTCGCGTTCGCCTCGGTGTAGTCCTTGGTGCCCTCGGCGAGCCCGACGAAGTTCGCCACCGTCTTGGGGGCGTGGTCGGGGAACAGGTTGAGACGGATGTCGCCCTGCGTGGTGTGCAGGGTCGCCGTCACCTTGGTCCCGACGAAGGATTCGTTGCTGTCAGCCACCACCCCATCGTGCCATCCACGGGCGGTGATGTTCAGAAAGGGGCACGATGGGTACCTCTATGACATAACCGGACGACAACGTGTGGAGCACAGGATGGACGAGGTGGACGTCATGACCCGCGCCGGCGAGTCCGTTGGCAAGGCTGTCGGCACCGGTCTGAAGGCCGCGCGTCAGGGTGTCGTTCGCGCTGGTCACGCCGCTGAGGTGAAGCTCGCGGAGCGTGGCATCACGGCTGACCAGGTACGCGGCGCGCTCGTCGAGCGGGCCGACACGCTCATGAGCAAGGCCGAGGACTGGGAGAAGCAGACCCGCCGCTCCCGCAAGCGCCTCGCCAAGCAGAGCGCGAAGAAGCGCGCTGAGCTCATGAGCAAGGCCGAAGAAGTGCGCAAGGAAGTGAAGAAAGCGGCCAAGCACGCGCGCAAGGACGCGAAGTCGCGTGCCAAGGAGATCCGCAAGGCCGCGGCGAACCTCGGTGCCGACGCACCGAAGCGCCGTCGCTGGCCGTGGGTGATGGGTCTGCTGATCGCGGCCGCGGTGGCGGGCTACGTCGCGTTGACGCGCAGGCCGGAGGAGGTCCACCTGCAGGACGACGAGGAGCAGGCCCCGATGGCGGAGCCGGTCCTCAACGGGCAGGTGCCGACTCAGAAGGAACCGGTCAAGTAGCTCGCAGGAACAGCGGAACGGGTGGTCTTCCAGACGGAAGACCACCCGTTCGTGTGTTCGGCTGGCTAGTCGGTCAGACCGCCATCGGCAGCATGCCGGTCACCGAGCCGAGGTTGTTGAACTGGCTGAACGACGGCACGTCGGTGGCGCCCATCAGACCGTCGGCGAACGACAGGTCCATCGGCAGCGCGCGGGTCAGCGACTTGCCCTCGTCCTCGCGGTCGGACAGGTCCTTCACTTCCGTGACGGCCTGGCCCAGCAGCTCCACCGGCAGGTTGTAGATCATCAGGTCGCCCGAGACCGGCACGTCCATGATGCGGCCCGACAGCTTGTCGCCGGCGGGTGCCGTGGTGTGCACGTACTCGGCGGAGGCCGCGGTGAACGTCTCCGCGACGGCGGTGGCGTTGCCCGCGGCGGCGACCGCGACACCCACGACCTTGACGACGGCCGGCACCTCGGCGCCGATGCTGTTGCCGGCGACCGAGCCCTTCTTGGAGCTCGTGGTGTCGTCGCCACCCGCCATCGCGACGGTGTGGTCGTGCGCCCACGCCTCGGCCTGGCCGCCCAGCGTGGCCGCGAGGGAGACGACCTGCACGACCGGAGCCGCGTAGGCGCGCACGACGTTGCCCGAGACCGAACCGGCGTCGCCGTGGGTCTCGCTGGCGCCACCGGCACCGGAGAACGTGTCGACCGACGACTTCGTGCCGTCGATGCCCGGCGCGGACGCGGCCACGCCGAAGACCTCGGCGACGCCCGCCCACGCGACCGGGATGATGTTGCCGGACAGCGAACCGTTGGTGCCGTCGGTGGCGTGGTCGCCGCCCGCGACGTGGTTCACGACGCCCTCGTGCTCGGCGAACGCGTTGCCGCCGACGGTGCCCGTGATGCCGGCCGGGTTCACGAGCGGCTGGGTGACGGCGCCTTCGACGATGTTGCCCGACAGCGAGCCGCGGTTGCCGTTGGTGACGGTGTCCCCACCGGCGACGAAGTTGGCGAGCTGGTTGCCATCGGCCTGGGCGAAACCGACACCCGACAGCGCGTTGTCGGCCATCAGGAACGACGCGACGACAGGCACGTTGGCGACGTTGCTCGCGACGGTGCTGTTCTCGGGGGTGCCGTCCGGCGTGCCCGCGACGGTGTCGCCGCCTACCGTGACGTACTTGACCGAGTCCGGCGCCTTGGCGTTGGCCATGCCGACCAGGGTGTAGGCCTGGCCGACGGCGTTCGCGGCGGCGATGACCGGAACCTGGGCGATGTTGCCGCCCAGGACCGACTCCGTGCCCTTGGTCTCGAGCGGCCCACCGGCGGTGACGTGCTGCTCGCTGGTGGCGTTCGAGTTCGCCTGACCGGCGGCCGAGATGGCGTCGGAGAACAGCTCGGCGAGCAGCGCGACCGGGGCGGACGCGATGTTGCCGCCGAGGGTGCTCTTCTCACCGGTGGTCTGGACGGGACCACCCGAGATCATCGTGTTGGTCTCGTCGTACTGGGCCGTCGCGTTGCCCGCGCCCGCCACCGCGGTGCTGGACAGACCGTGCGGCAACGAGACGGGCACCTGCGCGACCTGGCCGGATCCGGCGCTCTCGGCACCACCGGTCTTGATCGGGCCGGGGCTCGCGGTCGACAGCTTCGTCTTCGACCCGCTCGCGTCCGAGTTGCCGGCGACCGTGACGGCGTCACCGCACAGCTCGCAGGGCAGGGCCAGCGTCGGCTGCGCGACCAGGCCGGACAGCACACCGCGGCGGCCCTCGGTGAGGACGTACTCACCACCGGAGCGCGAGGGCAGCGGCGTGCCGACCTCGCCGATGCCGGTGTCGTGCGAGTGCGACGTCGCGTTGCCGCCGGCGCTGTAGGCACCGGTGTTCAGGCCGATCGGGTGACCGTGCGAGAAGTCGACGACCGACCCGCCGGCCGCGCTCTCGGTGCCGTCGGACTTGAGGCCGCCGTCGATGCGTGCGATGTCGGTGCTGCAGCCGTGGGTCTGGGCGGTGCCGAGACCCGCGATGGCGTTGTTGTTGAAGCCGACCGGCAGGGCCTGGCGGATCGCGGCGATGATGCCGTTCGCCGTGCCGCGCCGACCGCTGGTCTCCCAGTCACCGCCGCCGTGGACGCCCATGAGCGCGCTGTTCTGCGTCTTGGCGGCGCCGCCGAGGCCGATCGCGTTGCCGGTGATCTGGGTGGGCACGTACCCGGTGATGCCGGCGATGATGCCGGTCAGGGTGCCGTTGTCGCCGTTGGTCTTCACGGCGTTCGGGCGGTGGTACCAGTACTCGGACTCGTTCGTCGTCTCGACGTCACCGAGGATGCCGATCGCGTTGCCCGAGATGTCGATCGGCACCATGCCGTCGACGGGGATGGTGGTTCCGCTCAGCGGGTGGCCGGCGGGCAGCGCCTTCACCGGCGGCACCAGCTTGCCCAGCGGACCGGTCTTGATCTGCTCGTTGTGGATCGGCGGCGGGGCGATCTCGCCGAGCGGCGTGCCGATCTTGTTGTTGGCCGCGTGGATCGGGACGTCCACGCCGGGCCCGCTGAGCAGGCCGGCCGGTGCCGAGCCGTCCACGGGGACGTGCGGCTGCGGCGGGCAGGTCGCGTCGCAGCCGCCGGCGTTCGCGACGCCGGTGCCGAGAGCGATCATTCCTCCGGTAACCAGTGCGGCTTGGATACCGCGCTTGGCCCAGATGCGCATTGCTACTCCTGTTCGGGATGTCTCTGTACGAGAGTTCGCAACTGCGCGGTTCGACGGCGCTGGCACAACGCTGACCGAGGGGGGCGGCGAAGCCTCAGCGGGCTTCCGCGAACCGCGCGCTCGGATCAGTCAGGGGTGCGGCCGGGCTGCTTCCCGACCCGCACCGACATGACGCGGACGACGGACGTCCAGGTGCGGCACGCCAGCTGACCGGCTTCGGTCGTGCGCGTGGCGTGGCACGTGCCGTTGAGCTCACCCCGGCGAGGGACGACAGGCGAAGAGTCGTCCCCCTTCCCGTTGGTGGCGTTCGACAACGGCGGCGTCGAAGCCGCCTCCGACACGAGGACGTCGGTGGCGGCCGGTGAGGGAGGAACCGGTTCGGTGCTGAACCGGAGCGCCGGCGTGCTCGACGCCGGTGATCCCGCGTGGGCCTCCTCGAGGCTCAGGACGGGAGGAACAGGCGCGACGACGTCGCCCTGCCGGAGTCCGGCGGGCGACGTGAGCGGCAGGTCGGTGGCGACCTCGTGGAGCAGCGCTAGGCCGGTGTCCAGCGAGATCGGCACGACCGGTGCCGGCAGAAGAGCGCGCCCGGCGTCGAGCACCTGGCTCGGCAGCTCGTCGGGCGTCGTCGCGTCGGTGACCGAGCTGATCACAGTGGTGGTCGTCGTCGCGGTGACGGTCGCACCGTCACCGATCACGTCCGCCCACGCGGGAGCGGACGTGATGATCGCCGCGGCGATCGCTCCACCGACGACCAGCAGCACACGGCGAAGCAGCCGCGGCAGGCGGCTGTCCTTCCCCGTTTGCCGGTCTTCGGCGCGCACGCAACCCTCACTGCAGATCAGTTGACGATCTACAGCATGTAGGCCGAATGGCCCAATGGGCGCGATGGACGCCCGTTGATCACCACAACGGGTGATCAAATTCCTCAGAGCTTGAGGTTGGTGATCGCGGTCTCGGCAATGCGCCGAGCCTTGATCGACTGCTTCTGGTTGCTCGTCACGACCACCGCGGCATCGCCTTTCGAGACGGCGTAGACGACACCGGTGTCGTTGCTGACGTACCCTCCGGTCCACCCCGCGGGCGAGCTCGCGGGCTGCGAACCGTCCGGCGCCGCCTCGTTCACGATGGTCTTGGCGACGCGCTCGTCACCCACGTAGACCCGCACGGTCAACTGGATCTCAGTTGCGTTGGCGTAGAAGAAGCACGCAGGGTGAGGCTCGTCCGTTGACAGTTTCACTTTGGGTACGCGCTGCCCGTTCGCTTCGGCCACGAACGCCGTCGCGAGGTACGGGCAGGTGCCGTCCTTCGCGGGCTGGGGTGCGGGCGGCACTGTCGGAGCCGCGCTGGTCGTGGTGGTGACCTGCCTGGTCGGCGTGGCGGGAACCGGCGTGGTCTGAACGACCTCGGTGCCGCACGCGGCGAGGACACCGAGCAGGGGCAGCAACAGTGCTCGTTTCATAGGGGCAACAGTCAACCAGATCCGGAAACCGCTCCAAGCGGCACATTCTTGGGTTGGTCGCCACTCCCCTGCCTCCGGAAGGACCACCACGATGCAGTTCCTGGAACAACGACGTGATCAGGCCTTAGCCCTGTTCCGTATCGTGATCGGCTTCTTCTTCCTGATCCACGGAGTCCAGAAGATCTCGGCGGGCACTTCCCTGCTGTCCTGGCCGGCCGGCCCGATGAGCCTCATCGAACTGATCGGCGGCGGCCTCATCCTGGTCGGCCTGTGGACCCGCTGGGCCGCGTTCATCAGCTCCGGCGCCATGGCCTACGCCTACTTCGTCGTGCACCAGCCCCGAGGACTGCTGCCGATCGCGAACGGCGGCGAGCTCGCCGCGGTCTACTCGTGGGCGTTCCTGCTGCTGGTGTTCACCGGCGCCGGCGCGTGGAGCATCGACGCACTTCGCAGCAAGTCGTCGAAGAAGTCTCTAGCGAACGTCTGAACGCACCGAAGCCCTGTTCGCCACACCGCGAACAGGGCTTCACCACACCCACACCCAGAGGCGAAGCCTCCAGGGGGTCTGGGGCGCAGCCCCAGCTGGGGCCTGGGGGCTCGGCCCCCAGAAAACACTTCGGGCCGAGGAGGTCTGCGCTTTCAGCAGACACTCCTCGGCCCGAGGAACGAATGGAGACGAGGGGAATCGAACCCCTAACCCCCGCCTTGCAAAGGCGGTGCTCTGCCAATTGAGCTACGTCCCCGGAGATCCGGGGCGGCAAGCCGCCCGCGAGATCAGTCGGTGGGGGCGGTGGCCTCGCGCCACAGGTCCGCGTCGGCCTTGGCCGAACGGTTGCGCTTCACGAAGAACAGGACCGCACCGGCAACCACGACAAGTGCGATGATCTTCTTAGCCACTTCGAATCCCTCCCAAGACCGTAAAACGAGCGACCCCATCACGTTACAGCAAGGCGACGGCTGCCGAGCGAACTATGTTGACGGGGGTCCGGGGGCTCGCCCCCGGCGGGGGGTCTGGGGGCTTGGCCCCCAGATAAAAAGGACGATGATTCGGCCAGGGTCGGTGCATTCCGCCGACATAGATATCCGCCGAATCGAGTGGGCCTAGGAGGACTTGAACCTCCGACCTCTTCATTATCAGTGAAGCGCTCTAACCGCCTGAGCTATAGGCCCTCGATCTTGTCACCCCCTCGGGGGCGACGAAGAAGACCTTACAGGATCGTCCTTCGTCGCCCCAAATCGGGGGTCACTCACGCTCGGAGAGCGTCAACTCCAAGCCACCGGCCAGATCCGCGGACACGTTGTAGACGAACGCACCCACGGTGGCGAGGGCCGTGAAGAGCACGATGTTCACCGCGCCGATGATCGCCGAGACGCCGAACACGCGGCCGGCGCTGATCAGCGGTTCGCCCGGCTCGTTGGCCTGGAGCAGGTCGTTCGCGGTGCTGTTGATCTTGTCCCAGACGCCCATGCCGTGCAGCACGCCGTAGAGCACGCCGACCGCCACGAGCCAGACGAAGAACAACGCGACGCCGAGGACCAGGGCGAGCTTGAGCACCGACCACGGGTCGACGCGCTTCACCTGGAGCGAGGCGCGGCGCGGGCCGCGGCCGGGACGGCGGGCCGACGGGGTGGCCGCGGCCGGACGGGCCGCGGAGTTGCCGAGGTTCACCGACGTGCGGCTGCTGCCCAGGCCCACCGGCACGGCCGAGCCCGTGACCACGGGCTTCTGCACCTTGACGGTGTCCGGGTCGGTCTGCGGGAACGCCGGCTCGGCGCTCGGGACGGGCGGTGCGGCCGGAGCCACGTACGCCTCGGTCGAGTCCTGCTGAGTGGCCTCCGTGTCGTTCGTCACGCGCTGCCAGGGCGGCGGCGCGGAGACGACCGGTTCCTCGGCGACGGCGGCAACCGGTGCGACCGGCACGGCCGGCTCAGCGGCGGGAGCCGGAGCGGGCGTGTCGATCGCGACCGTCTTCTCCTCGACGGGAGCAGCGGGAGTCTCCGCAGCAGCTGCTGCGTCGGCCGCCTTGTCCGCCGACACGGGCTTGGTCTTGTCCCCACCCGAGGAACCGGAGGCCGCAGGCGTGGCCTCGGCCGCGGACTCCCCTGACTTCTTGGGAGTCGGCTTGGTGATCACCGCGGTCTTGTCCGCGTCCCGACCTTCGCGGTTCTCGGGTGGAGTCACGAGCTGTCCTTAGCCTCTCGCTAGCGATTCCGACTACTCGGCCGAGTCGGTGGGGGTGGCTGCCTGGTCGGCGCCGGAGTCCGCTGCTGAGCCCTCCGCGGCAGACGTCTCACCGTTAGTGACGTCGCTGGGCTCGTCCGCGTTGCGTGCGACGGCGATCAAAGTGGTGCTCTCGCCGAGGTTCATCAGCCGCACGCCCTTCGTCTGCCGTCCCGCCTTGCGCACCTGCTCGGCGCGGGTCCTGATGACCCCACCGCTCGAGGTGATGGCATAGAGCTCGTCGTCGACGTCGACGATGAGCGCGCCCACCAGCCTGCCACGTCGGCGGTCGTGCTGAATGGTCAGCACACCCTTGCCGCCACGGCCCTGAACCGGGTAGTCCTCGATCGGCGTGCGCTTCGAGTACCCGCCGTCGGTGGCCACCAAAACGAAGAGGCCCTCCTGCACGACGCCCACCGAGAGCAGCTCGTCGTCGGCGTTGAACCGCATGCCCTGCACGCCTGACGTGGCACGACCCATCGGCCGCAGCACGTCGTCGGTCGCGTGGAAGCGGATCGACTGGCCGTCCGCGGACACCATCAGCAGATCGTCGTCGGCCGAGCAGAGCACGGCACCGACCAGCTCGTCGTCCTCGCGCAGGTTGATGCCGATAAGACCACCCGATCGGTTGGAGTCGAAGTCGGACAGCTTCGACTTCTTCACCAGACCCTTGCGGGTGGCGAGCACGAGGTACGGCGACACCTCGTAGTTCTTGATCTGGATGACCTGCGCGATCTCCTCCTCCGGCTGGAACGCGAGGAGGTTCGCGACGTGCTGGCCGCGCGCGTTGCGGTTGGCCTCGGGCAGCTCGTACGCCTTCGTGCGGTACACGCGGCCCTTGTTCGTGAAGAACAGGATCCAGTCGTGCGTCGAGCACACGAAGAAGTGGGCGACGATGTCGTCCTGCTTGAGCTGCGCACCCTGCACGCCCTTGCCGCCGCGCTTCTGCGCCCGGTAGAGGTCGGTCTTGGTGCGCTTCGCGTAGCCGGTGCGGGTGATCGTGACGACCACGTCCTCGACCGCGATCAGGTCCTCCATGGACACGTCGCCGTCGAACGGGATGATCTTCGTGCGGCGGTCGTCGCCGTACTTCTCCACGATCGCGAGCAGCTCTTCACGCACGATGGCGCGCTGCCGCTCCGGCTTCTCGAGGATGTCCTTGAGGTCCGCGATCTCCAGCTCGATCTCGGCCAACTGGTCGATGATCTTCTGGCGCTCCAGGGCGGCCAGGCGGCGGAGCTGCATCTCCAGGATCGCGTTGGCCTGGATCTCGTCGACGTCGAGGAGCTCCATCAGGCCCGTGCGCGCGATGTCCGGCGTCTCGGACCGGCGGATCAACGCGATGACGGCGTCGAGCTGGTCGAGCGCCTTCACCAGACCGCGCAGGATGTGCGCGCGCTCTTCGGCCTTGCGCAGGCGGAAGCGCGTCCGCCGCACGATGACCTCGATCTGGTGCTTCACGTAGTGGCGGATCATCTGGTCGATCCGCAGCGTGCGCGGCACACCGTCGACCAGCGCCAGCATGTTGACGCCGAACGAGTACTGCAGCTGGGTGTGCTTGTAGAGGTTGTTCAGCACGACCTTCGCCACCGCGTCGCGCTTCAGCGTGATCACGATGCGCATGCCGATGCGGCGGTTCGACTCGTCGGCGATGTTCGCGATGCCGGTGAGCTTGCCGTCCCGCACGAGCGCCGCGATGTTCTCGACGAGGTTGTCCGGGTTGACCTGGTACGGCAGCTCGGTGACGACCAGGATCGTGCGGCCCTTGGCGTCCTCGTCCACCTCGACGACCGCGCGCATGCGGACCGAGCCGCGACCGGTGCGGTACGCGTCCTCGATGCCGGAGGTGCCGAGGATCTGCGCGTACGTCGGGAAGTCCGGGCCCTTGATCCGGGCGATCATCGCTTCGAGGGTCTCCTCGTCGGAGGCCTCGTGGTTGTCCAGCGCCCACACGACACCGTCCGCGACCTCGCGCAGGTTGTGCGGCGGGATGTTGGTCGCCATGCCGACGGCGATGCCGGAGCTGCCGTTGATCAGCAGGTTCGGGATGCGCGACGGCAGGACCGTCGGCTCCTGGATGCGGCCGTCGTAGTTGTCGCGGAAGTCGACGGTCTCTTCCTCGATGTCGGCCAGCATGTGCATGGCCAACGGGGAGAGGCGGCACTCCGTGTACCGCATGGCGGCGGCGGGGTCGTTGCCCGGCGAGCCGAAGTTGCCCTGACCGTCGATCAACGGGTAGCGCATCGCCCACGGCTGGGCGAGACGCACCAACGCGTCGTAGATCGCCGAGTCGCCGTGCGGGTGGTAGTTGCCCATCACGTCGCCGACGACGCGCGCGCACTTGTTGTAGCCGCGGTCGGGACGGAAGCCGGAGTCGAACATCGAGTACAGAACGCGGACGTGCACGGGCTTGAGCCCGTCCCGCACGTCCGGCAGCGCACGACCCACGATGACGGACATCGCGTAGTTGATGTACGAGGTCTGCATCTCCTGCTGGATCTCGACCGGCTCGATGCGGTCGTGATCCGGGGGCAGCGTCGTCTCGGTCACTGATCTCTTTCCTTCTCGCCAGAAACGCCAGGGGGCCTAGGGACCAAGACCGGACTAGATGTCCAGGAACTTGATGCTCTTGGCGTTGCGGGTGATGAACGAACGGCGTGCCTCGACGTCCTCGCCCATGAGCACGCTGAACAGCTCGTCGGCGGTGGCCGCGTCGTCCATGGTGACCTGCCGCAGGATCCGGTTCGCCGGGTCCATCGTGGTCTCCCACAGCTCCTCGGCGTTCATCTCACCGAGACCCTTGTACCGCTGGATGTTGTCGTCCTTGCCGAGCTTCTTGCCGGCCGCGATGCCGTCCTTGATCATGGCGTCGCGCTCGCGGTCGGAGTAGCAGTACTCCGGCTCCGCGCGCTGCCACTTGATCTTGTAGAGCGGCGGCTGCGCGAGGTAGACGTGGTTGTGCTCGATGAGCGGCTGCATGAAGCGGAACAGCAGCGTGAGCAGCAGCGTGCGGATGTGCTGGCCGTCGACGTCGGCGTCGGCCATCAGCACGATCTTGTGGTAGCGCAGCTTGGCGAGGTCGAACTCGTCGTGGATGCCGGTGCCGAGCGCCGTGATCAGCGACTGGACCTCGTTGTTCTTGAGCACGCGGTCGATGCGCGCCTTCTCGACGTTGATGATCTTGCCGCGGATCGGCAGGATCGCCTGGTACATCGAGTCGCGGCCTTCTTTGGCTGAACCGCCCGCGGAGTCGCCCTCGACGATGTAGAGCTCGCAACGCTCCGGCTCGGTCGAGCGGCAGTCCTTGAGCTTGCCCGGCAGGCCGCCGATGTCCAGCGCGCCCTTGCGGCGCACCAGCTCGCGGGCCTTGCGCGCGGCGATGCGGGCCTGCGCCGACGACACCGCCTTGGTGACGATCGTCTTGGCCTCGTTGGGGTGCCGCTCGAACCAGTCGGCCAGGTGCTCGTTCGTCGACTTCTGCACGAACGACTTGGCCTCGCTGTTGCCCAGCTTGGTCTTCGTCTGGCCCTCGAACTGGGGCTCCTTGAGCTTCACCGAGATGATCGCGGCGAGACCCTCGCGGATGTCGTCACCGGTGAGGTTGGCGTCCTTCTCCTTGAGGACCTTCTTCTCGCGCGCGTACTCGTTGACGACACGCGTCAACGCGGCGCGGAAGCCCTCCTCGTGGGTACCGCCCTCGTGCGTGTTGATCGTGTTCGCGAACGTGTAGACCGACGGCGTGTAGCCGGTGTTCCACTGCATCGCGACCTCGACCTGCAGGTCCTCGCCCTGCGCCTCGAAGGAGATCACCTTCTGGTGCACTGCCTCGCGCGTGTGGTTGATGTGGCGGACGAAGTCCTCCAGACCACCCGGGTAGTGGAAGACGCGCTCCTTCACCGCGGCCTTGTGGCCCTCGGCGTCGGCCTCCTCGTCCTCGGCCGAGACCCGCTCGTCGCGCAGGATGATCGTGATCCCCTTGTTGAGGAACGCCATCTCCTGCAGGCGGCGTGCGATCGTCTCGACGTTGTACTCGGTGGTCTCGAAGATCTCCGGGTCGGCCCAGAACGTGACGGACGTGCCGGTCTCGTCGGTCGGTTCGCCCCGGCGCAGCTCGTGCGCGGGCTTGGAGGCCTCGTAGCGCTGGGTCCAGTGGTAGCCGGCGTGCTTGATCTCCAGGTCGACGGCCGTGGACAGCGCGTTCACCACCGAGATGCCGACGCCGTGCAGACCACCGGACACCGCGTACGAGTCGCTGTCGAACTTGCCGCCCGCGTGCAGCTTGGTCATGACGACCTCGACGGTGGGCACGCCCTCGACCGGGTGCATGCCGGTCGGGATGCCGCGACCGTCGTCGATCACCCGGACGCCGCCGTTGGCCAGCAGGGTGACGTCGACCGTCGTCGCGAACCCGGCCATCGCCTCGTCGACCGAGTTGTCCACGACCTCCTGGACCAGGTGGTGCAGACCGCGCTCGCCGGTCGAGCCGATGTACATGCCCGGCCTCTTGCGCACTGCCTCGAGACCCTCGAGGACGGTGATCGAGGACGCGCCGTACTCATTCTTCTTAGCTGACACGGGCCTGGAGTCTCCTCGCTGATGCGGGCCGGGCCCGCACGGTGATGGGTGACGCTCCCCTTGATTCTACCGGTGCGCACCGACAGAACGGGGTCAAGGACACCTTTGATTCGGTCACAGAGGCCCGCAAGTCGCACCGGACGGGTCAGGACGGCCGAAAAGGGGGTTCAAATCCGCTGGTGAACGCTCATTGCGCCACAGAACGGCCGCTGAGCCCTTGACAGGACCTCACCCGTAGGTGTCACGCGGACCGCGCCCCGGAACGTGCCTGGGGCCGTGTCGCCAGTTCGGAGCGTCCGGCCCCTTGATCTTGAGCCGCTTCACGACGCCGTGACCCACGCCCGCGGCGATCCGTTTGAGCAGGTCGCGCTGCAGCAGGCGCAGCTGAGTGGCCCACGCCGTCGACGACGCCTGGACCGTCAGTTCCCCGTCACTGAGAGCGATCGGTTTCGCGTGCTCGGCGACGTCCTCTCCCACCAATTTTGCCCATCGGCCGAAGACCTGGCCACCCTGAAGTTGCTCGACCCAGCCCCGGTCTGCGGCGATCCGCGACGCGATCCGGCCGATCGTCTGGGGGTCGCGGTCGTCCGGTCCGGGCCCCGACCACCGGCGCCGCCTGCGGTTGACCGGACGGCCCTTCGACTTGCTGCCGGGGGTGCGTCCACGGGCCTTCGCGCTGGCCTTGGCCGCTTCGAGAGCGGCCCGTGCGAGGTCAGACCCCTTCAGTGGCTCACCCTCAGGTGTGAATGAACCTGTGGACAAGTCCGGATTTGTGACGGAGTTATCCACACCATCCACAGACTTGTCCCCAGATGTGTGGGCGGACACACCCGATCGAGCTACATCTTGGGGATCTGAGTTAGACACGTCGGACCTCCCCGCCACTTACCTCAAACCGGGCACCGCTCAGCTCGTCGGGAACGTCTTCCGCCACCGCGGCGGTGATCAGCACCTGCTCCGCGGCGGCCGCGACCTTCGCCAGCTGCTGCCGTCGGCCGCGGTCGAGCTCCGCGAAGACATCGTCCAGCACGAGCACCGGTTCGATGCCGTCGACACGCATCAGCTCGTAGCCGCCGAGCCTCAACGCGAGCGCGAACGACCATGACTCTCCGTGACTGGCGTACCCCTTTGCGGGGAGTTCGCCGAGCGTCAGGTCGAGGTCGTCGCGGTGCGGGCCGACGAGGCACACCCCGCGTTCGATCTCCTGCCGCCGCACCCGGTCGAGCTCGGCCAGCAGCAGGTCCTCGATGCTCTCCCGGTCCTCGGGGAGCTCACCGACGCTCGACCGGTACGAGATGAGCGCCGGACGTGACTCCGGTGCCACCTCCGCGTACGCCGTGGTCACGTGGTCGGCCATGTCGCGGACGAGCTTCATCCGCGCGGCGAGCAGCTCCGCGCCGTGCTTGGCGAGGTGCCCGTCCCAGACGTCGAGCGTGGACAGGTCGGCCGATCGCGAGTGCTTCACCGTCTTCAACAACGCGCTGCGCTGCTTCAGGACACGGTCGTAGTCACTGCGAACGCCCGCGAACCGCGGCGCGCGCAGCACCAGCATCTCGTCGAGGAACCGCCGCCGGTCACTCGGATCGCCTCGCACAAGAGAGAGGTCCTCCGGTGCGAACAACACGGTGCGCAAGATCCCGAGCACGTCACGCGGACGCGGCACCGGACCGCGGTTGATCCGCGCCCGGTTCGCCTTGCCCGCCGTGATCTCGAGCTCCACGAGCAGCTCGCGGTCGTCGTTGACCACGGCCGCCCGCACGACAGCGCGCTGAGCGCCGTGCCGGATCAGCGGCGCGTCCGTGGCGACGCGGTGCGAGCCCAGCGTCGCCACGTACCCGATCGCCTCGACCAGGTTCGTCTTGCCCTGACCGTTGCGCCCGACGAGCACCGACACGCCGGGCTCGAACGCCAGGTCGGCGAGCTCCCAGGACCGGAAGTCGCTGACCTGGAGGTGTCTGACGTGCACTCCCTAGCCCTGGGTGCTGCCCGAACCGGACGACGGACCGGCGAGGTGCACCGCGTGGCCACCGAACTGGTTGCGCAGCGCGGCGACCGCGCGCATCGCGGGCGAGTCCTCCTGCCGCGACTGGAACCGCGCGAAGAGCGCGGCGGAGATCACCGGGAGCGGCACCGCGTTGTTGATGCCCTCCTCGACGGTCCACCGGCCCTCGCCGGAGTCCTCGACGTAACCGCGCAGGTCGTCGAGTTCCGGGTCGGACTCCAGCGCACGCACCAGCAGGTCGAGCAGCCACGACCGCACGACGGTTCCGCGCTGCCACGCCGAGATCACCGCGGGCACGTTGTCCACGACGTCGGTCTTGTCGAGCAGCTCGAAGCCCTCGGCGTACGCCTGCATCAGGCCGTACTCGATGCCGTTGTGCACCATCTTCGAGTAGTGGCCGGCGCCGACCTTGCCCGCGTGCGCGAAGCCTTCCTCGCGCGGCCCTTCCGGACGCAGCGCGTCGAAGATCGGCATCGCCTTCTCGACGTCCGCGGCGTCACCGCCGACCATCAGCGCGTAGCCGTTGTCGAGACCCCACACGCCGCCGGACACGCCGCAGTCGAGGTAGCCGATCTCCTTCTCCGCCAACAGGTCCGCGTGGATCCGGTCGTCGGTGAACTTGGAGTTGCCGCCGTCGATCACCAGGTCGCCGGGTGACAGCAGCTCGGACAGCTCCTTCACCGTGTTACGGGTGATGTCGCCGGCGGGCACCATGACCCACACCACGCGCGGCGCCTCGAGCTTGGCAACCATGTCCGCCAACGACTCCGAGTCGCTGACCTCCGGGTTGCGGTCGTAGCCGATCACCTCGTGACCGGCACGACGCACCCGCTCGCGCATGTTGAAACCCATCTTGCCGAGGCCGACGAGTCCGAGCTGCACGGTGTTCTCCCCTAAACGTTTCTCGTTACCCGGTAAGGGTCTTAGCCGGGCAGGCGAACGGGCATCAGGAGGTACAGGTAGCCCGGCGCCACGTTCCCATCCTCGTCCACCGGCTTGAGCAACGCCGGTCGGCTGGGCGTGGTGAACGAAAGGTGCACTTTCTGGGTGCGCACCGCGCCGAGACCGTCGAGCAGGTACCCGGGGTTGAACGCGATCGTGACCGCGTCGCCGGTGTACTCGACGGGCAGCTCCTCCTCGGCCGAACCCTCGTCGTCGCCACCGGCGGACAGGCGCAGACCGCCGTCCACGAACTCGAGCCGGACCTGGGTGCCGCGCTCGGCGACGAGCGACACGCGCTTGATCGCCTGGACGAGCGTGTCGACCTCGATGATCGCCGCGGCCGAGTGCTCGGTCGGCAGGAGCTGGCGGTACTTCGGGAAGTCCGCGTCGAGCAGGCGGGTCGTCGTGCGCTTGCCGGAACCGGACAGGCCGAGCAGTCCGTCGTTCGCCGCGAGGGACATCTCGACCTTGCCGCCGGACGAGCCGAGGGTCTTGGCCGCGTCGCCGAGCGTGCGGGCCGGGACGAGCACGGCGACCTCGCCGAGGGAAGCGTCCGGCTCCCACGGGAACTCGCGCATCGCGAGCCGGAACCGGTCGGTGGCGACGAGGGTCAGCTTGCCCTCGCCGATCTCCACGCGCACACCGGTCAGCATCGGGAGCGTGTCGTCCTTGCCGGCCGCGACGGCGACCTGGGCGACGGCCTCGCCGAAGACCTCACCGGGAAGCTCACCGATGAGCTGCGGCATCGACGGCAGCGCGGGGTAGTCCTCGACCGGCATCGTCGGGAGGCTGAACCTGGCGCTGCCACAGCTGATCATCATGCGAGCGCCGTCGACGGCGATCTCGACCGGGTGGTTCGGGAGCGCCTTGGTGATGTCCGCGAGCAGACGACCGGAGACGAGCGCGCGGCCGCCGTCGGCGATCGTCGCCGGGACGCCGACCTGGGCCGAGACCTCGTAGTCGAATCCCGAGACCGTCAGCGACTCTTCCGACTCCGCGTCGAGCAGCACGCCGCCCAGCACGGGGACCGGCGGACGGGACGGAAGGCTGCGAGCGACCCAGGCGACAGCGTCGGCGAGGCCGTCGCGTTCGACGCGGATCTTCATGAGGCGTCCTTTCCTCGACAGTCGACAAGCCCAACCACAGCAACGTTCCAGTGGGGGTCGGGGAGCCTCGTCCCTCGAGGTCGGTTTCTCGACTCCGAGGGCGGAGCATCCACCGTAGAGCGTCCTGGCCCTCCCCGTCACTTCGGGGTTCGGGCACCGATCCCCGGGAGCTGTCCCCCGCTGTTTTGCTTTTGAAGTTCTTCTTGGAAGAGATCAACAGCAGTAACAGTAAGGGCTGTGGATTGTGGGGACAGCCGTTGAACGCGCAGGTCGGAGGCCCACCGTCCATGTGGACTAAGGGGGGATGGCACCCGGGGACAGATCGGCGCACCCGGGGACAGCCGGTTGTGCACACCTCTCGATCCACAGATCGTCCACAGTTGTCCCCGGGTGCGTCCCCGGGTGCGGCGCAGTTGTACCCGGGTGTTCAACAGGCTTCTGTGGCCAGATCGTGGCCGGGGCCACAAACTTTTCCAGTTGTCCCCACCCCTTCGAGTGCGGACCGCAAACAGTAAGCCCCTCCGCGTGGCCGAGCACCCCTCGACTCCACCCGGGTTCGAGCGCGCGCGTACGGCTCGTGCGGCACGTTTGCTCGACCGCACGCGGGGGCCTTTCGTGCGCTAGTGCCGCACGCGGGGACCCCGCGTGTGTTCCCCGCGTGCGCGGAGATGCCGCGTGTGCAACGAAAAAGGGGCCCTCCGTCGTGGAGGACCCCTCGGCGTACCCGGGTTGGATCAGGGTGCGTGGCGGGCGCGCTGCTTGATCCGCGACGTCAGTTCCTGCACCTGGTCGTAGATCCGCCGGCGCTCCGCCATCTCCTTGCGGATCTTCTTGTCCGCGTGCATGACCGTCGTGTGGTCGCGGCCGCCGAACGTCTGCCCGATCTTCGGCAGCGACAGGTCGGTCAGCTCGCGGCACAGGTACATGGAGATCTGCCGCGCCTGGGCGAGCGCCTTCGTCTTACCCGGGCCGCAGAGGTCGTCGATCGTGACGCCGAAGAACTCGGCGGTGACCGCCATGATCGTCGGCGCGGTGATCTCCGGTGCGTGCGAGTCGGGGATCAGGTCGCGCAGCACGATCTCGGCGAGCTGGACGTCGACCGGCTGGCGGTTGAGCGACGCGAACGCCGTGACGCGGATGAGCGCGCCTTCCAGTTCGCGGATGTTGCGCTCGATGCGGGCGGCGATGAACTCCAGCACCTCGGCCGGGGCCGCGAGCCGGTCCTGCGCCGCCTTCTTGCGGAGGATCGCGATGCGGGTTTCCAGCTCGGGCGGCTGGATGTCCGTGATCAGACCCCACTCGAACCGCGTGCGCAGGCGGTCTTCCAGCGTCTCCAGCCGCTTGGGCGGCCGGTCGCTCGACACCACGATCTGCTTGTTCGTGTTGTGGAGCGTGTTGAACGTGTGGAAGAACTCCTCCTGCGTACCTTCCTTGCCCTCCAGGAACTGGATGTCGTCGACGAGCAGCACGTCGATGTCCCGGTAGCGGCGCTGGAAGGCGACCTTGCGGTCGTCGCGCAGCGAGTTGATGAAGTCGTTGGTGAACTCCTCGGTCGACACGTACCGCACGCGCATGCCGGGGAACAGGCGCTGGGCGTAGTGCCCGACGGCGTGCAGCAGGTGCGTCTTGCCGAGGCCGCTCTCACCCCAGATGAAGAGCGGGTTGTACGCCCGGGCGGGAGCCTCGGCCACCGCGACGGCCGCGGCGTGCGCGAACCGGTTCGAGGCGCCGATGACGAACGTGTCGAAGTTGTACTTCTCGTTCAGCCGGGTCTGCGACGGCGACGGGTTGGCGGGCCTGGTGTACGGGAGGTTCCCGTTCGGCGTCGCCGCCCCCGCCGTGTTGGCGGTGTTGAACGTCGGCCAGATCTCGGTGACGGCGGCGAGGGCGTCGCCGGCTTCGTCGACCTCTTCCGAGTCCGCGTTCTCGGTTGCCGCGTCAGTGTTCGTCGCAACACCCGCGACCGCGTCGTCCGTGATCACGGACACGGGCGTGTCGCCGTTGGAGATGCTGGGCACCGACTGGACGGTCTGCACCGGGATGGGCGTGGTCGGCGGGCTCGCCGGTTCCGGCGAGTCGACCTTCACCGCGAGGGAGACCGTGCGGCCGAGCCTGCGGGAGAGTGCGTCGGTGATCGGATCGCGCAACGCGCGTTCGATCGCCTCTTTCGCGAAATCGCTCGGGGCCGCGAGCAGGGCCGTTCCGTCGAGCAAACCGATCGGACGGGTGACCCTCATCCACGCGCGCTGCTGAGGGGACAGGTGGCTCGTGGCGAGCTCCTGCACCACCTCGGCCCACACGAGACCAAGGTCGACCTGCTGGCTAGACACCTCCGCGCTCCCCTCCCCTCCACTGGAGCCCATGACTCCACATGTGGACACGGAGAATAGAGGCATCCACAGAGTTATCCACAACTGTGCACTAAACGGTGCGTTGTGTTGCCGGTGCGATGGCGGCTCCCACGCCGGCCCGGCATGCGCGAGGGGAGAACGGTAACAAGGCCCGGCACGCCTCACAAGACGTGGCATCGGCCACCCCGATTTGGTCGGCGCACCCGGGGGTGCGTACCCTCGTACGAGTCTCCCGCTTGCGACGGGCGCCTTTCGCGCGCCTACGTCCACTGCCATCGGGGACAACCACACAGGCTTTGTCAGCAGTGAAGCAACGGGAGAACCGACCGTGAGCAAGGGTAAGCGCACCTTCCAGCCCAACAACCGCCGCCGCGCGAAGACGCACGGGTTCCGGCTGCGCATGCGCACCCGCGCCGGCCGCGCCATTCTGGCCGCGCGCCGCAGCAAGGGCCGTGCCCGCCTGTCCGCCTGATCGCGGCTGGTAAGCGCAGCGTCGTCGTGCTCCCACCGGCCGCCCGGCTCACCCGCAGCCAGGACTTCGGCCTGGTGGTCCGCCGAGGCCGCCGCGCCGGACGACCCCGGTTGGTCGTCCACGCCTTGACGCCAGACGTGCCCACCTTGGATTCGTCCAAGGTGGGCTTCGTCGTGAGCAAGGCAGTTGGCAACTCGGTGGTCCGCCACCGCGTCTACCGGCGCCTGCGCCACATCGTGCGTCCCTGCCTGGCGGACATGCCACCGGGAACTCTCGTCGTGGTTCGGGCGTTGGCACCGGCAGCCGAGGCGTCGAGCTCGGAGCTCGCCGCCGACTTCTCCTCCGCCCTGCGCAAGGTGCTGCGATGACGACGTTGCCAGCGAAGGTCGCGCTGCTGCCGGTGCACTTCTACCGGAAGTTCATCTCACCGCTGCTGCCGCCGACCTGTCGCTTCTACCCGAGCTGCAGCGCGTACGCGGTGGAAGCTCTGACCGTCCACGGTGCGCTGCGGGGAACCTGGCTGACCATCCGCCGGTTGCTGCGCTGCGGACCCTGGCACCCTGGAGGCCTGGACCCCGTTCCGCCGAGGCGGCAGGTCCCCGACGTATCCACCGAGGAGTAGCTCCGTGCTCAACTTCATCTACTACCCGGTGTCCTTCATCTTGTGGTGTTGGCACTGGGTCTTCGGCCACATCTTCGGTGAGTCGAGCGGCTTCGCCTGGGCGCTGTCGGTGATGTTCCTGGTCTTCACCCTCCGTGCCATCCTCTTCAAGCCGTTCGTCGGCCAGGTGCGCTCCATGCGGCGGATGCAGGAGTTCGCGCCGGAGATGCAGAAGATCAAGAAGAAGTACCCGAACGACCGCCAGCGCCAGGCGCAGGAGATGCAGAAGCTCCAGGCCGAACACGGCGTGAACCCGCTCGGCGGCTGCCTGCCGATGCTGGTGCAGGTTCCGGTGTTCATCGGTCTGTTCCACGTGCTGCGCTCGTTCAAGCCCGGCTGGGGAGAGGTCTACTTCTTCGACGCGAAGGGCGTCGAGTCGTTCGTCAACGCCAAGCTCTTCGGCGCGAACCTCTCCACCTTCATTTCGATGCCCGCTGAGCAGCTCGCCCAGTTCGGCACCGAACGCACGAACGTGATCCTTGTATCCGTGCCGTTGATGATCGTGGCGTCCATCGCGACCCACTTCACGGCCCGCCACTCGGTCGCCCGTCAGAACCAGACCGCCCTGGACAACCCGCAGACGGCGATCATGAACAAGCTGACGCTCTACATCTTCCCGCTGGGCGTCCTCGTCGGTGGCTTCTTCTTCCCCGTCGCGATCCTGCTGTACTGGCTCTCCAACAACGCGTGGACCCTCGGCCAGCAGCACATCGTCTACAAGAAGATCGACGCCGAGGAAGAGACGAAGAAGGCCGCGGCCGTCGAGACCCGCCAGGCCCTCGCTCCGAAGCCGGGCGCCAAGCCGGTCAACCCGAAGAAGCCCGCTCCCGGCGCCAAACCGGCCAACGGAGCCAAGCGCATGCCGACCGCGGGCCCCGGCGGCCCCTCCGCTTCCGCGGACACGAACGGCAGCAGCTCCAACACCGAGATTCCCGGCCTGATCTCAGGCCGATCCACCAGCAAGAAGCCGGGCAACAAGAAGCGCCGCTGATTTCGGGCTTCTGCCCCGGAGAGGAGACATCGTGTCGGAGACCTTGCAGGCGACCGACGACGTGGAGGCGTCGTCGCCGGCCGAGGCTGAGGCCGACGCCTCGGCCGAGCCGCAGTCGCAGAGCAAGACCGAAGACCTGCTCGTCCAGGAAGGCGACATCGCCGGCGACTACCTCGAGCGCCTGCTGGACCTGCTCGACTACGACGGCGACATCGACCTGGACGTGGAAGGTGGCCGTGCCGTCGTCAGCATCGACGGCGGCGAGGACCTGTCCAAGCTGGTCGGCCCCCGAGGCAACGTCCTCGAATCCCTCCAGGAACTGACCCGCCTGGCCGTGCAGCAGGAAACGGGCGTTCGCTCCCGCCTGATGCTCGATATCGCCCAGTGGCGAGCGGGCCGTCGCGCGGAGCTGGCCGAGCTCGGCCGCTCGACCGCGGAGAAGGTGCTGGCTTCCGGCGAGCGTGCCCGCCTGCACCCGATGACCCCGTTCGAGCGCAAGGTCGTGCACGACGCCGTCGCCGCCATCGCAGGCGTGCACAGCGAGAGCGAGGGCGAGGAGCCGCAGCGGCGGGTCATCATCTTCCCCAAGCCCTGACGCTTTCCGCTCACGGCCCCTGGTTCCCTCCGGAACCAGGGGCCGTTTGCCGTCCCGGGCCGTGACATGTCGACACGACGTGAGCGCGCCTAGAAGTTCCGCAAGCGTGGTGAGCATCCACCCAACGGCAGCGCCGAGCCTCGGTCACCGTTCCACGTGAAACATCCGCCCGGCCCACCACTCCCCCAGCCATCTCTCCTGCTCGACCGTGTCCGGAACGTCAAACCCCCGAGCCGCCGAGATCAACCTCCAGGCTGACGAAGGCGCCACCCCGTCCATCCCCAACAACAACGCGGCCAACAACGAGGATCGCCCAATCCCAGCCCAACAGTGGAACACCACATGGGCCCCACGCCGGTACATCGCGTAGATCGGCTCCATTGCGGCAACAGCCTCCACGATCCCAGGCACGCCTCGGTCCTCGATCGGAAAGCTGACGAACCGCATCCCCGCCGCAGCGACCACATCCGCCTCGTGCACGAGGTCGCACTCGACCCGCTCCTCATCGGTCTGTGCCGACACGAGGACGTCAACACCGAGTCGCCGCAGCCCCCGAACTTTGACGTCGAGGAGCGCACCGCCAGCCGGATGAGCCATCGTCGAAACAGTCCCTGGCCCGTCGTGAGCCACGGTGAAGATGGTCGGACGCAACTTTCCCCCAAGTTTCACGTGAAACGGCGCTCAGGATTTGGCGGAGCGCACGGTCGATCCGTCATGATGGTCCCCTGGCATTCGCCAGCTTTTCCACCGGCCGCCGGAACGTCGCCGCCGCGTGGTTTCACGTGAAACGCTCACGGACGGAGAACATGGCCGGGGAGTTGCCCGACAACGCGAAGCTCGTATTCGGCGAGCACTTGGATCGTGCTGCCGAGTTCGTCTGGCTCCTGGAGGAGCATGGCGTCGAACGCGGACTGATCGGTCCTCGCGAGGTCGACAAGATTTGGGATCGGCACGTGCTCAACTCGGCGGTGGTCGAGCGGGTGATCGAGCCGAACGCACGCGTGGCGGACGTGGGGTCTGGGGCGGGGTTGCCGGGTGTCCCCCTGGCCATCGCGCGGCCGGACCTCAGGGTCACACTGCTGGAGCCGATGGCGCGTCGCATCGCCTGGCTTGAGGAAGTGAAGGACCGGCTGAGCCTCGACAACGTGACGGTCCTTCGCGGCCGGGCCGAGGAGGGGCCGGTCCGGGCTCAGTTGAAGAATTGCGACGTGGTCACCGCGCGTGCGGTGGCTCCGCTGGAGAAGTTGGCGAAGTGGTGCCTTCCGCTCCTCAAGGGTGGCGGACGGATGGTGGCGCTCAAGGGTGAGCGCGCGCAGGAGGAGCTTGACCGCGACGGGGCTGCCGTGGCACGCATGGGTGGCGTCAACGGCGAGGTGGTCGTCGTGGGAGCGGATGTACTTGAGGTGCCGACGACTGTGCTGATCGTCGAGCGCCAGACGAGGAGGGATCGGTGAGCGTGTACCCGGAGTTTCAGGCCGCCGATGTTCCACGTGAAACCGAACCCCAGCAGAAGCCGAAGTCGACCAACAACGGAGATGACAGCGCCGTGGTGTGGACCCCGATTGCAGAAGAGGCGGCTCGTGCGGCAAGCGTGCTGCACCCCGACGAGTCACTTCTCCCCCGACCTGCTCACCGGCGGGTCATCACCGTCGCCAACCAGAAGGGTGGCGTCGGCAAGACGACGAGCACGGTGAACCTCGCCGCGGCGCTCGCGATCCACGGGCTCAAGACGCTCGTGATCGACCTCGACCCGCAGGGCAACGCCTCCACGGCGCTCTCGGTCGAGCACCGCTCCGGCACGCCGTCGGTCTACGAGGTGCTCATCGGTGAGATCTCGATCGCCGAGGCCGCTCAGGTCAGCCCGACGTCCCCGAACCTCTACTGCGTCCCCGCCACGATCGACCTCGCCGGCGCCGAGATCGAGCTCGTCTCGATGGTCGCCCGTGAGTCGCGGCTCAAGGAGGCGTTGAGCCCGGAGGCGCTCGACCAGCTGCAGCCCGACTACGTCTTCATCGACTGCCCGCCGAGCCTCGGCCTGCTGACCGTCAACGCGATGGTCGCGGCCCAGGAGGTGCTCATCCCGATCCAGTGCGAGTACTACGCGTTGGAGGGTCTGAGCCAGCTGCTGCGCAACATCGAGCTCGTGCAGCAGCACCTCAACCCGGATCTCGGCATCTCGACGATCCTCCTCACGATGTACGACGGCCGGACGAAGCTCGCCGACCAGGTGACCAGCGAGGTGCGCGGTCACTTCGGCGACGTTGCCCTCAAGACGGTGATTCCGCGCAGCGTGAAGGTCTCCGAGGCGCCAGGATTCGGACAGACGGTGTTGACGTACGACCCGGGCTCGCGCGGGTCGATGAGCTACCTCGACGCCGCCAAGGAGATTGCTGTGCGCGGGGCGAAGAAGGAGGGCGCATGACGGAGCAGCGCAAGGGCGGACTCGGGCGCGGCCTGGCCGCGTTGATCCCGCAGGGTCCTCCGCCCGGTGCGCCCAGCACCATCCGGCCCGCCGCGGCCGGCAACGGGGCGGCGGCGACGAAGACCAAGCCGGTCGGCGAGGTCGCGGGGGCGGTGTACCGCGAGGTCGCGGTCACCGCGATCAAGACCAACCCCAAGCAGCCGCGCCAGGTGTTCGACCAGGACGCGATCGACGAGCTGTCGTTCTCCATCAAAGAGTTCGGGCTCATGCAGCCGATCGTGGTGCGCGAGCTCGGCAACGACACCTACGAGCTCGTCATGGGCGAGCGCCGGTGGCGGGCCACGCAGCAGGCCGGGCTCAAGACCATCCCGGCGATCGTGCGGCAGACCGCCGACGACGTCATGCTGCGCGACGCGTTGCTGGAGAACATCCACCGCGTTCAGCTCAACCCGCTCGAAGAGGCGGCGGCCTACCAGCAGCTGCTGGAGGAGTTCGGGGTCACGCACGAGGAGCTCGCGGACCGCATCGGCCGCAGCCGCCCCGTCGTCACGAACACGATCCGCCTCCTCAAGCTCCCCCTCCCCGTCCAGCGACGGGTGGCGGCTGGTGTGCTGAGTGCCGGTCACGCACGCGCACTGCTCGGGCTGGACGACGCCGGCGCGCAGGAAGACCTCGCGGCCAAGATCGTCGCGGAGGGCATGTCGGTCCGTGCGACAGAAGAAGCGGTGACGCTCGCCAAGAACGAGAGGCCGAAGAAGGAGAAGGCCGCTCCGCGCAAGCAGATGCACGCGCCCGGTCTGCAGGAGCTCGCCGAGCGCCTCTCGGACAACTTCGACACCCGCGTGAAGGTCGAACTCGGGCAGCGAAAGGGCCGGATCGTCGTCGAGTTCGGGTCAGTTGACGATCTTGAACGGATCATCGGACTGATGAGCCCAGAAACGACAATTCGGGCATCGGAATAGGCCCATAGGATCACCCACGGGCCTTATGTCACGGTGACGATGACGCCCCGCAGCCGATGCGGCTACGGGGCGTCACCTATGAGAAGAGATCAACGAGCGACAGCGCGCTCGATCAAACCCGCGTAGATCTCGCCCAGCGACTGCCCCGCCGCCTCCACGGCCATCGGCAGCAACGACGTCTCGGTGAGTCCGGGCGACACGTTCACTTCCAGGAAGTAGACGGTGCCGTCCTCGGCCACCACCGCGTCGGTCCGCGAGACGTCTCGCAGCCCGAGCAACCGGTGCGCCGCCACGGCCAGCTCCCCCACCGCTTTGGCGGAGGCGGGCTCCAGCCGTGCCGGCGCGTGGAAGTCGGTCAGGCCGGCGGTGTAGCGCGCGGTGTAGTCGTACACGCCGCTCTCCGGCACGATCTCGACCGCGGGCAGCGCCGTGGGGCCGTCCTGGCCGTCGACCACCGTCACGGCCACCTCGACGCCGGAGATGAACTGCTCGGCCAGCACCGTCTCGCCGTACGCCAGGCAGCCGACCATCGCGGCGGGCAGGTCTGCGGCGTCGCGGACCACCTGGGCGCCCAGCGCGGAGCCGCCCTGGTCCGGCTTCAGCATCAGCGGGAGGCCGAGGGTCTCCACCATCGCGTCCAGCACCGGCTTGGCGCCCAGTTCGCGGAACGTCGCGTGCGGCAGGACGACCCACTCCGGCGTCGTCAGCCCGGCGCGGGCCAGTTCGGCCTTCGCGGTCGGCTTGTCCCACGCACGACGGCACGCCCGCGAGTCGGTGCCCACGTACGGCACGCCGAACATCTCCAGGATCGCCTGCACCGACCCGTTCTCACCCTCGCCACCGTGCAGTGCGACGACGACGGCGTCCGGACGTGAAGCGCGAAGACGGGTCAGCAAGGACGAGTCGGCGTCCCACTCCTCCACCGTCACGCCCACCGACCGCAGGGCAGCCGACAGACGGCGACCGGAGCGGATCGAGACCTCGCGTTCGTGGGACAGCCCACCGGACAGCACAGCGACCATGCGGTCAGCCACAGCACAACTCCAAAGGAAAGATCAGGCGGTGTCGGGCGACGGGGTCTGCGGGCCGGACAGCTGGCGGCCCGGCGTCGCCCCGAACGTCGCGTGCAGCTGCATCTCGTCCTCGATGACGTTCGCCAGGCGGCGGACGCCCTCACGGATGCGCTCCGGCGTCGGGTAGCAGTAGGAGATCCGCAGCTGGCGCGAGCCGAAGCCGTCCGCGTAGAACCCGGTGCCGGACGCGTAGGCCACGCGAGCCGTCACGGCACGGGGCAGCATCGCCTTCGTGTCGATGCCCTCGGGCACCGTCACCCAGACGTAGAAGCCACCGTCGGGAATGTTCCACGTGGAACCTTGCGGCATGTGCTGTTCGAGAGCCGAGATCGCCGCGTCCCGACGGTCCCGGTACGCCTCGCGGTAGGTCTTGATCTGACCCTTCCAGTCCTGGGTCGAGAGGTACCGCGACACGATCATCTGGTTCAGCGTCGGCGGGCACAGCGTGGCCGACTCGGCCGCCAGCACGAGCTTCTCGCGCACCGCGTGGGGCGCCAGCACCCAGCCGACCCGCAGGCCGGCCGCGAAGGTCTTCGAGAACGACCCGAGGTACACGACGTTGTCGGGGTCCATCGACCGCAGCGCCGGGTACGTCTGCCCGTCGAAGCCCAGCAGCCCGTACGGGTTGTCCTCCACGACCAGCACGCCGTAGGTCCGGCAGATCTCCAGGATCTCGGCCCGCCGTGACACCGCCAGCGTCACGCCGGCCGGGTTGTGGAAGTTCGGGATCGTGTAGAGGAACTTGACCCGCTGACCAGCGCGTTTACACGCCTCAAGGGCCTCGCGCAGCAACGACGGCACGAGCCCGTCAGCATCCATCGCGACGTGGACGACTTGCGCCTGGTACGCGGTGAACGACCCCAACGCGCCGACGTACGACGGCCCTTCGGCGATCACCACGTCACCGGGGTCGCAGAAGATCCGCGTGACCATGTCGAGGCCCATCTGCGAGCCGACGGTCACGACCACGTCGTCCGGGTGTCCGTTGATGCCTTCCAGTGCCATGACGTCGCAGATCTGCTCGCGCAGCAACGGAACTCCGTGCGCGGAGCCGTACTGCAGCGCCACCAGGCCTTCGGAGGCCACCAGGTCGCCGATCTCCGCGGACAGCGACTCCAACGGCAGCGCGGCCAGGTGCGGCATGCCGCCGGCCAGCGAGACCACCTCGGGACGCGATGCCACCGCGAAGAGTGCCCGGATCTCCGATGCCGTCATCCCCGCCGTGCGCGCTGCGTAGCGGCGGAGGTGGGGGTCCAGGCTTCTGGGGCCCTGCTTGGCGGGCTGTCCGGGCATCGTCATGTGGGACTCCTGAATGGGAAATGTCCCGAGCGAGTGTAACCGTCGTCCCGTTCAGGGCACGTGCCTTCCCGGTTCCGTCACATTCGCCTACCCTCGTACGGGTCTGCTGTGCGTGCCAAAGGGGTGGAGGTCGGGGTGTCGCGACGCGTTGTGGGCGTCACGCTGGACAACCTGGAGCATCTCTCCAAGCACAGCAGGACGTGCGTTTACTGGGAGCTCGCCCCTCACCTGCGTGAACAGGCCGAGGAGTACGGCGACACCGAGTTCGAGAAGGAAGCCTGGGTTTCCAGCGTCCTGCTCGAATGGGGTTCGTGCGGTCGCCTCATCTACTGCGACGGTATTCCCGCCGGGTCGGTCTTCTACGCACCTCCTGCCGCGGTTCCGCGCAGCTCCGCGTTCCCCACGTCTCCCGTGAGCCCGGACGCCGTCCTCATGACGTCGCTGGAGGTCCTCCCGGAGTTCCGAGGGGGAGGACTCGGGCGAGTGCTCGTCCAGGCCGTGGCGAAGGATCTGACGCGTCGTGGCGTGAAGGCCATCGAGGCGTTCGGCGACATGCGCCCGGACGAAGAAGAGCGCAGTTGCGTCACGCCCGCGGAGTTCCTCACGAGCGTGGGCTTCAAGACCGTGCGGCCGCACCCCCGCTGGCCCCGGTTGCGCCTGGAGCTGCGCAGCGCCATCACCTGGAAGGAAGACGTCGAGGCAGCCCTCGAACGCCTTCTCAACAGCGTCACGGTCTCGACCGCGGAACCGAGCTTCCGCCCGGTCTGAAAGTAACGCGGGGGCCCTGCGTTTCCTCCAGGGAAAC
>NZ_JBEXJN010000034.1:0-98616 GCF_040609115.1 Lentzea sp. NPDC004782
GCCACCCTTCGCCCCCCTCCCCAAACCCCCCCCGGGGCATTTTTGGTGGTTCACGGCCCCATACACCCCCTTGGTTTGGATGAAGGCGCCCTTCATCCACCTCACCTGACCAGCAAGGCCCGCAACGTCTCCAGCCCGTCGAGCACGGCCTTGCGCTGGGCCGGGGAAGCGCCCTGCAGCGCGAGCGTCAGCCGTCCGTACGGCCCGTCCGACAGGTCCTGCCGGTACTGCTTGACCGGCGCGGTCACCCGCACCCGCGTGTAGCGGCGGTCGTTCGCGTCCTGCTCCCGTGACACCAGGCCGCGTGCCTCGAGCCGGTCCACGATCCCCGACGTCGTGCTGTGCGAGAGGTTCAGCCGCCGCGCCAGTTCGGTCACCGTGGCCGGGCCGACCGTGAGCAACGAGTGCACGGCGCTGACCTGGGGTGTGGTCAGCCCGCTGCGTTCGCGGTCACCGGACGGCTCCATCGACGTCGTCAGCAGCTCCTGCCGCAATGCGCGCAAATGCGTCATCACGGCCTCGGCGTCGCGGAAAGCGGTGTTGTCGGCCATGGCCGGAGTGTACGTTGGATGCGACGCGTCGTATGCGACGGATTAGGGGGATCACATGATCAAGCGCGTGACCACACCCGCGGGCGACCCGGCGTGGCTCGTCACCGACTACGACCTGGTGAAGACGCTGCTCGCGGACCGCAGGCTCGGTCGCGGCCACGCCGACCCGGACAACGCGCCGAAGTTCACGGACGCGGTGCTGCTCGGCAAACCGCACCAAGCCACGGAAGAAGAGGAGAACGAGCGTCACGCCTGGATGCGCAGGATGCTCACGCCGTCGTTCTCCGCCAGGAACATGGAGGCGCTGCGCCCACGGGTGCGGCACCTCGTCGACGGCCTGCTCGACGACCTCGTCCGGCAGCCTCAGCCCGCCGACTTCCACGAGGCCGTGTCGTTCAAGCTGCCCGTCGTGGTGATCTGCGAGCTGCTCGGCGTCCCGTACGAGGACCGCGAGAAGTTCCGCCGCTGGTCGGAGGCGGTCGGCACGCTCAACGACCCGCGGAAGTCCCAGGAGGGCGCAGCCGGCCTCTGGGCCTACATGGGCGAGCTCGTCGAGCGGAAGAAGAAGGAACCGGGCGACGACGTCATCACCCGGCTGATCGAAGCCGCCCCGCCCGGCCAGGACGAGACGGTCGCGTCGCTCAGCGCGGGCCTGCTGTTCGCGGGACACGAGACGACGGTCGCGGCCATCGACCGCGGCGTCATGTTGCTGAGCCTCAACCCCGGCCAGTGGGACGCGCTGCGCGCGGACCCCGGCACCGCCGGGGACGTCGTGGAGGAGATCCTGCGGCACCCGTCACCGATCTCGGCGCCGTCCGAGGACTCCGGCATGCCCCGGTACGCGATGGCCGACATCGACATCGACGGCGTCCACATCCCGTGCGGCGACCTGGTCCTGCTCGGCATCGGCCAGGCCAACCGCGACGAGACCCGGTTCCCGGACCCGTCCGCGTTCGTGCCGCGCGAGTCCAACCCGCACCTCTCCTTCGGTCACGGCCCGAGGTTCTGCATCGGCGCGCCGCTCGCGAGGATCGAGCTGACGGAGCTCTTCACCGCTCTCGCGACCCGATTCGAGACGTTCGGCCCAGCCGTGGACGTGGCCCAGCTCACCCCTCGGGCCGAGCGGCTCGTGGGCGGGGTGGCCGAGCTGCCGGTGCGCTGGACGGTCGCGTGATCCCCTCCGCATCGATGCAGTAACCGTCCACGTTCAAAGCGCTCCAGAGCGTGATGCCCGGTTTCCGATCACATTGCGCTGCTTGTCCCACAACCTCCGGTCAATGCATTCACCCGGATGCGTCACGTGTAACCGTTGCGAGACGGAAGTTCACGGTGAATACAGCGATCTGGACGCACAATGGTCACGCTTGGACACACAATTGCCCAGAGTCAACTGTTGATGTGGCTGTTGGCGCCGACATTCCGCCACGCATGGGTGACTATGGCCCGGTCAGTGGGCCCTCGCCTAATGGTGGGGGTGGGCGGCGGTCCGCCGGATCGGCGGTTAATCTCTTGCAACTCGTCCACTGCAATCCAGTGCGCCGACGTCGCAACCACCGGGGAGAGGACTGAACACGGGTGGCCGGATTTCTGTTGCGGCGGTTGGTCAACTACGTGGTGCTCGCCCTCGTGGCGACGTTCCTCGCGTTCACGTTGGCCTCCGTCACCTTTGACCCGATCGGGGTGTTGCAGCAACGCAACCCACCGCCTCCTGCGGCATCGATCGAGGCGAAGAAACGAGACCTGCACCTCGACCAGCCGATCCCTGAGCGGTTCGTGACCTGGATGAGTGGTGTGGTTCAGGGAGACTTCGGCCGGACCATCGCCGACCGCCCGATCACCGACGAGCTGGGCCGGCGCGTCGGCGTGAGCCTGCGGCTGTTCCTGCTCGGCATCACGCTCGGCATCCTGTTCGGCGTGCTGATCGGCGTGGTCAGCGCCATCCGGCAGTACAAGTTCAGCGACTACTTCGCGACCCTGTTCAGCTTCATACTGCTGTCGACGCCGGTCCTGGTGCTCGGCAACCTGCTCAAGATCGGTGCTCAGGGCGTCAACGACGCGATCGGCAACAACTTCCTGATCGTCGTCGGCGAGGAGACGCCCGGCTTCCAGGGCAACTGGTTCGAGCACCTCGGCGACCGCCTGCAGCACCTGATCGTGCCGACGCTCGCCATCGCGCTCGGCCAGGTCGCCTACTACAGCCGCTACCAGCGCTCCTCGATGCTCGACGTGCTGGGCAGCGACTTCCTGCGCACCGCGCAGGCCAAGGGTCTGACCCGCCGCAAGGCGCTGATGAAGCACGGTCTGCGGACCGCGTTGATCCCGATGGCGACCCTGTTCGCGTTCGGTTTCGGCCTGCTGGTGGTGGGCGGCACGTTCACGGAGCGGATCTTCACCTGGTACGGCATGGGTGACTGGCTGGTCACCGGCATCTCGGCGCAGGACACGAACATCACGGCCACGGTGACCTTGTTCATCGCCGTCTGCGTGCTGTTCTCCGGCTGGCTCTCCGACGTGCTGTACGCCGCGCTCGATCCCCGAATCCGCGTGAACTAGACAAGGTGACGACGTGACCGTGATCCTCAACGAGGGCGACTCCGCGGGAACCACCGGCGCCGCATCGGGCAGCCCCATCGACGCCGCGCCCGAGCCGGACAAGGCGATGACGCGTGGCCGGCTGGTGTTCCTCCGCTTCATGCGCAACCGGCTGGCGCTGATCGGCCTGATCATCATCGTGGCGATGTACCTGTTGGCCTTCATCGGCCCGCTGCTGACGCACTGGTCCTATGAGGACCGTGACTACGCCGCGTTCCTGCAGCCGCCGTACGCCGACCACATCTTCGGCACCGACAACATCGGTACCGACATGTTCGCGCAGACCATGCGCGGGCTGCAGAAGTCGCTGATCATCGGTCTGCTGGTGGCGCTGATCTCGACCACCGTGGCCGCGATCGTCGGTGCGACCGCCGGCTACTTCCTCGGGGTCGCCGACAAGGCGCTCATGTGGGTGGTCGACCTGCTGCTCGTGCTGCCGTCCTTCCTGATCATCGCCATCCTCAGCCCGTGGTTCCGGGGCAAGTCCTGGTGGCTGCTCGTGCTGATGCTGGCGGCGTTCCAGTGGATGATCACCGCGCGCATCGTGCGCGGCATGACGCTGACGCTGAAGGAACGCGAGTTCGTGAAGGCGGCCAGGTTCATGGGCCAGCCCGCGCGGCGGATCATCGCCAAGCACATCGTGCCCAACATGGCGTCCCTGCTGATCATCGACGCGACCATCAACGTCGCGACGGCGGTGCTCGCCGAGACCGGCCTGAGCTACTTCGGTTTCGGCGTCCAGTCGCCCGACGTCTCACTCGGCACCCTGATCGGCAACGCCGCCCAGTCCGCGACGACCTTCCCGTGGCTGTTCCTGTTCCCGGCGGGCTTCCTCGTCGTGTTCGTGCTGGCGGTGAACTGGGTCGGTGACGGTCTGCGGGACGCGCTCGACCCCACCTCCACGCGTGGGCGCAAGCGGGAGAAGAAGGACACCGAGGAGAAGGCCGCCTGATGACCAGTTCGGAGATCCTGTTCGACACGCCGGCCGACCCGGTGGTCGAAGGACCGGTTCTGCAGGTCGAAGACCTCCACGTGTCGTTCCCCAGCGAGGCGGGCCGCGTGCGGGCCGTGCGCGGCCTGAGCTACGAGGTCTCGCCCGGTGAGGTGCTCGGCATCGTCGGCGAGTCCGGTTCCGGCAAGTCCGTGTCGTCGCTCGCGGTCATGGGCCTGCTGCCCTCGTCCGCGCGCATCACCGGGTCCATCAAGTTCCAGGGCCGTGAGCTCATCGGCCGCTCCGACGCGGAGCTGTCGAAGATCCGCGGCCGGCGCATCTCGATGGTGTTCCAGGACCCGCTGTCGGCGCTGACGCCCGTCTACACCGTCGGCGACCAGATCGCCGAGGCGATCCTGGTGCACCGCGGTGGCGCGGTGTCCAGGTCGGCCGCCGCCAAGCGCGCGGTCGAGCTGCTCGACCTCGTCGGCATCCCGAACGCCGCCGAACGCGCCAAGGCGTTCCCGCACGAGTTCTCCGGCGGCATGCGGCAGCGCGCGGTGATCGCCATGGCGATCGCCAACGACCCGGACCTGATCATCGCCGACGAGCCGACCACCGCGCTCGACGTGACGGTGCAGGCCCAGGTGCTGCAGCTGCTGGAGACCGCGCAGGAGGTCACCGGCGCGGGCATCGTGATCATCACCCACGACCTCGGCGTCGTCGCCGGGTTCGCCGACCGGCTGATGGTCATGTACGCGGGCCGTGCCGTGGAGACCGGCCAGGTGGACGAGATCTACCAGCAGCCGCGCATGCCGTACACGCTCGGCCTGCTCGGCTCGATCCCGCGTCTCGACGTCAGCGAGAAGCAGGCGCTGGTGCCGATCAAGGGCCAGCCGCCGTCGCTCACGGACCTGCCCCCGGGCTGCCCGTTCGCGCCGCGCTGCCCGATGGTCGTCGACGCCTGCCACACCGCGGAACCGCCGCTGATCGAGGTGGACGGCTCGGCCGAGCACCACGCCGCGTGCATCCGCACCGGTGAGATCGCGGCGACCGAGGCCGAGGGCGCCGAGGCGGCCGCGGAGATCTTCGGCGCCGAGGTCGTCGAGGACGCCGAGATCGCCAAGGTGCCGCGCGAGCAGCGCGAGACCGTCCTGGAGCTCGACAACCTGGTCAAGGAGTACGCGGTCAACAAGGGCGTGGTGTTCAAGCGCCGCGTCGGCACCGTGCACGCCGTGGCCGGCATCTCGTTCGACATCCGCGAGGGCGAGACCCTCGGCCTGGTCGGCGAGTCGGGCTGCGGCAAGACGACCACGCTGATGGAGATCCTCGGCCTCGAAAAGCCCATGGGCGGCGAGATCTCCGTGCTCGGCACCAACGTGTCGTCGTTGAACTCCAAGCGCCGCTTCGAGATCCGCCGGGACATGTCGGTGGTCTTCCAGGACCCGATGGCCTCGCTCGACCCGCGCCTGACGATCAACGACGTCATCGCCGAGCCGATGCAGGTGCACGGCTACGGCAAGGACGAGATCAACCGCCGGGTGCCGGAGCTGATGCGGCTCGTGGGCCTGCGCCCCGAGCAGCTGTCGCGCTACCCCGGCGAGTTCTCCGGCGGTCAGCGGCAGCGCATCGGCATCGCGCGGGCGCTCGCGCTCCAACCGAAGCTCGTCGTGCTCGACGAGCCGGTGTCCGCGCTCGACGTGTCCATCCAGGCGGGTGTCATCAACCTGCTGGAGGAGCTGAAGTCGAAGCTCGGTCTCGCCTACCTGTTCGTGGCCCACGACCTGTCCGTCGTGCGGCACATCGCGGACCGGGTGGCCGTGATGTACCTGGGGAAGATCGTGGAGATCGGCGAGGTGGACTCGGTGTTCGACGCACCGCGGCACCCGTACACGCAGGCACTGCTGTCGGCGATCCCGATCCCCGACCCCGTCAAGGAGCGCCAGCGGGAGAGGATCATCCTCACCGGCGACCTGCCGAGCCCGGCGAACCCGCCGTCCGGCTGCCGGTTCCGCACCCGGTGCTTCCTGCACGCCTCGCTGCCTCCCGAGAAGCAGCGCACGTGCATCGAGCTGGAACCGCCGCGCGAGGTCCAGGCGCCCGACCACGAGGCCGCCTGCCACTTCGCCCAGATCCGTCAGGTCCTCTGATGCATCCGTCGCCTTCAGAGCAGACCTGCGAGCACGAAGGAACAGTGTCCCCGGCAACTGGTGTCCGGGCACGAGGGAGGTTCACGACAGTGAGTCGACGTACCAAGGTGGGAGTGACCGCGCTGGTCGCGGTCGCCCTCACGCTTACCGCGTGTGGGGGGCCCAGCAAGACTGACTCCGGCCTGAAGGGCGCGGAGAACACGGTGGGTCAGGCGGACATCAACCCGCAGGACGCCTCCAAGGTCAAGGACGGCGGCGAGTTCCGCTGGCCGGTCGACCAGCTGCCGGACAACTGGAACTACAACCAGCTCGACGGCACCAACGCCGACGGCCGCCGCATGATCGACACGGTCATGCCGAACCTGTTCAAGCAGAAGGCCGACTCGACCATCGAGGTCAACAAGGACTACCTGGAGTCGGCGAAGCTCGCGTCCACCGACCCCGAGGTCCTCGAGTTCAAGATCAACCCGAAGGCGAAGTGGTCGGACGGCAACCCGCTGTCGTGGCAGGACTTCGAGGCCATGTGGAAGTCGCTCAGCGGCACCGACAAGGCCTACGAGGTCGCCGGCACCACCGGCTACGAGGACATCGAGAAGGTCGAGAAGGGCGCGACCGACCAGGACGTCAAGGTGACGTTCAAGAAGAAGTTCGCCGAGTGGATGGGCATGTTCTCGCCCCTCTACCCGAAGTCCATGTCCTCCTCGGTCGAGGAGTTCAACAAGGGCTGGGCCGACAAGCCGAAGGTGACCGCCGGTCCGTTCAAGATCGGCACGATCGACCTCACCGCCAAGACCGTCACCGTCGTGCGCGACGACGCGTGGTGGGGCGAGAAGGCGAAGCTCGACAAGATCACGTTCCGCCAGGTCGACCGCCCCGCCCTCGCGGACGCGCTCGCCAACGGCCAGATCGACTGGTTCGACATCGGCTCGAGCGTCGACAACTTCACCAAGGCGAAGGGGATGCAGGGCGTCAGCATCCGTCAGGCGATCACGCCGGACTACACGCACATCACGTTCAACGGCGCGGACTCCTCGATCCTCAAGGACCCGAAGCTCCGCGTCGCGCTGATGCGCGGTATCGACCCCAAGACCATCGCGCGGGCGCTGCTCGGCCAGATGCTCAAGGGTGACGCTCAGATCACCGGTAACCACTTCTTCCTGCTCGGCACGAAGGAGTACAAGGACAACTCGTCCATCGCGTCGTTCGACAAGGAAGCCGCGAAGAAGCAGCTCGACGAGCTGGGCTGGAAGCTCGACGGTGAGACCCGGAAGAAGGACGGCAAGGAGCTCGTCGTCCGCTACGTCATCCCGACGCCGAACCCCGTGTCCGACCAGATCGCGAAGCTCGTGCAGTCGCAGCTGAAGGACATCGGCGCCAAGGTCGACATCCAGGCCGTGCCGTCGACCGACTTCTTCAAGCAGTACGTCAACGTCGGCAACTTCGACATGACCGGCTTCCGCTGGCTGGCCTCGGCCACGCCGATCTCGGACAGCAAGGGCATCTACTACCTCGACCCGACCAGCACCAACCAGAACTACGGCCACACCGGGTCGGAAGAGATCAACAAGCTGCTCGACCAGGCCAACGGTGAGCTCGACGACGCCAAGCGCGCCGCGATCACCAACGAGGCCGACAAGAAGATCTGGGAGATCGGCGCCCAGCTGCCGCTCTACCAGCTGCCCGGCGCGGTCGCGGTGAAGAGCAACGTGGCGAACTTCGGTGCCGTCGCGTTCGCGAACCGCCCGTACGACTACATCCACATGGGCTTCACCTCCTGATGTAGTTCACTGATGAACGGCCCGGCGGGCTCTCCGCCGGGCCGTTCGTTTCTGTTTGGAGTCTGCTTTGCCGCGTTTCCGGGTTCGTGCGCTGCGCCACGGTGTTCTCGCCACGGCGATCGTGTTGTTCGTCTGCCTCGTGGTGGCCGTGCTGTCATGGCTGTCCTATTCGGACGATCGCGCTCTGTTGTCGTCCATGACCTCCCGCGAGGTCGGCAGCGTCGTCTCCTACTCGGGCGGCGCGGTCGAGGTGCGGTGGCCGTCGGGTTCGGCGCGCGTGCCGTACGAGGACGGCGACCGGGTCGTGGGCAAGCAGACGCAGGTGGCGTTCGACCCCGCGAACCCTTCCCGGGCCGTGATTCCGGGTGCGGACCTGTTGCTGCAGACCGATCGCGCGCTCGGCGGCGTGACGTTCGCGGTCGCGGTGGCGCTGCTGGTGCTCGTCGCCGGTCTGCTGCGGGTGTTCCTGGCGGTGCGGTGTGCGCGTGCCGCCGCTGCCACCGTGTCCGTGCGGCGGATCCGGTTGCAGTCCGGGCTGATGGTGCGGTCGTGGCTGGAGATCGACGGCCCGGTGGAGCGCTGGCTGCCCGTCTACTACGACCCGGTGCTCGTGACGCTGCCGTCGCCGGTGGACGTCGAGCTGCGCGGCGGGCGGGTCGCCGTGGTGGACGGCGTGACGATCTACCCGTCCGGGCGGCCGGTGACGAAGCACCCGCGGGGCCGGCGTGCCGACAACCCCGCGAAGCCCGATCCCGAGACGCGCGCGCCGCGCGGCCTGCTCGCCCAGCTGCGGGTGGACGCGGTGTTCCTGGTGCCCGCGCCGGTCGTGGGCCTGTTCTGGGCCTATGTGGACGGCAGCGGGTTCACCGGGTGGATCACCGCGACGGTGGTGGCGGCCGCGCTGGGCCTGTGGTGGGCGGCCTGGCGGGGATCCGACCCCTCGTAATGCTTCAGGGCCCGTGAGCGACCTCCAATGACAGGGAGGCCGCTATGGCAGACATCACCTTGCGTGTTCGTGAGGACGGGGCCGACGCCGAACGCATCGAACAGCTCACCGCGTTTCTGCGGGCCGAGCTGCAGGAGCTCACGCCCGTCGCGAGTGTTCCCGCGGAGACCGCCGAGGGCGCCAAAGCCGTCGACCTGACCGAACTGGGCACGCTGCTGACGACGATCTCCCAGTCGACCGTGCTGGCCGCGCTGATCACCGCCGTCTCGTCGTGGCTGGGGCAGCGCCGCGAGCGTTCCGTGACGGTCGAGGCCGACGGCGACGTCCTGGAACTGACCGGCGCGCCCTCGGCAGCGGAACGCGCTGCGGCCTCGGCGTGGCTGGAGAGACGCCGCTTCAAGCGGTACGCGTTGATCATCGCGAGCTACGAGTTCACCGACCCCGGTCTGTCGGCGCTGCGCGCGCCCGCCCACGACGCCGCCCGCCTCGGCGAGGTGCTGGCCGATCCGCGCATCGGCGGTTTCGACGTGCGGACCCTGATCAACTCCTCGGCCGCCGAGGTCAACGAGGCTGTCGAGGACTTCTTCGCTGACCGCGAGCCGGATGACCTCCTCGTCCTGCACTTCTCCGGCCACGGCGTGAAGGACGAGGCCGGCGAGCTGCACTTCGCCACCTCGCGCACCAGGCTCAACCGCCTGGCCGGCACCGCAGTGTCCGCGGACTTCGTGGCCCGCCGCATGAACCGCTCCCGCTCCCGCCGCATCGTGCTCCTGCTGGACTGCTGCTACTCCGGCGCGTTCGGCCGTGGAATGGTTGCCCGCGCTGGTGGATCCGTCGACCTGGAGGAACAATTCGGAGGTAGCGGCCGGGTGGTGATCACCGCGTCGTCGTCCATGGAGTACGCCTTCGAGGGCGCGGCGGTGGCCGACGCTTCCGAGGGTGAACCCTCGGTCTTCACCTCGGCGCTGGTGGAAGGTCTTGAGTCCGGTGACGCCGACCGCGACCAGGACGGCCACGTGGGCCTGGACGAGCTCTATGAGTACGTCTACGACCGCGTCCGCCGCGTCACTCCGCACCAGACCCCCGGCAAGTGGATGCTCGACGTGCGCGGTGACCTGCGCATCGCCCGTCGTGCCCGACCAGTGTCGGTGCCCGCCGCCCTGCCCTCCGACCTGCAGGAGGCGATCGACCACTCGTTGCCAGGTGTGCGGGCCGGAGCGATCCCGTCGCTGGTCCGGATGCTGTCGGTGGCGCACGAGGGACGCGTACTGGCAGCTCAGCTTGCGCTGCGGCGGCTCTCGGACGACGACAGCCGCATGGTGGCGACGGCCGCGCGCATTGCTCTGGGGGAGCGGCCGGCGCCCGCCTCCCCGATGCGTCCCGCGTCAAGCCCCACCCCGGAATCTGTGGACAACTCGACGCCTGTGGACAACCCCGCCGATGTTGATCTTTCCCTGCCGAAACCGTCCGCCCCTCGTGCGACGATTGGAGTGGGGACCTCGGTCTCCCCCGGAGGGGGCGAGGTTGAATCGATTCCGAAGGGGAAGGCTGCCCGGTTGGTGGGCGCGGCGCCCCGGCTGGTCGCCGGTCTCGCGCTGACGCTCCTGGTGGTCGGCCTCGTGACGGTTCGGGGTGGTCTGCCGAGTCACCTGAACCATGCCACCTTCGGCACAATGCTGTTCGGCACGGTGTGGTCGTGGGCGCTCGTCGCCGCGATGTTCACGCTGACCTGCCGTGCCCACCTCTGGCTGCCTGGTGCCGTCCTCGGTCTGCTGGCCGGTATGACCGGGCTGCTCGGCAGCAGCGGCGGGGACTACCTGTGGTTGCTGCTCGGCATGGCCGTGACGGTGGTGGCGGTCGCGTGGCAGGCGCGGCCGTGGTGGCTGGCGGCCGCGGCCGTGGTGGCAGGTGCGGCCGGGATCCTCGTGGTCGCCTTCTCGGCCGACAAGCTGAAGTCGTTCGGCGGCGACGGTCTGGACGTGGCGTTCCTGGCCGTCGCGACGGTCCTCGTCGGGCTGGCGGGCTACCGGCTCTGGCGGGAACGGGCCTGGCTCGCCGCCATCGCACCGGGTTTGCTGCTGCTGGACGCCGTTCTCCACGTGATGGGCGTCCCGGCGTTCGTCGGGTACGCGAGCCTGGCCGGCCTGATCGTGGTTCCGCTGATCGTGATCCTGACCAGCGGCACGGCCAGGTTCGCCGGGTACCTCACCGTCACCGCCGGATTGCTGTTGTGCGCCAACGAGTACGTGGCTGCGACTGAACTGTCGTTCACGAGCGTCACCTACCTGGCGCTGCCCCTCGCCGCCGCTCTGGCCGCCTACTTCTCGCGTTCGCGCTGAGCCTTGCGGCGTTTGCCCTCGTGCATGGCGACGACGCGGGCGACCGGGATGGTGTGGCCCTGCGCGATCAGGTCCTGCGGCAGCTGCTGGGGTTGCGGCATCAGCTCGGCCCACGGGTCGCCGTCGAACCTGCTCCGGACGGTGAAGTCGGCCGGGCTGACGTCCCGCAGGTCGTCCCACGGCACCGGGAACGAGATCGGCAGGCCTTCGCGCAGGCGCGGGCTGTAGGCGGCGACGACCGTGGCACCCCAGGCCCTGGTCGAGTCGAGGAACACCTTCCCACCGCGTTCGGCGCGGATGTAGGCGGTGGTGGCGAGCTCGGGATCGAGCTTCTCGGCCCGCGCCGCCACCGCCCGCGTGGCCGCCGCGACGTCGTCCGGGTCGTGCTTGTCCAGCGGCACGAAGATGTGCACGCCCTTGGCGCCGCTCGTCTTGACCGCGCCCCGCAGGCCGGCGTTCGCCAGTGCTTCCCTGATCAGGAACGCCGACTCGACCACCACGTCAAACCCGGCTCCCTCGGGCGGGTCGATGTCGAGGACCATGTGCGTCTGGTGGTCGCCGAGAAACAATGGCACGTGGTACTCGACCGCGCGCTGGTTCGCGAACCACATCAGCGTCTGCTTGTCGTCGCACAGCGCGTACCTGATCTTGCGGTGCGACGCCTCCGCCCAGACCTCGACGGTTTTGACGTAGTCGGGCGTGTACTTGGGGACGTTCTTCTGCATGAACGGGTCCTGGCCGCGCAGAACCCGCCACACCGACAACGGCCGGCCCGCCAGCACCGGCACGAACCGGTCGGCCACGAAGTCCAGGTACTCCACCAGGTCCGCCTTGACCGTGCCGCCGAACAGCGGCTGGTCCAGGCTGGAGAACTTCATCGGGCTACTGTTCATCAGGCACCTCGAGTTCGTCTCGGGCGGCCCACTCCAGCAGCGGCTCGATCGACCAGACGGCGTCGTCGATGCCGGCGTGCAGGTCGCCCAGCTCGGCGTAGCGCTTCGGCACGCTGGCGATGGTGAACTCGCGCGGGTCGACGTCCGGGATCTCGTCCCAGCGGATCGGCGTGGACACGGTGGCCTCGGGGAAGCCGCGCACCGAGTAGGCGCTCGCGATCGTGTGGTCGCGGGCGTTCTGGTTGTAGTCGACGAACACCAGCGCCGGGTCGCGGTCCTTGCGCCACCACGTGGTCTCCACGTCGTCGGGCGCGCGTCGTTCGACCTCGTGCGCGAACGCCAGCGCCGCCTTGCGCACGTCGGAGAAGCCGTGATCGGGCTTGATCCGCACGTAGACGTGCAGGCCCTTGCTGCCGGACGTCTTGGGAAAGCCCGTCGCGCCCAGTTCCGCGAGCACCTCCTCGACGACGCCCGCGACCCTGCGGACGCGGTCGAACGAGCAGGAGGGGCCGGGATCGAGGTCGATGCGCCACTCGTCGGGCTTCTCCGTGTCCGCCGCGCGCGAGTTCCACGGGTGGAACTCCACAGTGGACATCTGCACGGCCCAGATCACGTCGGCGAGGTGCGTGACGCAGAGCTCGTCCGCGTGCCGGTTGTAGCGCGGAAAATGCACGCGCACCGTGCGCACCCACGGCGGGGCGCCGTGCGGAAGTCTTTTCTGGTGCACTTTCTCGCCGGTCACGCCCTCGGGGAAGCGGTGCAGCATGCACGGTCGTTCCCGCAGTGCGCGGACGATTCCGTCACCGACGGACAGGTAGTAGTTCGCGAGATCCAGTTTGGTCTCGCCGCGCGCGGGAAAGTAGACGCGGTCGGGGTTGGAGATCCGCACGACGCGGTCCTCCACCTCGAGCTCCACAGCCGGGGACTTGCCCATGCCTGCCACGCTAGCTGTTTCCAGGCGTTTCCTCAGCCCGAACGGTGCTTGCATCGAGGCCGTGGCGTCCAGTGTTGATACCGGACTGTGGTTCCGGCGGTTCTGCGAGGCACCTCCCGGCGCGCCCCGGCTGGTGTGCTTCCCGCACGCGGGCGGCGCGGCGAGCTGGTACCAGCCGTTCGCGCAGGACTTCTCCGGCCGGTGCGAGCTGGTCGCCGTCCAGTACCCCGGACGGCAGGACCGCAGGTCAGAGCCTTTGGACTACGACATCCGCGGGCTGGCGGACCAGATCGCGCCGCTGCTGGCCCGTGACCGGCCGTTGCACCTGTTCGGGCACAGCATGGGCGCGATGGTCGCGTTCGAGGTGGCTCTGCGCGTGGCCGTGGACCACCTGTTCGTCTCCGGCCGCCGCGCTCCCCAGATCGTCCGGGACGACCGCGTGCACCTGCGGGACGACGCGGGCCTGATCGCCGAGGTGCGGCGGCTCGCGGGCACGAACGCACGGGTGTTCGACGACGAGGAGCTGGTGCGGATGGTGCTGCCGGCGATCCGCGCCGACTACCGGGCCGCGGAGACCTACCGGTACCGTCCGGGACCGGCGCTGGCGTGCCCGGTGACGGCGCTGACCGGTGACGCCGACCCGAAGGCCTCGGTGGACGAGGTCGGGCAGTGGCGGGAACGCACGACCGGCGCATTCTCCGTGCACGTGTTCGCCGGTGGCCATTTCTTTCTTTCCGACAACAGAAGTGCTGTTGCCGCTGTCGTTTCCGGCGAATCCCCTAGTGCCCGAACCCCTAATTTGGCAAGGGATTCAGGTCCGTCCCGTGTCGGACCTTGGTAGAAGGTGATGAGAGGAAACGGGATGACCAAGCGGGCACTGATCACCGGGATCACCGGGCAGGACGGGTCGTACCTCGCCGAGCACCTGCTCAGGCAGGGCTACCAGGTCTGGGGGTTGATGAGGGGGCAGGCGAACCCGCGCAAGATGCGGGTGTCGCGGCTGATGTCCGAACTGTCCTTCGTGGACGGTGACCTGATGGACCAGGCGTCGCTGGTGTCCGCTGTGGACCTGGTGCAGCCCGACGAGGTGTACAACCTCGGCGCCATCTCGTTCGTGCCGATGTCGTGGCAGCAGGCCGAGCTCGTGACCGAGGTCAACGCCATGGGCGTGCTGCGGATGCTGGAGGCGATCCGCATCGTCTCGGGCCTGTCCAGCAGCCGCAACAACGGCACCTCCGGCCGTGACATCCGCTTCTACCAGGCGTCGTCGTCGGAGATGTTCGGCAAGGCCGCCGAGACGCCGCAACGCGAGACCACGATCTTCCACCCCCGCAGCCCCTACGGCGTGGCGAAGGCCTACGGCCACTTCATCACCCGCAACTACCGCGAGTCGTTCGGCATGTACGCGGTCGGCGGCATCCTGTTCAACCACGAGTCACCGCGCCGCGGCGCGGAGTTCGTGACCCGCAAGATCTCGCTCGGCGTCGCGAAGATCGCGCAGGGCCTGCAGGACAAGCTGGCGCTGGGCAACCTGGATGCGTTGCGCGACTGGGGTTTCGCCGGCGACTACGTGCGGGCCATGCACCTGATGCTGCAGCAGGACGAGCCGGAGGACTACGTCGTCGGCACCGGCGAGATGCACTCGGTGCGCGACGCCGTGCGGCTGGCGTTCGAGCACGTCGGCCTCAACTGGGAGGACTACGTCTACATCGACCCGGTGCTGGTCCGCCCGGCCGAGGTCGAGATCCTGTGCGCCGACACCACGCGCGTGCGCGGTGAGCTCGGCTGGAAGCCCGAGGTCGACTTCTCGTCGCTGATGAAGATGATGGTGGAGGCCGACCTCAAGCACGTGGCCACCGAGCACGAGTACGGCGACCTGCTGGCCGCCGCCAGCTGGTAGGCGCCTTTTGCCCGATGAAGGGCTCCTTCATCCACGTCAGGTGGATGAAGGAGCCCTTCATCGTTAGCTTGGGGGTGTGGATCTTTTTTCGCTCGCGCTGGGGGCGCTGCTCGACGCGGTCGGTGAGCTGACGGACTCCGACTTCGAACGGCCGTCGGGCTGTGCGGGCTGGCTGGTGCGGGACCTGGTGTGCCACCTGGTGATCGACGCGCAGGACGTGCTGATCACGTTGGTGACGCCCACCGCCGACCCGGTCACGCACGACGCCGTGACGTACTGGAAGGTCTCCGGTTCGCCGTCCGACGATCCGCTGGCCGAGCTGACGGTCCGGCTCGCCGCGGCCTACGGCGAGCCGTGGATGTTGAAGCACCACGTCGACGACGTGGGGCAGGCGGCGTTGCGGGCCGCACAGCTGGCCGATCCGACGTTGAAGGTCAGCACGCAGGACATGGTGCTGTGCACGTCCGGTTACCTGGGCGCGTACGTCTGGGAGTGGACGCTGCACCACCTGGACCTGGTGATGCATCTGCCTGGGGCTTCTGGTCCGCCTGTGGCGGCGCTCGCCCGGTGCCGGGAGGTGCTGGAGCAGATCGCCGGGCCGTTCCCCTCGTCGTGGCCGGACGCCGACGTGCTGCTGGTGGGAACGGGACGGCGCGCTCCGACCGAAGCGGAGCGCGCCGAGCTGGGCGACCTCGCGATCCCGTTCGTGCTGGCCTGATCGCCGTTACGGCAGGTCGACGGCCCACCACGTCGCCGGGAGCTCGCTCGGCTCTCCCCAGGCCACCGCGAGGGCGAGCTGGACGTCGCGGGAAGGCTCGAACGCCGGCAGCCGCCACCTCAGGGTCAGGTCGTCCAGGTACCACACGCTGCTCTCGAGGCCGAACTCCTCGAGCAGCTGTTCCTCGTTCGGTCCGCCGATGGACAACACGGTGGTGGCGTTCTCGAACGTGACGGCGTCGAGGCGGTAACCGGAGTCCGGGCTGCCTTCGGCGCCCGTCGTCGTCAGGCCCGCGACGACCTCGAACCCGTTGACCGGCCTGCCCGCGGGGAACCGCCACGTCGCGGTCCACAGCGTCACCGGCGGGTAGTGGTCGGGCAGCACGGGCGCGGCCGGACCGGCGACCACCTCGTGGTCCACATCGGACCGCACGGTGAACGTCACCGGGCCGAGGGGCGTGTCGATGCGCGGAGCGGTCATGCGGCTCAGCGTGACACGACCTCTCCCCGGTGACGATCGGATTCAGGCCGAGTACAGCCGGGCGTAGAAACCGTTGGCCGCCATCAGTTCCTCGTGCGTGCCGCGTTCCACCACCGCGCCGCGGTCCATCACGACGATCAGGTCGGCGTTGCGGATGGTCGAGAGCCGGTGCGCGATCACGAAGCTCGTGCGCCCGGCCCGCAACGACGCCATCGCCTGCTGGATCAGCACCTCGGTGCGGGTGTCGATCGACGACGTGGCCTCGTCGAGCAGCAGGATCGCGGGCTGGGCGAGGAAGGCGCGCGCCAGGGTGATGAGCTGCCGTTCGCCGGCGGAGAGGCCGCCGTGCTCCTCGTCGAGCACGGTGTCGTAGCCGTCGGGCAGCGCCCGCACGAACCGGTCCACGCACATGGCCTGGGCGGCTTCGACGATCTCGGCACGGGTCGCGCCCGGTCGTCCGTAGGCGATGTTCTCGGCGATCGTGCCCTCGAACAGCCACGTGTCCTGCGAGACCAGCCCGATGGCGGACCGCAGCTCCTCGCGGGTCAGGTGCGTGATGTCGGTGCCGTCCAGCAGGATCCGGCCGCCGTCGAGGTCGTAGAACCGCAGCAGCAGGTTGCCCAGCGTGGTCTTGCCCGCGCCGGTCGGGCCGACGATGGCGACGAGCCTGCCGGGCGAAGCGGTGAGGGACAGGTCGTCGATCAGCGGTTTCTCCGGCTCGTACCGGAAGGACACGCGGGAGAACTCGACGTGGCCGCGGACGGGGGAGACGGTCGCGGGCTCGGCGGGCGGCGGTGACTGCTCGGGTTCGTCGAGCAGTTCGAACACGCGCCGGGCGGAGGCGATGCCGGACTGCAGCTGGCCGGAGAAGTTCGCGACGTCGATGATCGGCCGGGAGAACATGCCGGAGTACTGGATGAACGCCTGCACGTCACCGATCGACACGCTGCCGGTCGCCACCCGCAGCGCGCCGACCACGGCGACCAGCACGTAGTTGAGGTCGGTGATGAACCGGGTCGCCGGCCCGATCAGCCCGGAGATGGCCTGGGCGCTGAACGACGACCGGTACATGATCTCGTTGCGCTCGGCGAACTCCTTCGCCGCCTGCTCCTGGCGGCCGAACGCGGTGATCAGCGCGTGCCCGCTGTACATCTCCTCGACGTGGGCGTTGAGGGCGCCGGTCGACTGCCACTGCTGCGCGAACTTCGGCATGGCGCGCTTGGAGATCCACGCGGCGAGCACGAGTGCGATCGGCACGCAGACCAGCACGAGCACGGCCAGTTCGACGGAGATCACCAGCATGATCGTCAGCACGCCGACGACGCTGACCACGGACGTGAGCATCTGACCGATCGAGAGCTGCACGGTGCGCTGCAGGTTGTCGACGTCGTTGGAGACGCGGGAGAGGATCTCGCCGCGCGGGTTGCGGTCGAAGTAGGCCAGCGGAAGCCGGGTCAGCTTCGCGTCGATGTCCTCGCGCAGCCGGTAGACGGCGTGCTGGACGATGTTGGTGACGAGCCGGCCCTGCACGAGCATGCTCAGCGATCCGACCAGGTACAGGCCGAGGATGAGCAGCAGCAACTGGCCGAGCGCGGGGAAGTCGACGCCCTGGCCGGGCACGACGGTGACGGTGCTGATGACGTTGGCGAGGGTGTCCTTGCCCTGGTCGCGCAGCTGGGCGAGGATCTGCTCCTCGGTGGCGCCGGCGGGCAGGGTGCGGCTGACCAGGCCGGTGAAGATGAGGTCGGTGGCACGGCCGAGCAGGATCGGGCCGAGCAGGTTCAGGCCGATGGACACGACCGACAACAGCCCGATCAGGGCGAGTTTGTTCTTGTAGGGCAGCAGAAGCCCGAACAACCGTTTGGTGGTGCCGGGTTCGCGGTGGTCCTCTACCTCGGCCGGGGCCGGCGGATCGGCGAGCAGCGTCATCGGAGCGCCCCTCCCACGGGCTGGGAACCGGCGATCTCCCGGTAGGTCTGGTTGGTGGCGATCAGCTCGGCGTGCGTGCCGGAGCCGGTGACCTGGCCGTCCTCCAGCACGATGACGTGCGACGCGGCCTCTACGGTGCTGATCCGCTGGGTGACCAGCAGGATGGTGGCGTGGCCGAGCTCCTGGGCCAGTGCGGCGCGCAACCGGGCCTCGGTGCCGAGGTCGAGCGCGGAGAAGCAGTCGTCGAGCAGGTAGATCTCGGGCCGTCGCACCAGCGTCCGCGCGATGGCGAGACGTTGCCGCTGTCCACCTGAGACGTTCGAGCCGCCCTGGGTGATCGGCGCGTCGAGACCGAGCGGGCGGACGAACTCGGTGGCCTGCGCGATCTCCAGCGCGTGCCACAGTTCGTCGTCGGTCGCGTCTTCCTTGCCGTAGCGGAGGTTCGACGCGATCGTGCCGCTGAACAGGTGTGCTTTCTGCGGCACGTACCCGATGGTTTTGTGCAGTGCCAACGGGTCCAGGTCGCGGATGTCCACGCCGTTGACCAGCACCTGGCCGCCGGTGACGTCGTAGAGCCGCAGCGCCAGGGACAGCAGCGTGGACTTGCCGCTGCCGGTGCTGCCGAGGATCGCGACGGTCTCGCCCGGTCGTGCCACGAGGCTGACGTCCCGCAGCACCGGTTTCTCGGCGCCGGGGTAGCCGAACGTGGCGCCGCGCAGCTCCAGGTGGCCGCGGGTGTTCATGCCGGTGACGGGTTTCTTCGGCACGGTGATGCTGGACTGCGCCTGCAGCACCTCGTTCACGCGGGCCGCCGACACCGCGGCGCGCGGGGCCTCGGTGAACACCAGCATGGCCATGATGATCGCGACGATGATCAGCGTGACGTAGGACAGCAGGGCGAGCAGCGCGCCGAGCTGCATGGTGCCGTCGTCGATGCGGTGGCCGGAGAACCAGATGATCGCGACGGTCAGCGCGTTCATCACGGTCATGACCATCACCGGCAGTGCCGCCATGATCCGCCCGACCCGCAGCGTCGTGCGGTAGAGGTCGCGGTTGGTGGCGTCGAAGCGGCCGCGTTCGTGCGGGTCGCGGACGAACGCCCGGATCACCCGCACACCGGTGATCTGCTCGCGCAGCAGGTGGTTGATGCGGTCCAGGAACCTCTGCATGGCCTCGTAGAACGGCGAGAGCCGCTTCAGCATCAGCGCGAGCCCGGCGATCACGATCGCCACCAGCGCGATCAGGATCGTGGACACCGGCACGTCCTGCACCAGCGCGAGCGCGACACCTCCGACACACATGATGATCGCCGACACGGCGACGTCCGCGGTGGTCAGCACGATGCTCTGGACCTGCCCGACGTCGTTGACCGTCCTGGTGATCAGCGACGGCGCGCCGATCTGGTCGACCTCGCGTGCCGACAGGCTCATGACCTTGCCGAACACCTTCTGCCGCAGGTCCCGGCCGAGGAGGGCGGACGTGCGGGAGCCCAGCAGCATCGCGCCGCTCGCGGTGAGGATCTGCACCGCGGCCACGCCGAGCATGGTGAGGCCGGTGCCCCAGATGTAGCCGGCGTCGCCGCGCAGCACACCGTTGTCGATGATCCGCGCGTTGAGCGTGGGCAGCAGCAGGGTCGCGGCCGTCTGGACCAGCTGCAGCACCACCAGGAGCAGAAGTGTTCCCCGGTACGGCCGGAGGTGGTGGTTCAGGAATCTGACGAGCACACGGACCAGCAGACCGCAGTTTCTTCTGGGCATTCCCTAGCGTTCGCTCTCATACCGTCTAGGGCATGAGCGAGATCCTCAGCGCTATCGAATCGGGCGACGCGGTGGCGCGGGACTTCGAGGCGTTACCGGTGCCGGAGAGCTACCGGGCCGTGGTCGTGGAGGAGGCCGACGCGGAGATGTTCGCGGGTCTCGCGTCCCGCGACAAGGACCCGCGGCGGTCTCTGAAGGTCCGCGAGGTGGCGACGCCGGAGCTCGCGCCGGGTGAGGCGCTGGTGGCCGTGATGGCGTCCGCGATCAACTACAACACCGTGTGGACGTCGATCTTCGAGCCGGTGTCGACGTTCGGGTTCCTGCGCCGGCTGGGCGGCCGGCACGCGTTGCCGTACCACGTCGTGGGGTCCGACCTCGCCGGTGTCGTGCTGCGCGTCGGCCCCGGTGTGACGGTGTGGAAGCCGGGTGACCGGGTGGTCGCGCACTGCCTGGACGTGCCGTTGGAGCGCCCGGACGGCCACAACGACACGATGCTGGACCCGCAGCAGCGGATCTGGGGGTTCGAGACGAACTTCGGCGGACTGGCCGATCTGGCGCTGGTGAAGGCGAACCAGCTGATGCCCAAGCCCGAGCACCTGACGTGGGAGGAGGCCGCCTCTCCCGGCCTGGTCAACTCCACCGCGTACCGGCAGCTCGTGTCGGTCAACGGCGGCAACATGAAGCAGGGCGACACGGTCCTGATCTGGGGTGCGTCCGGCGGTCTCGGTTCCTACGCCACGCAGTTCGCGCTGAACGGCGGCGCGACCCCGGTCTGTGTCGTGTCGTCACCGGACAAGGCCGAGCTCTGCCGCGCGATGGGCGCCGAACTGATCATCGACCGGTCCGCGGAGGGGTACCGGTTCTGGAAGGACGAGCACACGCAGGATCCGCGCGAGTGGAAGCGGTTCGGCGCGCGCATCCGTGAGCTGACCGGAGGCGACGACCCGGACATCGTGTTCGAGCACCCCGGCCGGGAGACGTTCGGCGCCAGCGTGTTCGTCGCGCGCAAGGGCGGCAAGATCGTCACCTGCGCGTCCACGTCCGGGTACATGCACCAGTATGACAACCGTTACCTGTGGATGAACCTGAAGCACATCATCTCCTCGCACTTCGCCAACTACCGCGAGGCGTGGGAGGCGAACCGCCTGGTGGCCAAGGGGAAGATCCACCCGACACTGTCCAAGGTGTACTCGCTGGAGGAGACCGGCCAGGCGGCGTTCGACGTGCACCGCAACACCCACCAGGGCAAGGTCGGCGTCCTGTGCCTGGCGCCGTCGGAAGGTCTCGGCGTGCTGGACCACGAGCTACGGGACAGAAACCTCGGCGCGATCAACCGGTTCCGCACCTCCTAGCGAAGGTTCCCGCGATGACGGAAGAAGTCCTGTCGCCTGCCTCGGCGTGCCCGTTCCCGTTCGCCCGCGACCCCCACCGCCCGCTGGACCTGCCGCCGGAGTACGCGCGGCTGCGGTCCGAGCGGCCGGTGCAGAAGGTGACGACACCGGCGGGGGACACGGCGTGGCTGGTGTCCAGGTACGCGGACGTGCGAGCACTTCTCGCCGACACGGAACGGTTCTCCGCGGAGGTGATGAACCCCGGCTACCCGCGGTACCTGTTCCCGGTCGACCCGCAGCCGGGCGCGTTCGTGACGGTCGACCCGCCGGACCACACCCGGTACCGGCGCATGATCATGTCCATGTTCACCAAGAAGAAGGCCGAGGAGGTCCGTCCGTCGGCGCAGAAGCTGGTGGACGAGCGGATCGACGCGATCCTGAAGCTGCCGCAGCCGGTCGACCTGGTGACGCACTTCGCGCGACCGATCCCGTTGACCGTGGTGTGCGAGCTGCTCGGCGTGCCCTACAAGGACCGTCTCGCGTTCGGCCGGTGGATCAACACCCTGGTCGAGACCACGTCGTCGCAGGCACACCGCAACGCCGCGGCCGGTGCTCTGTTCGGTTACCTGACGAAGCTGGTTGCCCAGAAGGAGAAAGAGCCCACCGACGACGTGCTCGGCCGGCTCGTCTCGAACCAGATGGCCGCGGGTGAGCTGAAACGCGAAGAGGCCGTCGTCATCGGCATGATGCTGTTGTCGGCCGGCTACGACACCACGGCGTCGTCGATCGCGTTGAGCATCCTGACGTTGCTGGAGCATCCCGAGCAGCTGGCGAAGCTGCGGGAGAACCCGGACCTGATCGTCGGCGCCGTGGAGGAGCTGTTGCGGCACCAGAACGTGATGCAGTGCGGGGTGGGCCGGGTGGCCAAAGTGGACCTGGAGATCGCCGGGCAGCCGATCAAGGCGGGGGAGGGCATCATCGCGTTGCTGTCGTCCGCCGACCGCGACGAGACGGTGTACGCGGATGCCGACACGCTGGACATCACGCGCAAGGACTCCACGCCGCTGGCGTTCGGGCACGGCATTCACAGCTGCATCGCGAAGTTCCTGTCCAGGGTGGAGCTCCAGGTCGCGCTGCTGACGTTGATCACCCGCATGCCCACCTTGGCTCTGGCGAAACCGGCTGAGGAACTGCGTTTCCGCGACGGCGCGATCGTGTACTCGCTGCGGGAGCTTCCTGTCGTCTGGTGAAGTGTTTTTCGTCGGGGCGCCTCTCCTGCAGGGGCGCCCCTGTTCGTTTCTAGGGGTATGCCAGGCGCTCGGACGCGAGGATTCCTGGCAGGTCGCGTCTCGAGATGGGTTGAGGGATGGACAACGAACAGAAGCTCCGGGACTACCTCCGCCGGGCCAGCACGGACCTCCAGCGCACCAAGCGGCGGCTGCAGGACCTCGAGGCGGCCGCGTCGGAACCGATCGCCGTGATCGGCATCGGCTGCCGCTTCCCCGGCGGGGTGCGCAGTCCCGAAGATCTGTGGCAGATGGTCGTGAACGGGGAGCACGGCATCCGCGCCTTCCCCACCGACCGCGGCTGGGACCCCGAGATGCTCGCGCTGTCGTCGAGCGACCAGGGCGGCTTCCTGGAGGGCGCCGGCGAGTTCGACGCCGACTTCTTCGGCATCTCGCCGCGCGAGGCGCTCGGTATGAACCCGCAGCAGCGCGTGCTGCTGGAGGTCACGTGGGAGGCCCTGGAGCGCGCGGGCATCGACCCGCACACCCTGAAGGGCTCCGCCACCGCGGTGTTCGCGGGCGCGATGAACCAGGACTACCAGCTCGGCCCCGGCGAGGGCGGCGAGGGCATGGTGCTGCTGGGTTCGTCGAACTCGGTGATCTCCGGCCGCATCTCCTACACCCTCGGCTTCGTCGGCCCGTCCGTCACTTTGGACACGGCGTGCTCTTCTTCTTTGGTGGCAATGCATCTCGCGATGCAGTCCCTGCGCGCCGGTGAGTCGTCCCTGGCCCTGGCCGGCGGTGTCACGGTCATGGCGAACCCCGCCACCTTCGTCGAGTTCTCCCGCCAGGGCGGCCTGTCCCCGGACGGCCGCTGCCGCTCGTTCGCCGACTCGGCCGACGGCACGGGCTGGTCCGAGGGCGTCGGCATGCTCGTGCTGGAGCGGCTTTCCGACGCGCGCCGCAACGGCCACGAGGTGCTGGCCGTGCTGCGCGGTTCCGCCGTCAACCAGGACGGCGCCTCCAACGGCCTGACCGCGCCCAACGGCCCGTCGCAGCAGCGCGTCATCCAGGCCGCCCTGGTGAACGCCCGCCTGACCAGCGACCAGATCGACGTCGTCGAGGCGCACGGCACCGGCACCGTCCTGGGCGACCCGGTCGAGGCCCAGGCGCTGCTCGCCACCTACGGCCGCCAGCGCTCGCCGGAACGACCCCTGCTGCTGGGCTCGGTGAAGTCGAACATCAGCCACACCCAGGCCGCCGCCGGTGTCGCCGGCGTGATCAAGATGATCATGGCCATCCGCGCCGGGATCGTGCCGCAGACGCTCGGCGTCGACACCCCGTCGTCCCACGTCGACTGGGACGCGGGCGCCGTCCGCCTCGTCACCTCCAACACCCCGTGGCCCGCCACGGGCCAGCCGCGCCGTGCCGCCGTGTCGTCCTTCGGCCTCTCGGGCACCAACGCGCACACGATCATCGAGGAAGCGCCCGCCCCGGAATTGTCGGACCCCTCTGAGACGATTGGAGTGGGGGGTGGCTCCCCCCAGGGGGCCCGCCAATCCGTATCGATTCCGAGCGGCGACACCGTGCCCGTGCGGGCCGGCGCGCTGCCGTTCCTGGTCTCGGGCCGGTCGCGTGAGGCGTTGCGGGCCCAGGCCGAGCGGCTGCTGGCCGCCGCCGACGCCCGGACACCCGACGCCGCCCACTCGTCCGGCGCGGCGGACCCGCTCGACCTCGCCTACTCGCTCGCCACCACCCGCGCCCAGTTCGACCACCGCGCCGCCATCGTCGGCGACCTCCGCGCCGGCCTCGAAGCCCTCGCGCACGGCACCCCCGCGCCCGGCCTGATCCAGGGCACCGCCGCCCGCGCCAAGCAGGCGTTCCTGTTCACCGGCCAGGGTGCCCAGCGCATCGGCATGGGCAAGGAGCTGCACGCCCGCTTCCCGGTGTTCGCCGAGGCGTTCGACGCGGTCCTGCAACACCTCGGCCCGGACCTCAAGGACGTCATCTGGGGCGAGGACCAGGAAGCCCTCGACCAGACCAGGAACACCCAGCCCGCGCTGTTCGCGATCGAGGTCGCCCTCTACCGCCTCGCCGAGTCGTGGGGCCTGAAGCCGGACTTCGTCGCCGGGCACTCCATCGGCGAGATCGCCGCCGCGCACGTCGCGGGTGTGTTCAGCCTCGAAGACGCCGCGAAGCTCGTCACCGCACGCGCGAGCCTCATGCAGAAGCTCCCGGCAGGTGGCGTGATGATCGCGCTGCAGGCCACCGAGGACGAGGTCACCCCGCACCTGACCGACGGCGTCTCCATCGCCGCCATCAACGGCCCGGCCGGCGTCGTCATCGCGGGTGTTGAACAAGAGGCACGTAGGATTGTTGAACAATTCAACGATCGCAAAGCCAAGCAGCTCGCCGTCAGCCACGCCTTCCACTCGCCGCTGATGGAGCCGATGCTCGACGAGTTCCGGGCGAAGATCGCGGACCTCACCTTCGAGGCACCGATCATCCCGCTCGTCTCGAACGTCACCGGCGAGCAGGCCCGCGTCGAGCAGATCACCACCCCCGGCTACTGGGTGAGCCACGTCCGCGAGGCCGTCCGGTTCGCCGACGGCGTCAAGTGGCTGACCGGGCACGGCGTCACGCAGTTCGTGGAGATCGGCCCGGACGGCGTCCTCTCCGCGATGGCACAGGAAACCGCCGACGACATCACCACGATCCCGTTGCTGCGCAAGGGCCGCGACGAACAGGAGGCCATCACCCAGGCGCTCGCCGGCCTCCACGTCCGCGGCACGAAGATCGACTGGCAGGCCTACTTCGCGCACACCGGCGCAAAGCGCGTCGACCTGCCGACCTACGCGTTCCAGACCAAGCGCTACTGGCCCAAGGGTGGTGGCGGCTTCCACGACCCGCGCGCCGCCGGTCTCGGCGCCGCGCACCACCCGCTGCTCACCGCGACGGTCTCGTTCGCCGACCAGGACGGCGCGCTGCTCACCGGCCGCCTCACCCGCCAGACCCACCCGTGGCTGGTCGACCACGCGGTGCGCGGCGCGGTGCTGCTGCCCGGCACGGCCTACCTGGAGCTCGCCATCCGCGCGGGTGACGAGGTCGGCTGCGACCGCGTCGAGGAGCTGACGCTGACCGCGCCGCTGATCGTGCCCGAACGCGGTGGCGTGCAGGTGCAGCTGTGGATCGGCAACGCCGACGCGAACGGCCGCCGCACCGTCAAGATCTACTCGCGGGCCGAGGGTTCCGACGACGAGCCGTGGACGCAGCACGCGATCGGCATCCTCGGCGCGCCCGCCCGTGAGACCGCCTTCGACACCGCGGTGTGGCCGCCCGCCGGCGCCACCGCCCTGGACGTCGACTACGACAGCTTCGCCGCGATGGGCTTCGACTACGGGCCCGTCTTCCAGGGGCTGCGCCAAGCCTGGCGCGGCGAGGACGGCGTCGTCTACGCCGAGGTCTCGCTGCCCGAGGGCGTCGACCCGGCCGGGTTCGGCCTGCACCCGGCACTGCTGGACTCCGCCCTGCACGCCGCGATCGTCTCCGGCGAGGGCGAGGCCGGGCTGCCGTTCTCGTGGGAAGGCGTGTCGCTGCACGCGACCGGTGCCTCCGCGTTGCGGGTCCGCCTGACCCGGTCCGGCGACAACGCCTACGCCATCGCCGCGGTCGACGGCGCGGGAAAGCCGGTCGTCTCGGTCGACTCGCTGGTGGTGCGCGCGGTCGCTGCGGAGTCCACTGTGGACCGCGACTCGCTGTTCCAGGTCGACTGGGTTCCGGTCACGGTCCCCGCCGCGGACAGCTCCGACGCCGTCGTCATCCACCTGCGGGGCAACGAAGACGTCGTCGCGTCCGTGCACGAGCTGACCGAGCGGGTTCTCGGTCTCCTGCAGGAAGAACGCGACGAGCGCGTCGTCTTCGTCACCAGCAGCAGCGACCTCGCGTCGGCGGCGGTGTGGGGCATGGTGCGTTCGGCGCAGTCCGAGTCGCCGGGCCGTTTCTCGCTCATCGAGCTCGACGGCACCGACGCCTCCAACGAGGCGTTGGCCGCCGCCGTCAACTCCGAGGAACCGCAGCTCGCTCTCAGGAACGGCGAGATCTACGCGCCGCGCCTGGCCCGCGCCGAGATCGAGGAAGCCCCGATCGCGTGGGGCAGCAAGGTGCTGATCACCGGCGGCACCGGTGGTCTCGGCAAGATCGTCGCCAAGCACCTGGTGACCGAGCACGGCGTGCGTGAGCTCGTGCTGGTCAGCCGTCGTGGCACGGGTGACGTGTCGGAGCTGGAAGCGTTGGGCGCCAACGTTTCCGTGGTGGCGTGCGACGTCACCGACGCCTCCCAGGTCGCCGCCCTGGTCGCCGCGCACGAGATCACCGCTGTCGTGCACAGCGCCGGTGTTCTGGACGACGGTGTCATCTCGTCGCTCACGCCGGAGCGGCTGCACCCGGTGCTGGCGCCCAAGGTCGACGCCGCGTGGAACCTCGCGCAGGCACTGCCGGACGTGCCGCTGGTGCTGTTCTCGTCGCTGGCCGGCACGTGGGGCACCGCCGGGCAGGCCAACTACGCCGCCGGCAACCACTTCCTGGACGCGCTCGCCGAGCACCGCCCGAACACGATCTCGCTGGCCTGGGGCGCGTGGGCCGGTGACGGCATGCTCTCGGAGGCCGACGCCGAACGCATGACGCGCACGGGAATGCCGCCGCTGACCGTCGAGCAGGGCCTGGCGCTGTTCGACCGCGCGGTGGCTTCCTCCAGCACCGCACTGGTTCCGGCGCGTCTCGACCTCGCGACGTTGCGGCAGCGCGGCGAGGTGCCGCCGTTGCTGCGCGGCCTGATCCGGGTGCGGACGCGCCGCGCGGCCTCCGGTTCGGAGACCGCCGGCACGTTGATCCGCAGGCTGTCCGGTCTCGGTGCGGAGGAGCGCTCGGACGCGGTGCTGGAGCTGGTCCGCGGCCAGGTCGCGGCGGTGCTCGGGCACACCTCCGGTGACGAGATCGAGGCCACGCGCCAGTTCCAGGACCTGGGCTTCGACTCGCTGACCGCCGTCGAGCTGCGCAACCAGCTGACCGCGGTGACCGGTCTGCGGCTGCCCGCGACGATGGTGTTCGACTACCCGACGCCGGTCGCGCTGGCCTCGCACCTGCTCGACGAGCTGTTCGACGGCGCGGCGGACGTCGTGGTGCCGCAGGAGGTCCGGGCGGCGGTCGCGGACGACCCGATCGTGATCGTCGGCATGGGCTGCCGCTACCCGGACGGCATCGGGTCGGCGGACGACCTGTGGCGGCTGGTGTCCGAGGGCGGTGACGCGGTCTCCGGCCTGCCGTCGAACCGCGGCTGGGACCTCGAGAACCTCTACCACCCCGACCCCGACCACCCCGGCACGACCTACTCGCGTTCCGGTGGCTTCCTGCACGACGCGGGCGAGTTCGACGCCGGCTTCTTCGGCATGTCACCGCGTGAGGCGCTCGGCACCGACTCGCAGCAGCGCATCCTGCTGGAGGTCGTGTGGGAGGCGATCGAGCACGCCGGGATCGACCCGGTGTCGTTGCGCGGCACGCAGACCGGTGTGTTCGCGGGCGTCATGTACAACGACTACGGCGCCCGGCTCGGCGGCGGTGACTTCGAGGGCTTCCAGGGCTCCGGCACCTCACCGTCCATCGTGTCCGGTCGCGTCTCCTACACCCTGGGTCTCGAAGGCCCCGCGGTCACAGTCGACACGGCCTGCTCTTCTTCTTTGGTCGCAATGCACTGGGCGATGCAGGCCCTGCGTGCGGGGGAGTGCTCGCTGGCGCTGGCCGGTGGCGTGACGGTCATGTCGACGCCGACCGCGCTGATCGAGTTCTCCCGGCAGCGCGGCCTGTCGCCGGACGGCCGCTGCAAGGCGTTCTCCGACTCCGCCGACGGTGTGGGCTGGTCCGAGGGCGCCGGTGTGGTGGTGCTGGAACGCATGTCCGACGCCGTGCGCAACGGGCATCCGATCCTCGCCGTGATCCGCGGCTCGGCGGTGAACCAGGACGGCGCCTCGAACGGCCTGATGGCACCGAACGGACCGGCTCAGCAGCGGGTGATCCGCGCCGCGCTCGCCAACGCCGGGCTTTCCACGTCCGATGTGGACGTTGTCGAGGCGCACGGCACCGGCACGACGCTGGGCGACCCGATCGAGGCGCAGGCGCTGCTCGCGACCTACGGCCAGAACCGCACGGAACCGTTGCTGCTCGGCTCGGTGAAGTCGAACATGGGCCACACGCAGGCCGCCGCGGGCGTCGCCGGCGTGATCAAGATGGTGCAGGCGATGCGGCACGGCGTTGTGCCGCAGACCCTGCACGTCACGACGGCCTCGTCGCACGTCGACTGGTCCGAGGGCGCGGTCGAGCTGGTGACCACGCCGCGCGCCTGGCCTGAGGTCTCCCGGCCTCGTCGTGCGGGTGTCTCGTCGTTCGGCATTTCGGGTACCAACGCGCACATCATCATCGAGCAGCCACCGGTCGCCGACGCGCCGGATTCTGTGTCTTCCGCGCCTTCGGACGTCGTCGTGCCGGTGGTGTTGTCCGGCCGCACCCGCCGTGCCGTGCGGGGACAGGCCGCGCGGCTGCGGTCGTTCGTCGAGTCTTCCGACGTCTCGTTGCGCGACTTGGCCTTCTCGCTCGCGACGACCCGGTCGGCGTTCGAGCAGCGGGCTGCTGTGGTGGCCGGTGACCGCGAGTCGTTGCTGCGTTCGCTGGGTGCGCTCGCGACCGAGAACTCCGACGCCGCGGTGGTGGAGGGGGAGGTCGCGCCGGGCAAGGTGGCGTTCCTGTTCTCCGGCCAGGGATCGCAGCGCCTCGGCATGGGGCGCGAGCTCCACGAGCGTTACCCGGTGTTCGCCGCCGCGCTCGACGAGGTGCTCGAACGGCTGCCCGTCCGCGACGTGATGTGGGGATCTTCCGAGGAGGACCTGCAGCAGACCGGCAATGCGCAGCTCGCGCTGTTCGCGTTCGAGGTGGCGCTGTTCCGGCTCGTCCGGTCGTGGGGCGTCAAGGTCAACGCGCTCGTCGGCCACTCCATCGGCGAGATCGCCGCCGCGCACGTGGCCGGTGTGCTGTCGCTGGACGACGCGTGCACGCTGGTGTCGGCCCGCGCCCGCCTGATGCAGGCCCTGCCGGCCGGTGGCGCGATGGCCGCCATCCAGGCGACCGAGGCCGAGATCACCCCGTTGCTGACGCCCGGTGTCTCGATCGCCGCGATCAACGGCCCGGCGTCGGTGACGATCGCGGGTGTTGAACAAGAGGTTCGTCGGATTGTTGAACAATTCGACGATCGCAAGACCAAGCAGCTCTCGGTCTCGCACGCCTTCCACTCGCCGCTGATGGAGCCGATGCTCGACGAGTTCCGCCAGGTCGTCGAGGGCCTTTCGTTCAACAATCCCACGATCCCGCTGTTCACTGGTGGGATTGTTGAACAACCCGACTACTGGGTCCGGCACGTGCGCGACGCCGTGCGGTTCCACGACAACGTCGAGGCGGCGCGCGCTGCCGGCGTGACGACGTTCGTGGAGATCGGTCCCGAGGGCGCGCTGTCGGCGTTGGTCGACGGTGCGATTCCGGTGCTGCGCAAGGACCGTTCGGAAGAGGCGTCGGTCGCGCTCGCGCTCGGACGGCTGTTCGCGTCCGGTGTCCAGGTCGACTGGAAGGCCTACTTCGGTCCGGCGCGCCGGGTCACGCTGCCGACGTACGCGTTCCAGCACGAGTACTACTGGCCGCTGGGCTCCGCCGCTCCGGTCACGACGGACACGGACCCGGCGGACGCCAAGCTGTGGGCGGCGATCGAACGCGGCGACGCCCGTGAGCTGGCGGCGTTGCTGCGGCTGGGGGAGGAGCAGCGGTCGTCGCTGGACTCGCTGATCCCGGCGCTGTCGTCGTGGCGGGCGGGCAACCAGGAGAAGACGCTGCTCGACTCGTGGCGGTACCGCGTGCTGTGGGCGCCGGTCCGGGTCACGGGCACGCCGGTGCTGTCCGGTCACGTCGTGGTGCTGACGACTCCGGCGGTCGACGCCGAGCCCTACCGCGCGGTGCTCGCCGCTCACGGTGCCGAGGTCACCGTCGTCACCTCGGTCGAGGACGTGCCTGCTTGCGATCTCGTGGTGTCGTTGGTGGCGCTGGACGAGTCGCCCTCGTCAGTTCTTACCGTCGGCCTGGAGCAGTCGATTCTGCTGGTCAAGTCGGTGGAGGCGCCGATCTGGACGGTGACGTCCGGTGCGGTCGCCGCGGAGACGTCGGACTCGGTGCGGTCCGCCGCACAGGCCGCGGTGTGGGGCTTCGGCCGTGCCGCGGCGCTGGAGTACCCGCAGCGCTGGGCCGGTCTGATCGACATGCCCGAGGTGCCCGACGAGAACTCGTTGCGCCGCTTCGTGTCCTGCGTCGCCGGGCTGGGTGGCGAGGACCAGCTGGCCGTGCGGTCGTCCGGGGTGATGGGGCGCCGGCTGGCGCACCGTCCGGTCGACGCGCTGCCGTCGGACTACACGGCGCACGGCACGGTGCTGATCACCGGCGGTACCGGTGGTCTTGGTGCCACGACCGCTCGTTGGCTCGCTGAGCGCGGCGTTTCCGGTCTGGTGCTGACTTCCCGCCGGGGCATGGACGCGCCGGGCGCCGCCGAGCTGAAAGCGTCGCTGGAGGAGCTCGGCCCGCAGGTCTCGATCGTCGCCTGCGATGTCGGCGACCGCGACGCGCTCGCCTCCGTCGTGTCGGGAATCGCTGACCTGTCCGGTGTCGTGCACACCGCCGGTGCCGCGCAGCACGCGCCGCTGGAGCTGACCTCGCTCGACGACTTCGCGGAGGTGTTGTCCGCCAAGGTGATCGGCGCCGCGAACCTCGACGCGCTGGTCGGCGAGGTCGACTTCTTCGTGTTGTTCGGGTCGATCGCGGGCGTGTGGGGCAGCGGCGGTCAGGCCGCTTATGGTGCCGCGAACGCCTACTGCGACGCCCTGGCCGAGGCCCGGCGCGCTCGCGGCCTGCGGGCGACGTCGATCGCGTGGGGCCCGTGGGCCGAGGTCGGCATGGCGACGCACGAGGCCATGTCCGACAATCTCGCGCGTCGCGGCCTGACGTTCCTGAAGCCGGAGCAGGCGGTCGTCGAGCTGAACCGCGCCGTGATGCACGACGACACCTGTGTGACCGTCGTCGACATCAACTGGGAGACCTACTTCCCGCTGTTCACCTCGGTGCGCCCGTCCGCGCTGCTGGCTGATCTGCCGGAGGTGCGCGCGCTGAACGTCGTGGAGGAAGTTCGCCGCGACGACTCCGAGTTCGCGCGCAAGCTCCGTTCACTGTCCGAAGAGGACCAGAAGCGCAGGCTGGTCGAGCTCGTGCGCGCCGAGGCCGCCGCCACGCTGGGCCACAGCTCGATCGAGGAGGTGGGGGAGAACCGGGCGTTCCGCGACATCGGTTTCGACTCGCTGACGGCTGTCGAGCTGCGCAAGAAGCTGTCCGACGCGACAGGCCTGGCGTTGCCCGCGACGCTGGTGTTCGACTACCCGACCCCGGCGGTGCTGGCCGACCACCTGCTGGCCGAGCTGCTCGGCTCGGCGGAGGAGGCCCTGTCGTACTCCGCGCAGGTCGACTCGGACGAGCCGATCGCGATCGTCGGCATGAGCTGCCGCTTCCCCGGTGACGCGAACACGCCGGAGGCGTTCTGGGAGATGGTGCTCGCCGGCACGGACGCGATCACCGAGTTCCCCGCGGACCGCGGTTTCGACATGGCGCAGCTGTACGACCCGGACCCCGACCGTCCCGGCACCACCTACACGACCGCGGGCGGTTACCTGCCCGACGCGGGCGACTTCGACCCGGCGTTCTTCGGCATCTCTCCGCGCGAGGCCACCGGCATGGACCCGCAGCAGCGGCTCCTGCTGGAAACCACCTGGGAGGCCGTCGAACGCGCGGGCATCGACCCGGCGGCGTTGCGGGGCAAGAAGGTCGGCGCGTTCATCGGCTCGTCCTACATCGAGTACGGCGGCGGTGACGGCGGTTCGGAGGGCTACCAGGTCACCGGCACGTCGCCGTCGGTGCTGTCCGGTCGCGTCGCCTACGTGTTCGGCTTCGAGGGTCCGGCCGTCACCGTCGACACCGCGTGCTCTTCTTCTTTGGTGGCAATGCATCTGGCGTGCCAGTCGCTGCGCACCGGCGAGTCGGAGTTCGCCGTGGCCGGTGGTGCGACGATCATGCCGAACCCGAAGCCGCTCATCGCCTTCTCCCGCCAGCGGGCCCTCGCCCGCGACGGCCGGTGCAAGTCGTTCTCCGACTCCGCGGACGGCATGATCCTCTCCGAGGGCATCGGCATGCTTCTGCTGATGCGCCAGTCGGACGCGGTCGCCGCCGGCCACCGGATCCTGGCCGTCATCCGCGGCTCGGCGGTGAACCAGGACGGCGCCTCGAACGGCCTGTCCGCCCCGAACGGCCCGTCGCAGCAGCGCGTGATCATGCAGGCGCTGGCGAACTCCGGCGTGTCGCCCAACGACATCGACGCCCTCGACGCCCACGGCACCGGCACCTCTCTGGGTGACCCGATCGAGGCCCAGGCCCTGTTCAACACCTACGGCCGCGACCGCGACGCCGACCGCCCGCTGCTGCTGGGCTCGGTGAAGTCGAACATCGGCCACACCCAGTCGGCCGCGGGCGTCGCCTCGGTCATCAAGATGGTGATGGCACTGCAGCACGGCGTTCTGCCGCGCACCCTGCACGCCGCCGAACCGTCCACGCACGTCGACTGGTCGCCGGGCACCATCGCGCTGCTGCAGGACACGACCGCCTGGCCCGACACCGGCCGCGCCCGCCGCTGCGCCGTGTCGTCGTTCGGCATCTCCGGCACCAACGCCCACGTGATCTTGGAACAGGCCGCGGGGGTCCCCCCGATTTCCAGTGTATCGGCCACGCCACGCCCGTTGGCCGCCGCTTCGGAATCTGTGGACAACTCGGCGCCTGTGGACAACTCGGCCATTGTCGATCTTCGCCACGCCGAACCGTCGGTGCCGGGTGAGACGATTGGAGTGGGGACCTCGGTCTCCCCCCAGGGCCCCCAGTCGGGATCGATTCCGTGGCTGGTGTCGGCGAAGTCCGAGGCGGCGCTGCGGGCCCAGATCGCCGGGCTGAGCACCGTCGACGCAAGCCCGGGAGACATCGCCTACAGCCTCACCCTGCGGCCGGTCTTCGACCACCGCGCGGTGATCATCGACGGCGTCGAGACCAGGGGCGTCGCCGACCTGGAGCGCAAGGTCGCGTTCATCTTCCCCGGTCAGGGCTCGCAGTGGGTCGGCATGGGCGCGCAGCTCCTCGACGAGTCGCCGATCTTCGCCGCCCGCATGGCCGAATGCGCCGCCGCCCTCCAGCCGCACACCGACTGGAACCTCCTCGACGTCATCCGCCAGGCCCAGAGCCTGGACCGCGTCGACGTCGTCCAGCCCGCGAGCTGGGCGATGATGGTGTCGCTCGCCGAGGTCTGGAAGCACTACGGCGTCACCCCGGACGCCGTCATCGGCCACTCCCAGGGCGAGATCGCGGCCGCGGCCGTCAGCGGCGCGCTGAGCCTGGAGGACGCCGCCAAGGTCGTCGCCCTGCGCAGCCAGGCCATCGGCCGGGTCATGTCCGGGCGCGGCAGCATCGTGTCCATCGGACTGTCCGCCAGTGAAGTCCAGCCGCACCTCGACGAGTGGGGCGACCGCCTCAGCCTCGCCGCCACCAACGGCCCGCGCAGCGTCGCGGTCTCCGGTGACCTGGAGGCGCTCGACGCGCTGTGCGGCAAGCTCGTCGAACAGGGCGTCCGGGTCCGCCGCATCGAGGTCGACTACGCCTCGCACTCGGCCCAGGTCGAGGACATCCGCGACGACGTTCTCAACGACCTCCGGACGATCACACCGCAGACCCCGCACACCCGGTTCCTGTCCACGGTCACCGGCGAGTGGAACGACGCCGACACCGACGCCGAGTACTGGTACACCAACCTCCGCCAGACCGTGCGCCTGAACGAAGCCGTCGAGCAGCTGATCGACAGCGGCCACCAGGTGTTCATCGAGGTCAGCTCCCACCCGGTGCTCACGCCGGGCGTGCAGGACGCGCTCCAGGGCAAGCGCGGCGTCGTCACCGGGACGCTGCGCCGCGACATCGGTGGCCTGCAACGGATCCTGACCAGTCTCGCCGAGGTCTGGGTCCGCGGTGTGCCGGTGCGGTGGCACCTGCAGGGCACGCGCGTCGACCTGCCCACCTACCCGTTCCAGCACGAGCGGTTCTGGATCGGCCCGCCGCAGCACCCCGCCGCGGCACCGGAGGACCCGGCGGACGCCGCGTTCTGGCAGGCCGTCGAGCAGTCCGACCTCGCCACGCTCACCCAGAGCCTGCACCTCGACGAGGCCACGCTCGCCGCAGTCCTGCCCGCCCTCAACACGTGGCGGCAGAGCAGCCGCGACCAGTCCACAACGGACTCCTGGCGCTACCGCACGACGTGGAAGCCGTTGCGCGGACTCGACAACGGCAAGCTCACCGGCACCTGGGTCGTCGTCACCACGGACGCCGTCAACGACACCGACGTCGTCACCGCGCTCGGAGACGTGCAGCGGATCGTGCTGGACGCCGACGACGACCGCGCCACCATCGCCGCCAAGATGGTCGACGCGGACGGCATCGTCTCCCTGCTGCCCACCGACGAACGCCCCGGAACCCTCGGGTTGCCCGTCGGCCTGCTGCTCACCGTGCACCTGATCAACGCGCTCGGCGACGCCGGCATCACCGCCCCGGTGTGGAACATCTCCCGCAACGCCCTGGCCACCGGCCGCGCCGACACCGTCGACCACCCGGCGCAGGCGCAGGCCATCGGCATCGGCTGGACCGCCGCCCTGGAGCACCCGGGACGCTGGGGCGGCTCCATCGACCTGCCGGAGGAGCTCGACCAGCGTGCCGCGCAGCGGTTCGTCTCTGCCCTGGCCAACGCCGGCGGCGAGGACCAGCTCGCGATCCGCGCGTCCGGCACCCTCGCCCGCCGCGTCGTGCGCGCACCGTCGAAGCCCGCCCGAAGCGACTGGACCCCGCGCGGCACCACGATCATCACCGGCGGCACCGGAACACTCGGCCCGCACGTGGCGAGGTTCTTCGCGCACAAGGGCGCCGAGCACCTGGTGCTGACCAGCCGCCGCGGCCTCGACGCCCCCGGTGCCCGCGAGCTCGTGGCGGAGCTGGAGGAGATCGGCACGCCCACCACGGTCGTCGCGTGTGACATCTCCCGGCGGGACGACGTCGAACGCATGCTCAACGACCTGCGCGCGGAGGGCCGTGAGATCCGCTCGGTCATCCACACCGCCGCGGTGATCGGCCTGCACTCGATCGACGGATCCACTGTGGAGGGCCTGAGCGAGATCCTCGCCGCGAAGGTCGACGGCGCCGCCCACCTGGACGCGCTGCTGACCGAGGACCTCGACGCGTTCGTGCTGTTCTCGTCGATCTCCGGCATGTGGGGCTCGGGCAACCACGCGTCCTATGTGGCCGGTAACGCCTATCTGAACTCGCTGGCCGCCAACCGTCGTGCCCGCGGCCTGAAGTGCACCTCGATCTCGTGGGGCATCTGGTCCGACGACATCGGCCTCGGCCGAGTCGACACCGACCAGATCCGCCGCAGCGGCCTGGAGTTCATGAAGGCACGACTGGCGCTGGCCGGTCTGCAGCGGGCCGTCGAAGACGACGAGACCGAGATCGCCATCGCCAACATCGCCTGGGACCGCTACTACCCGGTCTTCACCGCGATGCGCCCGACCACGCTGTTCGAAGAGCTGCCGGAGGTCCGCGCACTCACCGTCGCCGCCGAGCAGACCACGGCATCCGACAGCTCCGACTTCGCGGTCAAGCTGCGCGCCCTGCCGCCCGCCGAACGCGAGCAGCAGCTCCTCGACCTCGTCCGCGCCGAAGCCGCGTCCGTGCTGGGCCTGGCCTCGGCCGACGCGCTGACCGAGCACCGGGCGTTCCGCGAGGTCGGCTTCGACTCGATCACCGCCGTCGACCTGCGCAACAAGCTCGCCGCCGCAACGGGTCTGACGCTGCCGACGACGATGGTGTTCGACCACCCGAACCCGCTGGCGCTCACCGAGTTCCTGCTCGGCGAGCTCCTCGGCGCGGACACTCCGCCGAGCACCCAGGTGGTCGCCTCGGTCGCGTCCGACGAGCCGATCGCGATCATCGGCATGGCCTGCCGCTATCCCGGTGGCGTCACGACCCCGGAAGACCTCTGGAACGTCGTGATGAACGGCGTCGACGCGATCTCCGGCTTCCCCGCCGACCGCGGCTGGGACGGCGACTCCCTCTACAACCCCGACCCGGACGCCCCCGGCGGCGCCTACTCGGTGCAGGGCGGCTTCCTGCACGACGTCGCGAACTTCGACCCCGGCTTCTTCGGCATCAGCCCCCGCGAGGCCCTGTCGATGGACCCGCAGCAGCGACTCCTGCTGGAAACCGCCTGGGAGTCCATCGAACGCGCCGGCATCGACCCGCAGTCGCTCAAGGGAACCCTGACCGGCGCGTTCATCGGCGCCTCCTACCAGGACTACTCGGCGGGCGGCTCCGACCAGCCGGGCGACGAGGGCCACATGATCACCGGCACGCTCTCCAGCGTGCTGTCGGGCCGCGTCTCCTACCTGTTCGGCCTCGAAGGCCCGGCCGTCACCCTCGACACCGCTTGTTCTTCTTCTTTGGTGGCCCTGCACCTGGCCTGCCAGTCGTTGCGCGACGGGGAGTCGACGCTGGCGCTGGCCGGCGGCGTCTCGGTCATGGCGACGCCGGGCGCCTTCGTCGGGTTCTCCCGCCAGCGCGCTCTGGCTCGTGACGGCCGCTGCAAGGCCTACTCCGACGCCGCCGACGGCATGACCCTCGCCGAGGGCGTCGGCCTGGTCCTGCTGGAACGCCTCTCCGACGCCCAGCGCAACGGCCACCGCGTCCTGGCCGTCGTGCGCGGCTCCGCGGTGAACCAGGACGGCGCCTCGAACGGCCTCACCGCACCGAACGGCCCGTCGCAGCAACGCGTCATCCGTCAGGCCCTGGCCAACGCCCGCCTCGATCCGTCCGAAGTGGACGCCATCGACGGGCACGGCACCGGCACGGCACTGGGTGACCCGATCGAGGCGCAGGCCCTGCTCGCCACCTACGGCCAGAACCGCACGCAGCCACTGCTGCTCGGCTCCATGAAGTCGAACATCGGCCACACCCAGATGGCGTCCGGCGTCGCCTCCATCATCAAGATGGTGCTCGCCCTGCGCGCCGGCGTCCTGCCGCGCACGCTGCACGTCGACCAGCCCTCGACCAAGGTCGACTGGTCGTCGGGCGCGATCAAGCTCCTCGCCACCGAGGAACCGTGGCCCGTGACCGACCACCCCCGCCGCGCGGCCGTCTCGTCGTTCGGCCTCTCAGGCACAAACGCCCACGTGGTGCTAGAGCAAGCTCCCGAACCTGTGGACAACTCGGTCCCTGTGGACAACTCCGCCGATGTCGATCTCCACGCCCCGAACCCGTCCGACCCCCGTGGGACGATTGGAGTGGGGACCTCGTTCTCCCCCGGAGGGGGCGAGGCGGGATCGATCCAGGTCGGCGCGGTGCCGGTGCTGCTGTCGGCGCGCGCGGACAAGGCCCTCGAACAGCTGGCCGGCCGCCTGTTGGGCGTTGAAGCGGACCTGCCGGAACTGGCCGCGGCGCTCGCCACGAAGCGGTCGACGTTCGAGAAGCGCGCGGTCGTCGTCGCGAGCAACCGCGACGAGCTGGTGCGCGGCCTGACCGCGTTGCGCGACAACCAGCCGGACGGCGCGGTCGTCCGCGGCCAGACCACGCGCGGCCGCACCGCGTTCCTGTTCACCGGCCAGGGCTCGCAGCGCCTCGGCATGGGCCGCGAGCTCTACCAGCGCTACCCGGTGTTCGCCGACGCCCTCGACGCGGCCTGCGCCCACCTCGACGCCGACCTCGACCGCCCGTTGCGCGAGGTCATGTGGGGCGAGGACGAGCAAGAGCTCAACCAGACCGGCTACGCCCAGCCCGCGATCTTCGCGATCGAGGTCGCGCTGTTCCGCCTGGTCGAGTCGTGGGGCCTCACGCCGGACTACCTGGCAGGGCACTCCATCGGCGAGATCGCCGCCGCACACGTCGCCGGAGTCCTCAGCCTCGACGACGCCTGCACGCTGATCTCGGCCCGCGCCCGCCTCATGCAGGCGCTGCCGGCCGGCGGCGCGATGATCGCCGTCCAGGCCGCCGAGAGCGACATCACGCCATTGCTCACCGACCGCGTGTCGATCGCCGCCGTCAACGGGCCCGCGTCGATCGTCATCGCGGGCGACGAAGCCGAGGCCGAGGCGATCGCGGCACGGTTCGAGAAGACCAAGCGGCTCAAGGTCAGCCACGCGTTCCACTCGCCGCTGATGGACCCCATGCTCGACGACTTCCGCGCCGCCATCAGCGGCCTCCGGTTCAGCGAGCCGTCGATCCCGCTGGTCGCCGACGACGTCACCGACCCGGAGCACTGGGTGCGGCACGTCCGCGACGCCGTCCGGTTCACCGACAAGATCACGCACCTGGAAAGCCGCGGTGTGCGGGCGTTCCTGGAGCTCGGCCCGGACGGCGTGCTCACCGGCATGGCCCAGGAGTCGCTCACCGAGGAGGCCGTGCTGGTCCCGGCGATGCGCCGCGACCGCGACGAGGTCGTCACGCTGCTGACCGCGCTGGCCGGTGTCCACGTCCGCGGCACGGCCGTCGACTGGGCCAAGTACTTCGCGGGCACCAAGGCCGATGTCGAACTGCCCACTTATCCGTTCCAGCACCAGCGTTTCTGGCCGGAGCCCGTCGCCACCAAGGCCGCCGACGGCGACTTCGTGGACGACGAGTTCTGGGCGGCGGTCGAGCGCGAGGACTTCGCCGCGCTGGCGCGATGGCGTTCCCGCAAACAGAAGTCCACTGTGGACTCATGGCGGTACGCGGTCACCTGGAAGCCGATCACGGCACAGTCCACCCTCACCGGCCCGTGGCTGGTCCTCACCGACCACGACGCGTCCGAGCTGGTCGACGCGCTGGGCGTCGAGACCGTGGTCGTCAACGCCGCGGACAACCGCCAGGAGCTCGCCGAGCAGGTCCGCGGCGACTACACGGGCGTGCTGTCGCTGCTCGCGCTGGACACCGACGCCGAACGGGCGCTGGTCCGCACTTCCGTTGTGGTGCAGGCACTCGGCGACGCCGGCGTCGACGCCCCGCTGTGGGTGGCGACGCGCGGCGCGGTGTCGGTCGGCGGCGGCGAGCAGATCACCAACCCGGACAGCGCCACCGTCTGGGGCCTCGGCCGCGTGATCGCGCTGGAGCACCCGCAGCGCTGGGGCGGCCTGATCGACCTGCCCGCCCAGCTCGACTGGAACACCGCGCGCCGCATCCCCGGCGTGCTCGCCGGAACGGACGAGGACCAGGTCGCCGTGCGGCCGTCCGGCGTCTACGGCCGCCGGCTCATCCACAGCACCCCTAGCGCCCTGCACCGCGACTACCGGCCGGGCCGAGTGCTCGTCACCGGCGGCACCGGCGCGATCGGCAAGCAGGTCGCGCAATGGCTGCTCGACCAGGACGCCGAACAGGTCATCCTGGTCAGCCGCACGGGTTCCGCGGAGTTCACCGACCCGCGCGTGATCGTCAAGGCCTGCGACGTCGCCGACCGCGACGCCCTGGTGGCGCTGCTCGCCGAGCACCCGGTGACGTCGGTCTTCCACGCGGCGGGCGTCGTCGAGGACGGCCTCGTCGAGTCGATGGACGCCACGTCGTTCACGAACCTGTTGCGCGCCAAGGTCCACGCCACCCGCAACCTGCACGAGCTCACGTCCGACCTCGACGCGTTCGTGCTCTTCGCGTCCACCGCGGGCGTCATCGGCGGCGCGGGCCAGGGCAACTACGCCGCGGCCAACGCCTTCCTCGACGCCTTCGCCGAACACCGTCGCCTGCAGGGTCTTCCGGCCACCTCGGTGGCATGGGGGCCGTGGGGCGGGGCCGGCATGGCGGTCGCGGGCGGTGTCGCGGAACGCCTGAAGCGCGGTGGTTTCACGCCGATGGAGCCCGCGCTCGCGTTGCAGGCGTTGAAACAGGCCATCGAACACGGCGACGCGGCCGTGCTGGTCGCCGAGATCGACTGGGAACGGTTCCTGCCCGCGCTCGCCGGTCTGCGCCCCGCGCCGCTCGTCGGTGACCTTCCCGAGGTCAAACGCTTCCACACCACCGAAAAGGTCGTGGAAGCCGCGGAACAGCCGCAGTTCCGCAAGGCACTCGCGGGCCTGTCCAAGGCCGAACGCGACCGCGCGGTGCTCGATCTCGTGCGCGGTCAGATCGCCGCGGTTCTCGGGCACGGCAACGCTTCCGACGTCGACCCGGATCGCGCGTTCCTCGACCTCGGCTTCGACTCGCTGACCACTTTGGAGCTGCGCAACCGCCTGCAGGCCGCGACCGAACTGACGCTGCCGGCGTCGTTGCTCTACGACTACCCGACTCCCTACGACCTGGCGGAGTTCCTGCTGGGCGAGGTCGGCGACGTCCCGGCCGAGGTGGTGGTGCAGCGGGCCGACGACGACCCGATCGCGATCGTCGGCATCGGCTGCCGCTTCCCCGGCGGCGTGACCTCCCCGGAAGCGTTCTGGGACCTGATTTCCTCCGGTGGTGACGGCGTCAGCTCGTTCCCGTCCGACCGCGGCTGGGACCTGGCCGCGCTCGGTGCCGGCGCGTCGGCGTCGCTGGAAGCCGGTTTCCTCGACGGGGTCGCGGACTTCGACGCGCACTTCTTCGGCATCTCGCCGCGGGAAGCGCTCGCGATGGACCCGCAGCAGCGGCTGGTGCTGGAGACGGCCTGGGAAGCGCTGGAACGCACCGGCATCGACCCGCTGTCGTTGAAGGGCAGCCCGACCGGCGTGTTCGTCGGCACGAACGGCCAGGACTACGAGAACGTCCTGCGCCGCTCGCTCGACCCGGACATCCAGGGCTACCTCGCCACCGGCAACACCGCGTCGGTCATGTCCGGCCGCCTCTCCTACGTCCTCGGCCTGGAAGGCCCGGCCGTCACCATCGACACGGCGTGCTCGTCGTCGTTGGTCGCCATGCACTGGGCGATGCGCGCGCTTCGCTCCGGTGAGTGCTCTCTCGCTCTCGCCGGTGGTGTCAGCGTGATGTCGAGCCCCGACTCATTCGTCGAGTTCACGACACAGGGCGGCCTCGCGCCGGACGGTCGCTGCAAGGCCTTCGCCGACGCCGCCGACGGCACCGCGTGGTCCGAGGGCGCGGGCATCCTCGTGCTGGAACGCCTGTCCGACGCGGTGGCGAACGGCCACGAGGTCCTGGCTCTGGTGCGTGGCTCGGCGGTCAACTCCGATGGTGCCTCCAACGGCCTCACCGCCCCCAACGGTCCCTCACAGCAGCGCGTCATCCGCCGCGCTCTCGCGGACGCCGGACTGTCCGTGGGCGACATCGATGCCGTGGAAGCGCACGGCACCGGTACGACGCTCGGTGACCCGATCGAGGCTCAGGCTCTGCTGGCGACCTTCGCCGACCGCTCGGCGCCGCTCTACCTCGGTTCGGTGAAGTCGAACATCGGCCACGCCCAGGCCGCCGCGGGTGTCGCGGGCGTGATCAAGATGGTCGAGGCGATGCGTCACGGCGTGCTGCCCCGCACCCTCCACGTCGATGCCCCGACGAGCCACGTCGACTGGACCTCGGGTCCGGTTTCGCTCCTGACCGAGAACACCGCCTGGCCGTCGTCGGACCGTCCTCGGCGCGCGGGCGTCTCCGCGTTCGGCCTCTCCGGCACGAACGCGCACGTCATCCTTGAAGCCGCGCCGTCGTCGTCGGTGGCCGGCGCGGGGATCCCCCCGTTTTCCAGCGTACTCGCCGAAAACGCTGGTCAGGACGCCGTCGCGGAATCTGTGGACAACTCGCGGCCTGTGGACAACTCGGCTGTTGTGGATCTTGCCGCCTCGGAATCGTCGGCCTCCCGTGCGACGATTGGAGTGGGGACTTCGCGTCCCCCCAAGGGGGCCCCCGTCGTTGTTTCGGCGAAGTCCTCCGATGCGCTGCGCGCTCAGATCGAGCGGATCCGCGCGGTCGAGGCGGACCAGCTGGACCTGGCGTTCTCGGCGGCGACGACGCGCGCGCACTTCGCGCACCGGGCGTTGCTGATCGACGGCGTAGAGGTCGCCAACGGCGTGGCGCGCAAGGCGGGCACCACGGCGTTCCTGTTCACGGGGCAGGGGTCACAGCGGCTCGGCATGGGGCGGGAGCTGTACGCGCGGTTCGAGACGTTCCGCGAAGCCTTCGACGAGGTCCTGGCCCATCTCGACCCGGAGCTGAAGAGCGTCGTCTGGGGCGAGGACGAGCAGAAGCTCAACCAGACCGGGTACACCCAGCCCGCGCTGTTCGCGATCGAGGTCGCGCTCGCCAGGCTCGTGCAGAGCCTGGGCGTCCTGCCCGACCACGTCGCCGGCCACTCCATCGGCGAGATCGCGGCCGCCCACGTCGCCGGTGTCCTGACGCTCGAAGACGCGGCGAAGCTCGTCACAGCGCGCGCAAGCCTCATGCAGGCGCTGCCACAAGGCGGTGCGATGGTCTCCGTCCTCGCCACCGAGGCCGAGGTGCGCAAGCAGCTCGGCAAGTCCAAGAAGGTGTCGATCGCCGCGGTCAACGGGCCCAGCAGCGTCGTCATCGCGGGCGACAGCGCCGCCGTCGCGAAGATCGCCAAGAAGTTCGAGAAGACCAAGCAGCTCACCGTCAGCCACGCGTTCCACTCACCGCTGATGGACCCGATGCTCGACGACTTCCGCGCGGCGATCGCGCACCTCAAGTTCGAGAAACCGCGCATCCCGATCGCCACCACCGGCGACGTGACGACCGTCGACTACTGGGTGAACCACGTCCGCGACACGGTCCGCTTCCACGACAACGTCCAGAGCCTCGGAGGCGTCGACGCGTTCGTCGAGATCGGCCCGGACGGCGTGCTCGCGGCGATGGTCGACGGAGCCGTCGCCACACAACGCAAGGACCGCGACGAGGTCAGCGCGTTCGGTCTCGCGCTCGGCACCCTGCACGTGAAGGGGCTGGAGATCGACTGGCCGCGGTACTTCGCCGGCACCGGTGCGAAGCGCATCCCGTTGCCCACCTACGCGTTCCAGCGCGAACGCTACTGGCCGACGACCACGCCGAAGTCCGTCACCGGCGACTGGCTGTACGAGGTGGTGTGGGAGAAGCACGACGTCAGCACCACCACCGAGGGCACCTGGCTCGTCCTCGGCGACGTGCCGGGTTTCCCTGGACGGACGACGACCGAGCTCGTGCCCGGTGACTACGCCGGTGTCATCTCAGCAGGCGGCACCAGCCCGTTCGAGGTGCTGAACACCCTGGCGGACAACAACATCACGGCCCCGCTGTGGTGCGTCAGCAGCGAACCCGCCGTCTGGGGCGAGGGCCGGGTCGCCGCCGTGGAACAGCCAGAACGCTGGGGTGGCCTGATCCGCGTCGAGACCGACACGTGGGCGATCCCCGTGCAGGAGAAAGAAGTCGCCTTCCACGACGAGGGCGCGTTCGTCCCGCGCCTGCGCCGGATCGAGGCCACCACCCCGTGGACGCCTACCGGCAAGATCCTTCTCGTCGGCGCCGAAGGGCCGATGGGTGAGCAGCTCAGGCAGCACCTGCCGAACACCGCGGAAACGCTGACCGACGACGTCACCGCGGTGATCCACCTCGGCGACCTCGGCTCGCTGAAGCGGCTCGACGAGCAGCTGGGTGACCGTGAGCTGGAGGCGTTCGTGGTCTTCGGTTCGGTCGCCGGCACGTGGGGCTTCCGCGGCCAGGCCCAGCAGGCCGCGCACAGCGTGATCGTCGAGGAGTTCGCGCGGCAGCGGAAAGCTCGTGGTCTCAAGGCGACCTCCATCGCGTATGCGCCGTGGGAAGGCACGACCGACCAGAGCATGGCCGCACACCTGCGGATGAGCGGCATCCCGGTCCTCGACGCCCCGAACGCCGTCGCGGCCATCCACGCCGCCGTCGCGAGTGGACGGACGAACGTCGTCGTCGCCAACGTCGACTGGAACACGTTCGGGCAGGACAACAGGCTGTTCAGCGGCTTCGTGCAGAAGAAGCCCGCCTCCGAGCCGGTGCTGAAGCAGGCCCTGGTCAAGCTGCCCGAGTACGAACGCCACGGCGCGCTGCTCACCCTCGTCCGCGAGAAGGCGGCGCTCGTCCTCGGCCACAACGGAACCGAGGCGATCGAGCCGGACGTTCCGTTCCGCGACCTCGGGTTCGACTCGCTGACCGCCGTCGACCTGCGCAACCAGCTCCAGGCCGAGTCCGGCCTGCAGCTCAGCGCGACGCTGGTGTTCGACTACCCGACGCCCGACGAGCTCGCCGCGCACCTGCTCACCGAACTGCTCGGCGGCGCGGACGACATCCAGCTCACGGTGAAGAGCGTGACGGACGAGCCGATCGCGATCGTCGGCATGGCCTGCCGCTATCCGGGTGACGTGCGGTCGCCGGAAGACCTGTGGCAGCTGCTGCTCGACGGCCGTGACGCCATCGGCGAGTTCCCGGCGGACCGCGGCTGGGACCTCACCGCCCTCTACAGTGGACAGAGCGTCACCCGCCACGGCGGTTTCCTCTACGACGTACCGAACTTCGACCCCGACTTCTTCTCGATCTCGCCGCGCGAGGCGATGGTCATGGACCCGCAGCAGCGCATCGTGCTCGAAACCGCCTGGGAGGCCCTGGAACGGGCGGGTATCGACCCGGCCACGATCCGCGGCTCCGTCACCGGTGTGTTCGTCGGTGGTGGCAGCGGCGAGTACCGGCCCTCACCGGAGGAGACCGGCCTGGAGTGGCAGACCGCGCAGTCCGCGTCGCTGCTGTCCGGCCGCCTCGCCTACACGTTCGGCCTGCAGGGCCCGACGGTCTCGGTCGACACCGCGTGCTCGTCGTCGCTGGTGTCGCTGCACCTCGCGGCGCAGGCGCTGCGCACGGGCGAGTGCGAGATGGCGCTCGCCGGCGGTGTGTGCGTGATGTCGACGCCGGTCGGGTTCATCGAGTTCAGCGCCCAGGGCGCGCTGTCGGAGGACGGCCGCTGCAAGGCGTTCTCCGACAACGCCGACGGCACCGGCTGGGCCGAGGGTGTCGGCGTGCTGGTGCTCGAACGGCTGTCGGACGCCGTGCGCAACGGCCACGAGGTGCTCGCGGTCGTGCGCGGCTCGGCGATCAACTCCGATGGCGCGTCGAACGGGCTGACGGCCCCGTCCGGGCCGGCCCAGCAGCGGGTGATCCGGCAGGCGCTGGCCGCGTCCGGGCTGCGCCCGTCCGATGTGGACGCGGTCGAGGCGCACGGCACCGGCACCAAGCTCGGCGACCCGATCGAGGCGCGGGCGCTGCTCAGCGTCTACGGGCAGGACCGTTCGGTGCCGCTGCTGCTCGGCGCGGTGAAGTCGAACATCGGGCACACGCAGGCCGCGTCCGGTGTGGCGGGCGTGATCAAGATGGTGATGGCGATGCGGGCCGGCGAGCTGCCGCGGACCCTGCACGCCGAGACGCCGTCCGCGCACGTCGACTGGAGCTCCGGCGCGGTTCAGCTGCTGCAGGAACGCACCGCGTGGCCTGCGGTCGACCGTGCGCGCAGGGCTGCCGTGTCGTCGTTCGGCGCCAGCGGCACCAACGCACACGTGATCTTGGAAGCGCCCGCGTCGGGGATCCCCCCGATTTCCAGCGTACCGGACGAAAGCGCTGGTCAAGGTGCCGCTCGGCGATCTGTGGACAACTTCGCGGTGCTGCCTGTGCTGGTCTCCGGACGCACGCCCGCCGCATTGCGCGACCAGGCCGCGCGCCTGCTCGGCGTCGACGCTGACCTCGCCGACATCGCCCGCTCGACGGCGACCACGCGGGCCTCGTTCGACCAGCGCGCGGTCGTGCTCGCGAGCAACCGCGCCGAACTGACCGACGCGCTCGCCGCCATCGCCTCCGACGTCCGCAACCCGCTGGTGATCCGGGACGAGGTGGCGCGCTCCGGCAAGCTCGCGTTCCTGTTCGCCGGCCAGGGCTCGCAGCGCCTCGGCATGGGCCGCGAGCTGCACGCCCGGTTCCCGGCGTTCCGGGACGCCTTCGAGGACGTGCTGAGCCACCTCGACCCGAACCTCAGGGACGTCATCTGGGGCGACGACCAGGAGGCGCTCAACCTCACCGGCACCACCCAGCCCGCGCTGTTCGCCGTCGAGGTCGCGCTGTTCCGCCTGGCCGAGTCGTGGGGCCTGAAGCCGGACTTCCTGGCAGGCCACTCCATCGGTGAGATCGCGGCCGCCCACGTCGCCGGAGTGCTCAGCCTGGACGACGCGGCGAAGCTGGTCACCGTGCGGGCGAAGCTCATGCAGGCGCTGCCCGAGGGCGGCGCGATGGTCGCGGTGCAGGCCAGCGAGGACGTCGTGCTGCCCCACCTCACCGACGGCGTGACGATCGCGGCGGTCAACGGGCCCGAGTCGGTCGTCATCGCCGGACCGGAGAACGCGGTGGTGGCGATCGCGGAACGCTGGAAGTCCAGGCGCCTGCGCGTCTCGCACGCCTTCCACTCGCCGCTGATGGACCCGATGCTGGAGGAGTTCCGGTCCACTGTGGAGTCGCTGACGTTCGGTCAGCCGCGGATTCCCGTGGTGGCGGAAGGCGATGTGACCTCACCGGAGTACTGGGTCCGGCACGTGCGGGAAGCGGTGCGGTTCGCGGACAACGTGCGGATGCTCACCGAACGCGGCGTCACGGCGTTCGTGGAGCTCGGCCCGGACGCCACGCTGTCCGGTCTGGTCGAGGGCGGCATTCCGCTGCTGCGCAAGGACCGCGGCGAGGAGCAGTCGATCGTCTCGGCGCTCGCCCGCCTGCACACCCGCGGCGTGAAGGTCGACTGGGCCGGCTTCTTCGGCACCGTCGGCCACAAGATCACGTTGCCGACCTACGCGTTCCAGCACCAGCGTTTCTGGCCGTCGACGATGGTCAGCTCGGCGCGGCCCGCCGCACCGGCGAACGACGACGCGGCGTTCTGGGCTGCGGTCGAGGGCGAGGACTTCGGGTCGCTGCAGGACGTCCTCAGCGTCGACACGCAGGCGTTGGGACAGGTGCTGCCCGCGCTGCTGGACTGGCGCAAGCAGCGCAACGACCTCGCCCTGGTCGACAGCTGGCGGCACCGCATCACGTGGAAGCCGCTCGACGCGAGCCGGTCCGGTGAGCTGACGGGCACGTGGCTCGTGGTGACCGCCGGGGACGACGAGTGGAGTGACGCGGTCGTCGACGCGCTCGGTGTCAGCGTGGTCCGGGTCGACGTGTCCGCGCCGGACCGCGAGGCCATCGCGGCGGAACTGCGGTCGCTGGGCACGTCGTTCGCCGGGGTGCTGTCGCTGCTCGGCCGCGCCGAGGCGGGTTCTTCCAGCGCTCCGGCCGGTGTGCTGCTGACCGCCGCGTTGATCCAGGCGCTCGGCGACGCGGGCATCACCGCGCCGCTGTGGTGCGCGACCCGTGACGGTGTCGCCGTCAACGGCACGGTCTTCGAGGACCTCACGCAGGCCGCGATCCACGGCCTCGGCCGGGTCGTGACGCTGGAGCACCCCGAACGCTGGGGCGGCCTGGTCGACCTGCCGGCGGTGATCGACGACCGGGTCGCGAACGGCCTCACGTCCGTCCTTTCCGGACTTGACGGCGAGGATCAGGTCGCGGTGCGCTCGACCGGCGTGTTCGGCCGGCGCCTGATCGCCGCTCCGGCACCCGTTCCTGCGCAGGACTGGCAGCCACGCGGCACGATCCTGATCACCGGCGGCACCGGTGCGCTGGGCGGTCACGTGGCGCGGATGCTGGCGCGACAAGGCGCCGAGCACCTGGTGCTGGTCAGCCGCAGCGGCCTGAACGCGCCGGGAGCCGCGGAACTGCGCTCGGAACTCGTCGGCCTGGGAGCCGGCGTCACGATCGCCGCGTGCGACGTGGCGGACCGGAAGTCGCTGCAGGCGGTGCTTTCCGCGATTCCCGGACCGTTGACCGGCGTCGTCCACACCGCGGGCGTCATCGACGACGGCGTGCTGGACAAGATGACGCCGCAGCGGTTCGAGGCGGTGTTCCGCAGCAAGGTCACCTCGGCGTTGCTGCTGGACGAGCTGACCTCCGGCCTGGACGCGTTCGTGCTGTTCTCGTCCGCGTCGTCGTCGGTCGGCAGCCCCGGCCAGGCGAACTACGCGGCGGCGAACGCGATGCTCGACGCGCTGGCCGACCGGCGTCGCGCTCAAGGCCTGGCGGCGACGTCGATCGCTTGGGGCGCATGGGGTGGCGGCGGTATGGCCGACACGGAAGACGCTGTGGCCAACGCCAAACGTGCTGGTATCGCGTCGATGGACCCGGTTCTGGCGTGTGTCGCGCTGCGACAGCTCGTCGGTGAGGGCCTGGCGACCGCGGTCGTGGCGGCGGTGGACAAGGGCCGGTTCTCCGGTGGGTTCCGTCCGAACCCGCTGCTGCGCGAGCTCGCCGGGGACACGCCGGTCGAGGCACCGGTGGCCGAAGGCGCGTTCCGGGACAAGCTGCTGGCGCTGCCCGCGGCCAAGCGGTTCGACGAGGTGCTGGACCTGGTGCGGACGCGGGCGGCCGAGGTGCTCGGCCAGGCCGATGTCGACGCCGTGCGGCCAGACCGGCCGTTCCGCGACCTCGGGTTCGACTCTCTCGCGGTGGTCGAGCTGCGCAACCAGCTCAACGCCGCCACGGGACTGGCGCTGGCGTCGACGCTGGTGTTCGACCACCCGTCACCGGAGGAGCTGGCGACGCACGTGCTGACCGAGCTGATCCCGGACTCCGCCACGCAGGACTCGGAGGAGGCGGAGATCCGCGACCTGCTGGCGCGGGTGCCCCTCGCGCAACTGCGGGAGATCGGCGTGCTGGAACCGTTGATGCAGCTCATCGGCCGCGGTTCCACCGAGGCCGCGGTGGAGGAGGACATCGACGAGATGAGCGTGGACGACCTGATCCAGGCCGCGCTCGACGGTCAGGCCGACTGACCGCGGTGTCCTCGACGGCCGGCTGCCCTTCGCGGGTGGCCGGCCTTTTTTCTGAGGAAATCGCTACCGGTTCGGCTGCTGGAATTGCTGGCGGGATGACCGTGTCCGGCTGGACTGACGGAGCTGATGAATGAGTACCTCCAGCGAGAAGGTTGTCGAGGCTCTCCGCGCCGCGATGAAGGAGGCGGAGCGGCTGCGCAAGCAGAACAGGCAGCTCGTCGCGGCCGCCACCGAACCGATCGCCATCATCGGGATGGCGTGCCGCTTCCCCGGCGGCATCAGCTCGCCGGAGGAGCTGTGGGAGCTGGTGTCGTCCGGGCGTGACGCGATCACCGGCTTCCCGGCCGACCGCGGCTGGGACGTCGACGCGTTGCTCGGCAGCGGCGTCGACGAACGCGGCCACAGCATCTCGGTGCAGGGCGGCTTCCTGCACGGAATCGCGGACTTCGACCCGGCGTTCTTCGGCATCTCGCCGCGCGAGGCCGTGACGATGGACCCCCAGCAGCGCCTACTGCTGGAAACCTCCTGGGAGGCCATCGAACGCTCCGGCATCGACCCGTCGTCTCTGCGCGGTTCACGCACCGGTGTTTTTGTCGGCACCAACGGCCAGGACTACGAACATCTGCTGATCCGCGGCCTCGACGACGCAACGGGCGACGTCGGCACCGGCATCGCGGCCTCCGCTGAGTCCGGACGCATCTCCTACGCCCTGGGCCTCGAAGGCCCGACGCTGACCGTCGACACGGCCTGTTCTTCTTCTTTGGTGGCAATGCACCTGGCCGTGCACGCGTTGCGCGCGGGGGAGTGCGGCCTCGCTCTCGCCGGTGGCGTGAACGTCATGTGCACACCCGGCTCCCTGGTCGAGTTCTCCCGTCAGGGCGGACTCGCGCGCAACGGCCGATGCAAAGCCTTCTCCGACGACGCCGACGGCACGGGCTGGTCAGAAGGCGTCGGCGTGCTCGTGCTCGCCCGCCTGTCCGACGCTCTCGCGGCGGGCTACCCGGTGCTCGCCGTCGTGCGCGGCTCGGCCGTCAACTCCGACGGTGCCTCCAACGGTTTCACCGCTCCCAACGGCCGCGCGCAACAACGCGTCATCCGCGCCGCCCTCGACCGCGCGGGCCTGTCACCCGCCGACGTGGACGTGGTCGAAGCCCACGGCACCGGCACCCCGCTCGGCGACCCGATCGAGGCCCGCAGCCTCCTCGCCACCTACGGCGCCGACCGCTCCACGCCGCTGCTCCTCGGCTCGGTGAAGTCGAACATCGGCCACACCCAGGCCGCCGCCGGCGTCGCGGGCGTGATCAAGATGGTTCAGGCGATGCGGCACGGCGTGGTGCCCGCGACCCTGCACGTGTCGCGCCCGTCCACCCACGTCGACTGGACCGCCGGTTCCGTCGAGCTCGCCACCACCGCCGTGGCCTGGCCCTCCTCCGACCGAGCCCCGCGCGCCGCCGTCTCGTCGTTCGGCGTCTCCGGCACGAACGCGCACGTGATCCTGGAGGGCCCGCCTGAGCCAACTCCCACCGGCCAGGAATTGTCAGACCTGCCTGAGACGATTGGAGTGGGGACCCGATCCCCCCAGGGGGCCGGCCAATCCGAATCGATTCCGTGGCTGGTGTCGGCGAAGACGGAGGCCTCTCTCGCGGCGCAGATCGACCGGGTGCGCGCGCTCGACGGCGACCCGGTGGACATCGGGTTCTCGTTGGCGACCACGCGCGCGTTGTTCGAGCACCGCGCGGTGTTGCTCGACGGCGCCGAGATCGCGACCGGACTCGCGCGGCGCACCGAGCTCGCCCTGCTGTTCTCCGGACAGGGCGCCCAGCGCGTCGGCATGGGCAAAGGGCTGTACGAGGCGTTCCCGGTGTTCCGCGAGGCGCTCGACGAGGTCCTGGCGCACCTCGACCCGGCCCTCCGCGACGTCATGTGGGGTGACGAGGACGCGCTGAACCAGACGGGCCACACTCAGCCCGCGCTGTTCGCGTTCGAAGTCGCCCTCTACCGGCTGCTGGAGTCCTACGGCGTCACCCCTGCACACGTCACGGGCCACTCGATCGGTGAGATCGCGGCCGCGCACGTCGCGGGTGTGTTCAGCCTCGAAGATGCCGCGAAGCTGGTCCAAGCCCGCGCGACCCTCATGCAGGCGTTGCCGCCGGGTGGCGTGATGATCGCGTTGCAGGCGGCCGAGGACGAGATCACTCTGACGCCGGGCATCTCGATCGCGGCCGTCAACGGCCCGGACTCGCTCGTCATCGCAGGCGTGGAAGACGAAGCCCGTGCGCTGGTGGCGAAGTTCACGGGCCGTAAGACGAAGCAGCTGTCCGTGAGCCACGCGTTCCACTCGCCGCTGATGGACCCGATGCTCGCCGACTTCCGCGACGCCATCAGCGGCATCACCTTCCACACCCCGGCCGTCCCCGGCCTCGGCGACGTCACGAACCCCGAGTACTGGGTTCGCCACGTCCGCGACACCGTCCGCTTCCACGACACCGTGACCCGCCTGGGCGACAAGACGTTCCTGGAAATCGGCCCCGACGGCGTCCTGTCGGCGTTGGTCGACGGTGCGATCCCGGCCCAGCGCAAGGACCGCGACGAGCGCACGACGTTCATCACCGCACTGGCCCGTCTGCACGTCGCGGGCGTCGCAGTCGACTGGAAACCGTTCTACCCCAACGGCAAGCGCGTCGACGTGCCCACCTACGCGTTCCAGCACGACCGCTACTGGCCGTCGGTGTCGGTGAGCGCGGGCGACGCGGCGAGCCTCGGCCTCACCCCGGCCGAACACCCGCTGCTGGGCGCGGCGATGACCGTGGCGGGCTCCGGCGAGCTGATCCTCACCGGCACGCTGACCAGGACGGCGTGGCTCGCCGACCACGTCGTGTTCCCGACCGCGGGCGCGCTGGAGCTGGCGTTCCGCGCCGCCGACCTCGCCGGCTACGCACGCGTCGAGCGGCTCACGCAGGTCGCGCCGCTCGTGCTGCCGGACAGCGGCGCCGTCCAGGTGCAGCTCCAGGTCGGGCGCGACGGCGCGTTCCGGTTCCACGCGCGGCGCGGCGACCAGGACTGGACCGAACACGCGAACGGCGTTCTCGGGCAAGAGGTTCCGGCACCGGTCAAGGACACCGAATGGCCGCCGAAGGGTGCGACCGTCGTCGACCTCGACGGCTTCTACGACGAAACGCCTTACGGGGAAGCGTTCCAGGGTCTGCGCGCGGCCTGGCGGCGAGGCCAGGAGGTGTTCGCCGAAATCGCCCTGCCCGTGGACGCGCAGGGTTTCGGCGTGCACCCGGCGTTGCTGGACGCGGCCACTCACGCGGCCGCTTTCCTCGGCTTCGAAGGCGTTCCGGCGAACTGGCACGGCGTCTCCCTGTATGCCAACGGCGCCGAAGTCGTCCGAGTTCGACTGTCTGCTGTGGACAGAGCTGTCTCGTTGAACGCGGTCGACGTCACCGGCGAGCCCGTGCTGACGGCCGAATCCGTGAGCATCGAACCGCTCGGCGAGCTGACCGCGCAGAGCGGCGTCGACTCGCTGTTCCGCCTCGACTGGGTCCCCGTCGCCTACACGCCCGGCAGCGCGACGCTCGTGCACGTGACCGGTGAGCAGTCGCCGGAGTCCGCGCACGCACTGGCCGCGGAAACGCTGGCCACTCTTCAGGAAGCCACCGACCGGCTGATCTTCGTCACGCGCGGCGCGGTCACCGGTGACGACGTCGCGGCCGCTGCCGTCTGGGGACTGGTGCGGTCCGCACAGACCGAGAACCCCGGCCGCTACCTGCTCGTCGACCTCGACGACGCCCCCGAGTCGGAAGCGCTGCTGCCCGGCCTCGGCGGGTTGATCGACGCGGGGGAGACCCAGGTCGTCGTGCGGGCCGGTGAGGTCTTCGCAGGCCGGCTCGCCCGTGTCACGGAAACAGTTGTGCGCGAGTGGGATTCTGACGGCACGGTCCTGATCACCGGCGGCACGGGCGGTCTCGGTGCCGTCATCGCCCGCCACCTCGTGACGCGCGGCCAACGCAAGCTGCTGCTCGTCAGCCGCCGCGGCCTCGACGCACCCGGCGCCGCGGACCTGCGCGACGAGCTGGCCGCGTTGGGCGCGGACGTCGAGGTGAAGTCCTGCGACGTCACCGAACGCGCTGCCGTCGCCGAACTGCTCGACGGTGTGCAGCTGACCGCCGTCATCCACACCGCCGGTGTTCTGGACGACGGCGTGATCGGCTCGCTGACGCCCGAACGGCTCTCCACGGTGATGCGTCCCAAGGTCGACGCGGCGTGGCACCTCCACGAGCTCGCCGGTGACGCGCAGCTGATCCTGTACTCGTCGGTGTCGGGCGTGATGGGTGCCGCGGGTCAGGGCAACTACGCCGCCGCCAACGCCTTCCTGGACGCCCTGGCCGTGCACCGCCGCGGTCTCGGCCTGCCCGCGCTGTCGTTGGCCTGGGGCGCCTGGGACACCGGTATGACGTCCACTTTGGACGAGAGCGATCTGCGCCGCATGCCGATGTTGTCGGTCGAGCAGGGCCTGGCGCTCTTCGACGCGGCCGTCTCGTCGGACGAGCCGCTGCTCGTCCCGCTCGCTTCCGGCGGCGGTGCCGCACAAGGCGACGTCCCCGCGATCATGCGCGGCCTGGTCCGCGCGAGCCGCCGCACCGCCGCGCGAGAGGTCGTCGCCGGCGGCCTGCTCGCCAAGCTCGCCGGTCTGCCCAACGCCGAACGCGTGCGGATCGTCGTCGACGTGGTGCGCGGCGAAGCCGCGAAGGTCATCGGTTATGCCGACGCCGGCGCGGTGGGCGCCGAGAAGGAGTTCCGCGCACTCGGATTCGACTCGCTGACCGCGATCGAACTGCGCAACGCCCTGGCGCTGGCCACCGGTCTGACGCTGCCCGCCACGTTGATCTTCGACTACCCGACGCCGCTCGTGCTGGCCGAGCACCTGCTCGCCGAACTGACCGGAGAGGGCGCGGATCTCGACGTGTCCGCGCAGGGCGTGGCCGACGCGGACGACCCGATCGTGATCGTCGGCATGGCGTGCCGCTTCCCCGGTGGCGTCGCGACCCCCGAGGACCTGTGGCGGCTGCTGGCCGACGGCACCGACGCGATCGCGAGCTTCCCGGCCGACCGCGGCTGGGAACAGGACGCCCTCGCGGCGGGCGGCACCGTCGAGGGCGGCTTCCTGTACGGGGCGGCGGAGTTCGACCCGGCGTTCTTCGGCATCTCGCCACGCGAAGCCCTCGCGATGGACCCCCAGCAACGCCAGCTGCTCGAAGTCTCCTGGGAGGCCGTCGAACGCGCGGGCATCAACGCCGCCACCTTGCGCGGCTCCAAGACCGGCGTGTTCGTCGGCACGAACGGCCAGGACTACACGAACCTCGTGCTGCGGGCGCGCGGCGACATCGAGGGCCACGCCTCCACGGGCCTGGCCGCCGCGGTGATCTCCGGCCGCCTCTCCTACACGTTCGGCTTCGAGGGGCCCGCGCTCACGATCGACACCGCCTGCTCTTCCTCCTTGGTGGCACTGCACCTGGCCGCCCAGTCGCTGCGGTCGGGCGAGTCGACGCTCGCGCTGGTCGGTGGCGTGACGGTGATGTCCACGCCGATGAACTTCGCCGGCTTCAACGCCCAGGGCGGCCTCGCGGCGGACGCCCGCTGCCGCGCGTTCTCCGACGACGCCGACGGCACCGGCTGGGCCGAGGGCGTCGGCGTGCTGGTCGTCGAACGCCAGTCCGACGCGCTGCGCAACGGCCACACCGTGCTGGCCGTCGTGCGCGGCTCGGCGGTGAACCAGGACGGCGCCTCCAACGGACTGACCGCCCCGAACGGTCCCGCACAGCAACGCGTGATCCGCCAAGCCCTCGCCAACGCCGGACTGTCCACTTCGGACGTCGACGCCGTCGAGGCGCACGGCACCGGCACCCGCCTCGGCGACCCGATCGAAGCCCAGGCCCTGCTCGCCACCTACGGCCGCGACCGCACCGGCGCCCCGCTCCACCTGGGCGCGATCAAGTCGAACCTCGGCCACACCCAGGCCGCCGCGGGTGTGGCCGGCGTGATCAAGATGGTGCTGGCGTTCCAGCACGGCCTGCTGCCGCGGACGCTGCACGTGACTGAACCTTCGTCGCACGTCGACTGGTCCGCGGGCGCCGTCTCGCTGCTCACTTCGAACACCCCGTGGCCTTCGGTCGACCGGCCGTGGCGCGCGGGTGTCTCGTCTTTCGGCCTGTCCGGCACGAACGCGCACGTGATCTTGGAGGCGCCGTCGGGGATCCCCCCGATTTCCAGCGTACTCGCAGAAAACGCTGGTCAGGGCACTGCTGCGGAATCTGTGGACAACTCGGCGCCTGTGGACAACTCGGCCGTTGCCGATCTTGTCGGCCCGGAATCGTCAGGCCCGCGTGCGACGATTGGAGTGGGGACCTCGGTCTCCCCCTGGGGCCCCCAGTCGGGATCGATCCAGGGTGCGGGCGTGCCGTGGCTGGTGTCGGCGCGGTCGGCGCAGGCGCTGGAGGCGCAGATCGAGCGGATCCGGGCCGTGGAAGCGGACGCGGTCGACATCGGGTACTCGTTGTTGCACCGGCGGACGTTGTTCGAGCACCGGGCCGTGTTGTTGGACGGCGATGTACTGGCCAGTGGTGAGGCGTCGGGCAAGACGCTCGCGATGGTGTTCTCCGGCCAAGGGGCGCAGCGGCTCGGCATGGGCCGGGAGCTGTACGAAGAGTTCCCGGTGTTCAAGCAGGCGCTGGACGAGGTGCTTGAGCACCTGGGAGACGTCCGCGAGGTCATGTGGGGCGAAGACCCCGACGCCCTGAACCGGACCGGGAACACGCAACCGGCGCTCTTCGCCGTCGAGGTGGCCCTGTACCGGCTGATGGAGTCGTTCGGCGTCACCCCGCGCCTGCTCGCCGGTCACTCGATCGGCGAGATCGCGGCCGCGCACGTCGCGGGCGTCCTGAGTCTCGAAGACGCCGCGAGGCTCGTCCGGGCCAGAGCGGACCTCATGCAGGCGCTGCCACCCGGTGGCGTGATGATCGCGTTGCAGGCGACCGAGGACGAGGTCGCCCCGCACCTGACGCCCGGTGTGTCGATCGCGGCGATCAACGCGGCCGACTCGCTGGTCATCGCCGGTGTGGAAGAAGAAGCGCGGTCGGTGACCGCGCGGTTCCCCGGCCGCAAGAGCAAGCAGCTGCAGGTCAGTCACGCGTTCCACTCGCCGTTGATGGAACCGATGCTCGACGCGTTCCGCGGCGCGATCGCGGGAATCCGGTTCGCCGAGCCGAGCATCCCGATCGCGGCCACGGGCGACGTCACGGACCCCGAGTACTGGGTCAGTCACGTCCGCGACACCGTCCGGTTCACCGACAACGTCGCGGCGCTGAAGGAGCAGGGCGCGAACGCGTTCCTGGAGATCGGGCCGGACGGCGTGCTGGCCGCGCTCGTGGACGGCGCGATTCCGGTGCTGCGCAAGGACAGGAGCGAGCCCAAGGCGTTCCTGACGGCGCTCGCGAGGCTGCACGTCAGCGGTGTCCACGTCGAGTGGTCCAGCTTCTACCGGGGCGGGCGCGGGGTCGACCTGCCGACGTATCCGTTCCAGCACGAGCGGTTCTGGCCCGAGGCCGCGACCGGTGTGGTGGCGGCGGACCCGGCCGACGCGGCGTTCTGGACCGCGGTCGAGCAGGAAGACGTCGCGTCGCTCGCCGCCACGCTCGACCTCGACAGCGAGACGCTCGCGGGTGTGCTGCCCGCGCTGTCGGCGTGGAGGGGCAAGCGCAGGGCGCAGTCCACTGTGGAGTCCTGGCTGCACGGGGAGAGCTGGCAGCCGATCACCGGTCTCACCGCGAAGCCCGGCAAGTGGCTCATGATCGGCCACGACGAGACGTTGATCGAGGCGCTCGGTGATGTCACGGCGATCGCTGTCGATCGGTTCGATCGCGAGCACCTGGCGCAGCGGCTCGCGGAGTTCGCGCAGGAGCCGTTCACCGGCGTGGTGTCGTTGCCGGCGTTCGGTGAAGGGCTCGCGCCGATCACCGCGACCACGGCGTTGATCCAGGCGCTCGGTGACGCCGGTGTCCTGGCGCCGTTGTGGGTGGTGACGCGCGGTGCGGTGTCGACCGGGCGCGCGGACGCCGTCACCAGCCCCTGGCAGGCCGGCGTGTGGGGCCTCGGCCGGGTTGCCGCGCTGGAGCACCCGAACCGCTGGGGCGGCCTGGTCGACCTGCCCGCCGAGCTCGACGACCGCGCGGCGCACCGGTTCGCGGCGGTGCTCGGCGGCGACGAGGACCAGGTCGCGGTCAGGGCGTCCGGGGTGTTCGGGCGGCGGATCCTCGTGGCGCCACGGGCGTCTCAGGAGTGGCAGCCGACCGGCACCGTCGTGATCACCGGTGGCACCGGCGCGCTCGGCAAGCACGTCGCGCGCGATCTCGTTGCGCGTGGTGCGGAGAAGGTCGTGCTGCTGAGCAGGCGCGGCATGGACGCGCCCGGTGCGGCGGAGATCGCCGCCGAACTGGGCGTCGAGGTCGTCAAATGCGATGTCGCGAACCGCGACGAGCTGGCCGCGGTGCTGACCTCCGACGTCAAGGCCGTTGTGCACGCTGCCGGCGTGCTGGACGACGGTGTGCTCGACGGGCTCACGCCGGAGCGGTTCACGGACGTCTTCCAGGCGAAGGTCACGTCGGCGTTCCTGCTCGACGAGCTGACGCGCGAGCTGGACCTCGACGCGTTCGTCCTGTTCTCGTCGGTCGCGGGCGCGATCGGCAACCCCGGCCAGGCCAACTACGCCGCCGCCAACGCCGTCCTCGACGCCATCGCCGCGCAGCGCCGTGAGCAAGGCCTGGCCGCGACGTCGATCGCGTGGGGCGCGTGGACCGGCGACGGCATGGCGGGCGAAGAACGCGTCACGCGGACCATCAAGTCCGTTGGCGCGTCCACTTTGGATCCCGAACTCGCGATCGCCGCGATGCGCGGTGTCGTGGCGGAATCCGCCCCTACCGCCGTGATCGCGGACGTCCACCACCCGCAGCTGCTCCGCGCGTTGCTGAGCCTGCGTCCGTCGCCCGTGCTGGCCGAGCTGCCCGGTGCCCGCGACGTGCTGGAGGACTTGGCGGCCGCGCGCCGCGACAGCGAGTCGGCCGGCGCGGAACTGCGCCGCAGCCTGCGTGAACTGGCTGCGGCGGAACGGATCGAGCCCGTTCTGGAGCTGGTCCGGACGCGCGCGGCCCAGGTGCTCGGCCACGCCGGCAAGGAAGCGGTGGTGAGCGACAAGGCGTTCCGCGACATCGGGTTCGACTCACTCACGGCGGTGGAGCTGCGCAACCAGCTCACCGAGATCACCGGCCTCGCACTGCCCGCCGGCCTGGTGTTCGACTACCCGTCGCCGCGCGTGCTGGCCGAGCACCTGCTCGCCCAACTGCTCGGCGAAGGCGGCGGCGTCGACGACGTTTCGGTCGTGCAGACCACCGACGACATCGCGATCATCGGCATGGCGTGCCACTTCCCGAACGGCATCGACTCGCCCGAAGACCTGTGGCGGCTGCTGGTCGCGGGCGAGGACGCGATGTCGGACTTCCCGGCCGACCGCGGCTGGGACCTCGCCTCGCTGCAGAGCTCGACGTTGCGCGGCGGCTTCCTGACCGGCGTCGCCGACTTCGACCCCGCGTTCTTCGGCATCTCGCCGCGGGAAGCGCTGGCGATGGACCCCCAGCAGAGGCTGCTGCTCGAAACCTCCTGGGAGGCCGTCGAACGAGCCGGCGTCGACCCGTCGTCCTTGCGCGGCTCACGGACCGGCGTCTTCGTCGGCACGAACGGGCAGGACTACCAGCACGTCGTCATGGCCTCCAACGAAGACCTGGAAGGCCACGCGGGCACCGGACTCGCGGCGTCGGTGATCTCCGGCCGCATCTCCTACACGCTGGGCCTGGAGGGCCCGGCGGTCACGATCGACACGGCGTGCTCGTCCGCCCTGGTCGCGCTGCACCTCGCCGCGCAGGCGCTGCGCGGCGGCGAGTGCTCGCTGGCGCTGGCCGGTGGTGTGACGGTGATGGCGACGCCGACGTCGTTCTCCGGCTTCTCCCGGCAGGGAGGGCTCGCGCCGGACGGCCTGTGCAAGGCGTTCTCGGAGTCCGCCGACGGCACCGGCTGGTCCGAAGGCGTCGGCATCCTCGTGGTGGAACGGCTTTCCGACGCCGTCGCCGCCGGACACCCGGTGCTGGCGGTCGTGCGCGGCTCGGCGTTCAACCAGGACGGCGCCTCCAACGGGCTCACCGCCCCGAACGGCCCGTCACAGCAACGGGTCATCAGGCAGGCGCTTGCGTCCGGTGGGCTTTCCCCGTCCGATGTGGACGCTGTCGAGGCGCACGGCACCGGCACCGTGCTGGGCGACCCGATCGAGGCGCAGGCGCTGCTGACCGTGTACGGGCAGGACCGCGTCGACCCGTTGTGGCTGGGTTCGGTGAAGTCGAACCTCGGTCACACCCAGGCCGCCGCGGGTGTGGCCGGCGTGATCAAGATGGTGCTGGCGTTCCAGCACGGCCTGCTGCCGCGGACGCTGCACGTCACCGAGCCTTCGTCGCACGTCGACTGGTCCGCGGGCGCCGTCTCGCTGTTGACCTCGAACACCCCGTGGCCCGCTGTCGACCGGCCGTGGCGCGCGGGCGTCTCCTCGTTCGGCATCAGCGGCACGAACGCTCACGTGATCTTGGAGGCGCCGTCGGGGATCCCCCCGATTTCCAGCGTATCGAGCGTTGACTCCGGGCGACCGGGCTCGCCGAAATCTGTGGACAACTCGGCGCCTGTGGACAACTCCGCCAATGTCGATCTTGCCGGCCCGGGATCGTCGGACCCGCGTGCGACGATTGGAGTGGGGACCTCGGTCTCCCCCTGGGGCCCCCAGGCGGGATCGATTCAGGGCGGCGGGGTGCCGTGGGTGGTGTCGGCGAAGTCCTGGGCGGCGTTGCGGGCACAGGTCGAGCGGGTTCGCGCGGTGGAGGCGGCGCCGGTCGACGTCGCGTACTCGCTGGTGAAGTCGCGGGCGTTGTTCGAGCACCGGGCCGTGCTGTTCGACGGAGCAGAGGTTGCCGGCGGGGTGGCGGGGGAGCACACGCTGGCCGTGCTGTTCTCCGGGCAGGGGTCGCAGCGGCTGGGCATGGGACGCGAGCTGTACCAGCGGTTCCCGGAGTTCGCGGACGCGTTCGACGACGTGCTCGCGCACCTCGGCCCCGAGCTGAGGAGCGTTGTCTGGGGAGACGACGAGGAGAAGCTCAACCAGACCGGGTACACGCAACCCGCGTTGTTCGCGTTCCAGACGGCGCTGTACCGGCTGCTGCAGGCGTTCGGCATCAAGCCCGCCCACCTCGCGGGTCACTCGATCGGTGAGATCGCGGCGGCGCACGTTGCGGGCGTGCTCAGCCTGGAGGACGCGGCGAAGCTCGTGAGTGCGCGCGCCAGTCTGATGCAGGCTCTTCCGCAAACGGGCGCCATGGTGGCCGTGCAGGCGACCGAAGAAGAGGTGAGCAAGCACCTCACGAGCAAGGTGTCGATCGCGGCGGTCAACGGGCCGACGAGCGTGGTGATCGCGGGCGACGAGGCGGAAGTCGAGGCCATCGCGAGCCGTTACGAGAAGACCAAGCGGCTCAAGGTCAGCCACGCGTTCCACTCGCCGTTGATGGAGCCGATGCTCGACGACTTCCGGCGGGCGATCGAGGGCATCCGGTTCAGTCGGCCGAAGATTCCGATCAGCGCGACCGGGGACGTCACGGACCCGGAGTACTGGGTTCGCCACGTGCGGGACGCGGTGCGGTTCACCGACAACGTCGCGAAGATCCCGGCCACCAAGTTCCTCGAGGTCGGCCCGGACGGGGTGCTGTCCGCACTGGTGGACGGCGCGATCCCGGCGTTGCGGAAGAACAGGAGCGAAGAAGCCGCGCTGGCCACCGCACTGGGTCAAGTACATGTTGACGGAATCAATGTTGACTGGACTCCGTGGATCAGGGGCGGCCGGCTCGTCACGTTGCCGACCTATCCGTTCGACCACGAGCGGTTCTGGCCGAAGGCGACCGTCGGCGGGCGCGCGGGAGACCCCGCGGCGTACGGGCTGAGGCCGGGCGGGCATCCGTTGCTCGGCGCGGCCATCGCCGTCGCGGGGACGGACGAGCTGGTGCTCAGCGGACGTCTCAGCCTCGCCACGCACCCGTGGATCGCGGACCACGTCGTCGGCGGCTCGGTGCTGTTCCCCGGCACCGGGTTCCTCGACTTCGCGATCCGCGCCGGCGACATGGCCGGCTGCGACCGCGTCGACGGGCTCACGATCGTCGTGCCGCTGGTGCTGCCCGAACGGGACTCCGTGGCCGTGCAGGTGCGGGTCGGCGCGCCGGACGGCCACGGCCGCAGGCCCGTCAGCATCCACTCGCAGCGGCCGGATTCCGACGACTGGATCGAGCACGCCGGCGGCACCCTCGCCGAAGGGCCGCACCAGGCCGAGCTCGACACCGCCGAATGGCCGCCCGCGGGTGCGGAAGCCCTTGACCTGGAAGGGTTCTACGAGACGCTCGCGGAAGGCGGACTGTCCTACGGGCCGATCTTCCAGGGTCTGCGCCAGGCGTGGCGGCACGGCGACGAGGTGCTGGTCGAGGTCGCGCTGCCGGACAGCGTGGACGACGCGGCCACGTTCGGCGTGCACCCCGCGCTGCTCGACTCCGCGCTGCACGCCATCACGTTCGTCGACGGGGCCGGGCAAGGCCTGCCGTTCGAGTGGAACGGCGTGTCCCTGCACGCCATCGGGCCGTCGCGGCTGCGCGTCCGGCTGAAGCACACCGGCGGCGACGCCGTCGAGGTCACGGCAGTCGACGTCGAGGGCGCGCCGGTGCTGTCGGTGAAGTCGCTGGTCGTGAGGACGCCATCGACCAACACGCCGGCGAACCCCGTGGCGGAGTCGCTGTTCCGCGTCGACTGGGTGCCTGTGCAGGTCGGTGAGGCGACCGAGATCGACGCACGGGTCGTGGAACTCGAAGGCGGACCCGACGCGGCGGCGGCGCACGAGACGACCAGGCGCGTACTGGAGATCCTGCAGAACGCCGAAGAGCGCGTGGTGTTCGTGACGCGCGGTGCGGCGGCGATCGGCGACGAACCGATCACCGACCTCGGCGCGGCGGCCGCGTGGGGTCTGGTGAGGTCCGCGCAGGCCGAGAACCCCGGCCGGTTCCTGCTCGTCGACCTCGACGAGAACAGCTCGCTGACGCCCGGCATGCTCGTCACCGAAGAGCAGCAGCTGATCGTGCGCGACGGCACCGTCCACGCCGGACGGCTGGCCCGCCTGCAGACCGGGCCGACGCTGGTGCCGCCCACCGCGACGCCGTGGCGGCTCGACACCACCGCGAAGGGCAGCCTCGACAACCTCGTGCTGGCGCCGTGGCAGCCGGAACCGCTGCAGGGCAGGCAGGTCCGGGTCGCGATCAGGGCGGCGGGCCTGAACTTCCGCGACGTGCTGAACGCGCTCGGCATGTATCCGGGTGAGGCCGGCTCGTTCGGCGCGGAAGCCGCGGGCGTCGTGACCGAGCTCGGGCCGGAGTGCACCGAGCTGAACGTCGGCGACCCGGTGTTCGGCATGCTCTTCGGCGGCATGGGACCGGTCGGCATCGTCGAAGAGCCTTATCTCACCCGGCTTCCGGACGGCTGGACGTTCGAGCAGGGCGCCTCGGTGCCGCTGGTCTTCCTCACCGCCTACTACGCCTTGATCGAGCTCGGCCACGTGCGGCCGGGGGAGAAGGTCCTCGTCCACGCCGGTGCCGGTGGTGTCGGCATGGCGGCGATCCAGGTCGCCCGGCACCTCGGCGCCGAGGTGTTCGCGACCGCCAGTGAGGGCAAGTGGGACGTGCTGCGCGGCCTCGGCCTCGACGACGACCACATCGGCAACTCCCGCGACACCGGCTTCGAAGGCAAGTTCCCGCGGGTGGATGTCGTGCTCAACGCGTTGACCGGTGAGTTCATCGACGCCTCGTTGCGGCTGCTCGGTGAGGGCGGGCGCTTCCTGGAGATGGGCAAGACCGACCTGCGGGAGGACGTGCCGGGCATCTTCTACCGGCCGTTCGACCTCGGCGAGGCGCACCCCGACCACATCCAGCGCATGCTCGTCGCGCTCGTGGAACTGTTCGAGCGCGGCGTCCTGAAGCCGCTGCCGATCGCCGCGTGGGACGTGCGGCGGGCGCGCGACGCGTTCCGGTTCATGAGCCGTGCCAAGCACATCGGCAAGATCGTGATCACCGTGCCGGAGGGATGGGATCCGGACGGCACGGTGCTGATCACCGGTGGTACCGGTGGTCTGGGCGCGGAACTGGCGCGCCACCTCGTCGCCCAGGGCGCCCGGAAGCTGTTGCTGCTCAGCCGTCGTGGCCCCGGCTCGCCGGGCGCGGCGGAGCTGGCGCAGCTCGACGCGGACGTCACCATCGCGGCCTGCGACGTGGCCGATCGTGACGCGCTCGGTCAGGTCCTCAAGGGACACGACGTGACCGCGGTCGTGCACACGGCCGGTGTGCTGGACGACGGTGTGATCGCCTCGATGACACCGGAACGGCTGGAGAAGGTGTTGCGGCCCAAGGTGGACGCCGCCTGGAACCTGCACACCTTGTTGCCGCAGGCGCACTTCGTCCTGTACTCGTCGGTGTCCGGCGTGCTCGGCACCGCCGGGCAGGGCAACTACGCGGCCGGCAACGCGTTCCTCGACGCACTGGCGCAGCACCGGCGTTCCCGCGGTTTGCCCGCGGTGTCGCTGGCCTGGGGCGCCTGGACGTCCGAGGTCGGCATGACCAAGACGATGGACGCGGCCGCGCTGGAGCGGCTGGAGAAGTCGTCGATGCCACCGATCTCGCTGGAACACGGCCTGGCGCTGTTCGACGCGGCCATCGGCGTCGACGAGCCGCTTGTCGTGCCCGCGCGGATCATCACCGGAGCCAGCACCACGATGGTGCCGCCGTTGCTGCGCAACCTGCTGCGCGGCGGGCGCCGGACCGCGGCACGGGCGCAGGGAACCGCTGCGCTGCAGGGCTTGCAGGACGTTCGCCCGGCCGAACGCATCAGGACGCTGGTCGACCTGGTGCGGGGAGAGGCCGCCGCCGTGCTCGGGCACTCGTCGGCCGACGCGATCGACGCCGACCGCGAGTTCCGGCAGCTGGGCTTCGACTCGCTGACGTCGGTCGAGCTGCGCAACCGGCTCGGCACGGCGACCGGGCTGACGCTGCCCGCGACGCTGGTGTTCGACTACCCGACCCCGCAGGCGTTGGCGGAACACCTGATCGCGGAACTGTTCGGCGGATCGACCGAGGTCGAGGACTCGGTGAAGGTGTCGGACGAGGCCATCGCGATCGTCGGCATCGCCTGCCGGTTCCCCGGTGGCGTGTCGTCGCCGGAGGAGCTGTGGGAACTGGTGCTCGGCGGGCGGGACGCGATCACCGGGTTCCCGTCCGACCGCGGCTGGGACCCCGACCTCGTCGGTGACGGCGCCGGGCAGTCCGTCACCGGGCAGGGCGGGTTCATCGAGGGCATCGCGTCGTTCGACCCGGCGTTCTTCGGGATCTCGCCGCGCGAGGCCGTGTCGATGGACCCGCACCAGCGGCTCGTGCTGGAGACGTCGTGGGAGGCACTGGAACGCACCGGCATCGACCCGCTGACGCTGCGCGGGTCGCGGACCGGTGTCTACGTCGGCGCGTCCGGGCAGGACTACGCGCACCTGATGCTCGCCTCGGAGCAGGCGCTGGAGGGCTACTCCGGCACCGGCACCTCGCCGAGCGTGATCGCCGGCCGGTTGTCGTACGCGCTCGGGCTGGAGGGGCCGTCGATGACGATCGACACGGCGTGCTCGTCCGCCCTGGTCGCGCTGCACCTGGCGGTTCAGGCGCTGCGCAACGGCGAGTGCTCGCTGGCGCTGGCCGGTGGTGTGCAGGTGATGTCCGCGCCGGGCGCGTTCATGGAGTTCTCGCTGCAGGACGGCCTGGCGCGTGACGGCCGTTGCAAACCGTTCTCCGACACGGCCGATGGCACCGCATGGTCCGAGGGCATCGGTGTGCTCGTGGTGGAGCGTCTGTCTGATGCTGTCGCTGCTGGCCACGACGTTCTTGCTGTCGTGCGTGGTTCTGCGGTCAACCAGGACGGTGCGTCCAACGGCCTGACCGCGCCCAACGGTCCCTCACAGCAGCGGGTGATCCGGCAGGCGCTGGCCTCGGCCGGCCTGAAGTTCGCCGACGTCGACGCCGTCGAGGCGCACGGCACCGGCACCACGCTGGGCGACCCGATCGAGGCGCAGGCGTTGCTGGCCACCTACGGCCAGGACCGCTCGGAGCCGTTGCTGCTCGGCTCGATCAAGTCGAACATCGGCCACACGCAGGCCGCCGCCGGTGCGGCCGGTGTGATCAAGATGGTGATGGCGCTGCGGCACGGGGTACTGCCGCGCACGATCAACGTGACCAAGCCGTCGTCGCACGTCGACTGGACGGCCGGCTCGGTCTCGCTGCTCACGGAGAACACCCCGTGGCCGTCGGTGGACCGCGCGCGCAGGGCGGGCGTCTCGTCGTTCGGCATCAGCGGCACGAACGCGCACGTCATCCTGGAGGCCGCGCCGACCGCTCCGGAATTGTCAGACCAGCCTGAGATGATTGGAGTGGGGACCTCGCGTCCCCCCAAGGGGGCCCCGCTCGTTGTCTCGGCGAAGTCCCCTGCTTCGCTGCGCGCTCAGGTCGAGCGGATCCGCGCGGTCGGCGCAGACCCGTTCGACGTCGGGTTCTCGCTGCTCAAGCGCTCGCGGTTCGAGCACCGGGCGGTGCTGCTGGACGGCACCGAGGTCGCGCAGGGGCAGGCCACCAGGCGCAAGCTCGCCGTGCTGTTCTCCGGGCAAGGCTCCCAGCGGCTGGGCATGGGACGGGAGCTGTACGAGCGGTTCCCGGTCTTCCGCAAGGCGCTCGACGCGGTCCTGGAGCACGTCGACGTGCGCGATGTCATGTGGGGTGAGGACGAGCAGGCGCTCAACCAGACCGGCAACACGCAGCGCGCGTTGTTCGCGGTCGAGGTCGCGCTGTTCCGGCTCGCCGAGGCGTTCGGCGTCGAACCGGACTACGTCGGCGGCCACTCGGTCGGCGAGATCGCGGCCGCCCACGTCGCCGGCGTGCTGAGCCTGGAGGACGCGGCCAAGCTGGTGAACGCGCGTGCCGCGCTCATGCAGGCACTTCCCGCGGGCGGCGCGATGATCGCGGTCGAAGCGGCAGAAGAAGAGGTCGCGATCACCGGCCAGGTGTCCATCGCGGCGATCAACGGCCCGAGGTCGCTGGTGCTGGCGGGCGAGGAGGAGGCGGTTCGACAGATCGCCGACGGGTTCGCCGAGCAGGGCCGCAAGACTAAGCGTTTGCCGGTCAGCCATGCGTTTCACTCGCCGTTGATGGAGCCGATGCTGGAGGACTTCCGCGCCGCCGTGACGGCGCTGGAGTTCGCCGCGCCCCGCATCCCCCTGGTGTCCAACGTGACCGGCCGCGTCGCGGGCCCCGAGCTCGCCGAGCCCGGGTACTGGGTGCGGCACGTCCGGGAGGCCGTGCGGTTCGCGGACGGCGTCGCGGCGCTCGAAGCCGCGGGCGTCAACGCGTTCCTGGAGATCGGGCCGGACGGAGTGCTGTCCGCGCTGGTCGACGGCGCGGTTCCGGCGCTGCGCAAGGACCGCGACGAGACGACGGCCTGGCTCACCGCGCTCGCGAGGCTCCACGTCCAGGGAACCAACGTCGACTGGGCGGCCGCGTTCGAGGGGACCGGAGCCCGGCGCGTCGACCTCCCGACCTACGCGTTCGACCACGACCACTACTGGCCGACGCCGATGGCGAAGGCCGCGGACGCGTCCGGACTGGGCCTCGGGCCCGCCGACCACCCGCTGCTCGGCGCCGCCATGGCCGTCGCGCAGGAGGACGCGGTGGTGTTCACGAACCGGCTCGCGGTCGCGTTCCCGGAGACGGCGTTCGCGGAGATCGCGTTCCGGGCCGCGGACCAGGTCGGCTACGGCACGGTCGACGAGCTCACGATCACCGCACCGCTCACGCCCGGCGTGCTGCAGGTGTGGATCGGCGCACCGGACAACGGAAAGCGCAGCCTCACCGTCTACACGCGACCGAACGACGAGCAGCCGTTCACCCGGGTCGCCTCGGGCGTGCTGAGCGAGGGCGAGTACCGGGCCGGCTTCACGGTCAGCGAGTGGCCGCCGAAGGGCGCGACCGCGATCGGCGAGCGGATCTGGCAGGAGGGCGACGCCGTCTACGCGGAGGTCACGCTGCCGGAAGGCACGCCGGACGCCCAGTTCTACGGCGTGCACCCGGCGCTGCTCGACTGCGCCACCAGGATCACCGAGGAAAACCAGGTGCCGCTGCAGTGGCACGGCGTGAGCCTGCACGCGGTCGGCGCCGACACGCTGCGGGTCAAGCTCAGCGACGGCGGGTTCGCCGCGGTCGACCAGAGCGGCGCACCGGTCGTCTCGGCGCGCAACATCGTTTTCGGCGCACCGCTTGCCGCACAACAACATCAGGACTCGCTGTTCCGCCTGGACTGGGTGCCCGCACCGGAAACCCAGCCGGCGCAGGACGTGCGCGAGGCCCGGTTCAGCGGCGACAGCGTCGAGGAGGCGCACGCGCTCGCCGCCAGGGCACTGGAACTGGTGCAGCAGAGCGAAGAACGGCTGGCGTTCGTGACGAGCGGCCTGGCGAGCGCGACCGTCCAGGGCCTCGTCCGCACGGCCCAGTCGGAGAACCCCGGACGGTTCCTGCTCGTCGACACCGACGGCAGCGCCCCGCTGCCCACCGGCCTGATCGACGCGGGGGAGACCCAGGCCCGCGTCCGCGACGGGCAGGTCGAGGTGGCTCGCCTCGCTCGCGTCACCGACACCGTCGAAACAGCCGAATGGGACCCGGACGGCACCGTCCTCATCACCGGCGGCACCGGCGGCCTGGGCGCGGAACTGGCCAGGCACCTCGTCGCCGAACGAGGCGTCAAACGCCTGCTGCTGGTCTCGCGGCGCGGCGGCGACGCACCGGATGCCGTCGCGCTGCAAGCGGAACTGACCGCCCACGGCGCGGACGTCACGATCGCCGCCTGCGACACCGCCGACCTCAAGGCCGTCAAGAAGGTTGTGAAGGGCGTCAAGCTCACCGCCGTCATCCACACGGCCGGCGTGCTCGACGACGGCACCATCGGCTCCCTCACACCGGAACGGCTGGAGAAGGTCCTCAGGCCCAAGGTCGACGGCGCCTGGAACCTCCACGAGGCCACGAAGAAGCAGAAGCTCCAGGCGTTCGTGCTCTACTCGTCGGTGTCGGGCGTGCTCGGCAGCGCCGGTCAGGGCAACTACGCCGCGGCCAACGCGTTCCTCGACGCACTGGCCGAACACCGGCGCGCGCAAGGCCTGGTCGCGACGTCGCTGGCGTGGGGTCCGTGGGCGCAAACCGGTGGTATGACGGCACATCTGCAGGACGGTGCGATGGACCGCATCGGCCGCACCGGCATGCCGCCGTTGTCCGTCCGGCAGGGCATGGCGTTGTTCGACGACGCCACCTCCCGTGACGACGCGGTGCTCGTCCCGGCCCGCATCACCACCGGCCGCGCCAACGGCCCGGTCGCGGCGGTCCTGCGCGGCCTCGTCCGAGGCGGAAAGCGCACGGCGGGCAGCGGTGGAGCGTCCACTGTGGACATCACGGCGACGCTGACCGCGTTGCCCGCGGAGGAACGCGCCAAGTACCTGGTCGACCTCGTGCGCGGTCACGCGGCCGGCGTCCTCGGGCACTCCTCGCCCGCGGCCATCGACCACGACAAGCAGTTCCGCGACCTCGGCTTCGACTCGCTGACCGCCGTGGAGCTGCGCAACAGCCTCGCCTCCGCCACGGGCCTGAAGCTCCCCGCCGGTCTGGTCTTCGACTACCCGACCCCCGGCGAGCTGGCCTCCTACCTCGCGGGCGAGCTGCTCGGCGGCGACGCCGGTCCGTCGGTGACCGGCGAGCTCGACCGGCTGGAGGCCGCGCTGGCCGCCAGCTCCCCGGACGACCTGGCCCGGGACGGGGTCGCCGCCCGCCTGCGCAACCTGCTTGCCCAGTACGGCGGTGCCAAGACCGAAGAAGCCGTGAGCGACCGCATCAACTCGGCGAGCGTCGACGACGTGTTCGCCTTCATCGACAACGAACTCGGCCGACGCACCGAGCGCTGACCCCACCTGGACGACGGAGAGGTTTCCGGCGATGCCGAACGAAGAGAAGCTCGTTGAGTACCTGAAGTGGGTCACCGCTGATCTCGCCCAGACCCGCCGGCGGCTGGAGGAGGTCGAGGCCGGCAGGCACGAGCCGGTCGCGATCGTCGGCATCGCCTGCCGCTTTCCCGGCGACGTCCGTTCCTCCGAGGACCTCTGGCAGCTGGTGGCCGAAGGCCGCGACGCCATCACCGGGTTCCCGACCGACCGCGGCTGGGACCTCGGCACGCTGGCCGGCGGCACCAGCGCCACGCTGCAGGGCGGGTTCCTCTACGACGCCGCCGACTTCGACCCCGGCTTCTTCGGCATCTCGCCCCGTGAAGCCCTCGCCATGGACCCCCAGCAACGGCTCCTGCTGCAGACCGCCTGGGAAGCCGTCGAACGCGCGGGCATCGACCCGACGACGTTGCGCGGCTCCCGCACCGGTGTGTTTGTGGGCACCAACGGCCAGGACTACGGCCACGTCCTGATCGCCTCCCAGGAGGATGTCGAGGGCCACGCCGGTATGGGCACCGCGGCCAGCGTCATCTCCGGACGCATCTCCTACACGTTCGGCTTCGAGGGCCCGGCCGTCACGGTCGACACCGCGTGCTCTTCTTCTCTCGTCGCACTGCATCTGGCCTCGCAGGCGCTGCGCAACGGCGAGTGTTCGCTCGCCCTGGCCGGTGGCGTCACCGTCATGGCGACTTCCTCCAACTTCGCCGGATTCACCCGACAGGGTGGACTCGCGACTTCGGGCCGTTGCAAGGCGTTCTCGGACGACGCGGACGGTACCGGCTGGTCCGAGGGCATCGGCGTGCTGCTCGTCGAGAAGCTCTCTGACGCCCGGCGCAACGGCCACCCGGTGCTCGCCGTCGTCGCCGGCAGCGCGATCAACCAGGACGGCGCCTCCAACGGCCTGTCCGCCCCCAACGGCCCCGCCCAGCGTGAGGTGATCAAGGCCGCGCTCGCCTCCGCGGGCCTGTCCGCGTCCGATGTGGACGCCGTCGAGGCGCACGGGACCGGCACCGTGCTGGGAGATCCGATCGAGGCCGAGGCGCTGCTCGCCACCTACGGCCAGGACCGCGCGACCCCGCTGCACCTCGGCGCGATCAAGTCCAACATCGGCCACACCCAGGCCGCGGCGGGCGTCGCGGGCGTCATCAAGATCGTCGAGGCGCTGCGCCACGACACCCTCCCGCCGACCTTGCACGTCACGTCGCCGTCGTCGCACGTCGACTGGTCCGCGGGCAACGTCAGCCTCCTCACCGAGACCACGCCGTGGCCGCGCACCGGCAAACCCCGCCGCGCCGGCGTTTCCTCCTTCGGGGTGAGCGGCACCAACGCCCACGTCATCATCCAGGAAGCACCCGAGGCGCCTGAACGGTCCACTTACGACACGACCAGCCCGGAACTGTCGGACCCCTCTGAGACGATTGGAGTGGGGACCTCGGTCTCCCCCGGAGGGGGCCCAACCGGGATCGATACAGCAGGAGCGGGGCAGGACCTCGCGGGCAGGCACCCGTTCGTGGTGTCGGCGAAGTCGCCGAATGCCCTGAAAGCCCGCATCGAGCAGCTCAAGGCCGTCCAGGGCGAGCCGCGGGACGTCGCGTACTCGTTGCTCACCACCCGGCCGACGACGTTCGACCACCGCGCGGTCGTTCTCGACGGCGACGTCATCGCCACCGGAACCGTGGCGCGCAAGCCGGTCGCCGCGCTGTTCTCCGGGCAGGGCGCGCAGCGGGCCGGCATGGGCAAGGAGCTGTACGAGGCGTTCCCGGTCTTCCGGGAAGCCCTCGACTCCGCTCTCGAACACCTGCCGAGCGGGCTCAAGCAGGTCATGTGGGAGGACGAGGAGAAGCTCGACCAGACCGGGTGGACCCAGCCCGCGCTGTTCGCGTTCGAGGTCGCGCTGTACCGGCTGCTGGAGAGCTACGGCTTCAAGGCGGACAAGGTCGCCGGCCACTCCATCGGCGAGATCGCCGCCGCGCACGTCGCCGGGGTGCTCACGCTCGAGGACGCCGCCAGGCTCGTCACCGAACGTGCCCGCCTCATGCAGGACCTGCCGCCGGGCGGCGTGATGATCGCGATCCAGGCCACCGAGGACGAGATCGTCCCGCATCTGACCAGCGGCGTCTCCCTGGCCGCGATCAACGCCGAGGACTCCGTTGTCATCGCCGGTGTTGAACAAGAGGCACGTAGGATTGTTGAACGATTCAACGATAGGAAGACCAAGCAGCTGCCGGTCAGCCACGCGTTCCACTCACCGCTGATGGAACCGATGCTCGACGACTTCCGCAGCGCCATCGCGGGCATTTCGTTCAACGATCCGACGATCCCGCTGTTCACTCGTGGGATTGTTCAACAATCCGACTACTGGGTCGGCCACGTCCGGGACACCGTCAGGTTCACCGACAACATCAACGACATCGGTGACGCCACGTTCGTCGAGATCGGGCCGAGCGCCGTCCTCGCCGCACTCGTCGACCACGCCATCCCGACGATGCGCAAGGACAAGGACGAGGTCACCGCGTTCATCACCGCACTGGCCAAGCTCTACACCACCGGCAGCAAGATCAGCTGGCCCGGGAACGGCAACAAGATCGGCCTGCCCACCTACCCGTTCGACACCGAGCGCTTCTGGCCGCGGAGCACCATGGCACCGGGCACCCAGCCGAACGCCAGCCGCCCGGCGCTCTACGAGGTCGACTGGGTCAAGTCCACTGTGGACGCGAAGGCGATCACGGGCGCGCGCTGGGCCATCATCGGCGGCGACGAGTTCGACCTCGCCCACGTCCTGTACGCGGCGGGCCAGTCCGTCAGCGGCTACGGCGAAACCCTCACCGAGGCCGCCCAGCCCACCACGCCCGACGTGTTCGTCGTGGCCGTCACCGGCGAGAACACCCCGGAAAGCGTGCACGCCAGCACCCAGCGCGCCCTGAACATCCTGCAGGAGGCGCTGCAGTTCGAGAACTCCCGCGTCGTCTTCGTCAGCCGCGGCGCCGCATCGGGCGAAGACCTCGCCGCGGCGGCGGTGTGGGGCCTCGTCCGCACCGCGCAGGCGGAGAACCCCGGCCGGTTCCTGCTCGTCGACAGCGACGGCCTCGACGTCTCCGGCGCCCTGCTCACCGAGCTCGTCAACGGCGACGAGCCGCAGGTGATCGTCCGCGAGGGCAGGGTCAAGGTCGCCCGGCTGAAGGAACTCCCCGAGAACCCCGAGGCCAGGCACGAGTGGGCCGAGGACGAGACCGTCCTCATCACCGGCGGTACCGGCGGCCTCGGCGCCGAGCTCGCCAAACACCTCGTCACCCGGCACGGCGTCAGGCACCTGCTGCTCGCCAGCCGCCGCGGCGAGGAGGCACCCGGCGCGCAGAACCTCAAGCGGGAGCTGGAGAACAAGGGCGCCACCGTCACCATCGCGGCCGCCGACATCGCGAACCCGAACGACGTCCAGACCCTGTTCGCCGCCGCGGACCGCCCGCTCACCACCGTGATCCACACGGCCGGCGTGCTGGACGACGCCCTCGTCGACGCCCTCACCCCCGACCGCCTCACCAGCGTCCTCACGCCGAAGGTCGACGCCGCGCACCTGCTCGCCCAGCACGACCTCAAGCTGCTCGTCCTCTACAGCTCCGTCGCAGGCGTCCTGGGCGCGGCCGGCCAGGGCAACTACGCCGCCGCCAACGCCTACCTCGACGCCCTCGCGAAGAACCGCCCCAACACCATCAGCCTCGCCTGGGGCCCGTGGGCGCAGGACGGCGGCATGACCGCGGGCCTCAGCGACGCCGCCATGGACCGCATCCAACGCTCCGGCATGCCGCCACTGGCCGCCGAACAGGGTCTCGCGCTGTTCGACGCCGCCCTCGCCGAGCGCAAGCCCGCCGTGGTCCCGATGCACGTCAACCGCAACCAGCAACGCGTCGCGCCGCTGCTGCGCGACATCGTCGACGAGCAGAACCTCCCGCAGCAGAGCCAGCTCGCCGCCGTGACCGTGCTGGACCGGCTGCGCAACACCGACCCCGACGAGCGTGCGGACAAGGTGCGTGAGCTCGTCGTCGGCACCTGCGCGGCCCTGCTCGGCCACAACGACGCGTCCAAAGTGGACCCGGAGAAGAACTTCCTGGAACTGGGCTTCGACTCGCTCATCGCCGTCGAGCTGCGCAACCAGCTCAACGACATGCTCAACCTGAAACTCCCCGGCAGCGCCGTGTTCGACAGCGGCACCCCCGCCGCGCTGGCCGCCAGGGTCGACGGCGAGCTCGGCACCATCGCCGGACCGGCCACGAGCAACGGCACGGTCGTCAACGCCCAGGACACGGTGTTCGGCCTGTTCATGCAGAGCGTCACCACCGGCAAGGTCGTCGAGGGCCTGCGGATGCTCAAGGCCGTCGCGAACCTCCGCCCGATGTTCGACAGCCCCGCCGAACTGGAGGACCTCCCCGTCCCCGTCACGCTCGCCGACGGACCGAAGCTGCCGAAGCTCGTCTGCGTCAGCGCCCCCGGCGCCACCGCGGGCGTGCACATGTACGCACGGCTCGCCGCCCACCTGCGCGGCAAGCGGCACGTGTCCGCGTTGCCGCTCATCGGTTTCGGTGAAGGCGAGGCCCTCCCGCGCACCACCGAGGCCGCCGCCCGGTTCGTCGCCGAGAGCATCCTCAACGGCACCGACGGCGACCCGTTCGTCCTGGTGGGACACTCCTCCGGCGGCACGCTCGCCTACTTCGCCGCGGCGGTGCTGGAGGAGACCTGGGGCATCACGCCGGAAGCGGTGATCATGCTCGACACCCTGAGCATGAACTACAACTCCAGCGAGGGCATGGACTTCGACGCCGTCACGACGAACTACTTCAACACCATGGACTCGCCCGCGGTGAACATGAACAGCACCCGCCTGTCCGCGATGGCCCACTGGTTCCCGCTCATCATCGACACCGGCCTGCACACGACGGTCCCGAAGCTGCTCATCCGCTGCGCGAACGAAGTCAAGGGCACCGACCTCGTCACCACCGACCAGGACGTCGACGTCCCCGCCGACGAGATCCGCGTCGTCGCCACCGACCACATGGCGATGGTCAAGGAGGACGCCGGCGTCGTCGCCGAGGTGATGGAGGACTGGCTCAGCACCCGTATCGAGAAACTGGAAGGCGTCCGATGACCACATCGCAGGAACTGCCCCTGATCGGGGTCGAACTGCCGTCGATCCTGACGTTCAGCGAACTCCGGCTGCGGTTGCAGGAGCAGGCGCCGGTGTGCCGCATCCGGACGCCCGCGGGCGACGAGGGCTGGCTCGTCACCCGCCACGCCGAGGTGAAGTCGCTGCTGCAGAACAACAAACTCGGCCGCAGCCACAAGGACCCGGCCACCGCGCCGCGGTTCCTGCGCAACCCCATGCTCGACATGCTCGTGACCAGCGACGACATCGAGGTCGAGAAAGAACGTCACGAGAAGAAACGCGTCCTGTACACCAAGAGCTTCGCCGCACGCCGCGTCATCGAACGCAAGGAACGCGTCGAGGCCATCGCCAACGCCAAGCTCGACGCCATCATCGCCGCCGGACCGCCGGTCGACCTGCACCAGGCCTACTCGATGGACTACTCGCAGCAGGCGTTGTGCGACATGGTCGGCATCCCGGTGCAGGACCGGCGCAAGCTGCTCGACATGATGGACACCGTCGGCGCATCGGACCAGCAGCACGCCGAGGCCGGCATGGACCCGCTCTTCGGCTTCGCCGCCGAGATCGGCGAACGCCGCCGGTCCGACCTCGGCGACGACGTCATCTCGCGCTTCATCGAGACCGGACTGACGAACGACGAGATCGGGCTGCACGTCGTCACGCTGCTGTTCACCGGCCTCGCGGGACTCGCCAGCCACCTCGACTTCGGCGTGCTGCTGTTCCTGCGCAACCCCGACCAGCGCGACAAGGCCATGTCCGACCCGACGATCATGGCCCAGGCCGTGGACGAGGTCATGCGCGCCACCATCAGCTCACCCGTCCTGCCCCGCTACGCCAGCGAGGACATCGAGATCGGCGGCGTCACGATCTCCGAAGGCGACCTGGTGATGCTGGACTTCAGCCTCGCCAACTTCGACCCGCGCGCGTTCGACGACCCGCACAAGTTCGACGTCACCCGCTCGCCCAACCACCACTTCACGTTCGGTCACGGCATGCGGCACTGCACCGGCGCCCCGCTCGTGCGGATCATCCTCGGCGTCGCGTTCACGACGCTGTTCGAACGCCTGCCCGGCCTCAGGCTCGCCGTGCCGGAGTCGGAGCTGGAGTCCCACCCCGGCGGCCGCCTGGCCGGTGGCTTGGAGAAGTTCCCGCTCACCTGGTGACGGGAGCCACCTGTCAGCACCGTGTCAGTGCTTGCTGGCACGGTGCTGCGCATGGCGAAGAAGTTCAAGAGCATCGTGCTCACGGTCGGCCTGGCCGCGGGCATCGCGCTGCTGGGCGGCACGCCGGCGACGGCCGAGACGGCACCGGGCTGCTCGCGCGTCACGCAGATCGGCGCGACGAAGATCCTCAAGGGCGCCGGCGAGACCATCGCCTCGATCAAGCAGTTCGTCGGCTGCGACAAGAACTACGGCTACACGTTCGTGTGGGAGTCGTGGGCGAGCACGCACCGCGGCTTCGACGCGGGCGCCGGCCTGTGGGTCAAGGGCATCGGTGACCTGCAGGGCTACAACGTCGACCCGAAGAACGACCGCGAGGTGTGGTCCGACGGCCTGCACACCGTCAACAAGTGCACCAAGGCCTACGGCGCGGTCGGCCGCGGCGAGACGGTCTACGCGGCCGACACCGAAGAGCGCTGCTAGGACTGCTCGTCGAGGCGCGCCTTCTCCGCGAGGCGCGCTTCCTCGGCCTTGAACTCCTTGTAGGTGGCGCGCTCGCGGACCAGCCACTCCGGGTTCTCGTCCTTGATCGCGTTGATCTGCTCGGTGGTCAGCGCCTCGGTGATGCCGGCCCGCACCAGGCCGGACGTCGAGATGCCGAGCTTCTGCGCGATGAGCTGCTTGGGGTGCGGGCCGTTGCGGCGCAGCTCCCGCAGCCACTCCGGCGGGTTGGCCTGCAGCTCGCCCAGCTCGTCGCGCGACACGACCCCCGCCTGGAACTCCTCGGGCGTGGCCTCGAGGTACACGCCCAGCTTCTTCGCGGCGGTGGCGGGCTTCATGGTCTGCTGCGACTTCATGCGCACAGAGTAACCGTTGCGTCCGGTAGCCTCAGCGCGTGACCGGATCGTTCACGCTCGCGTACGTCCCAGGCGTGACGCCGGGCAAATGGGCACGGGTCTGGCAGGAACGCCTGCCGGGGACCGAGCTGACCCTCGTGCAGGTGACCACCGCCGAAGCCGCGGCGAAAGTGCGCGAGGGCGAGGCCGACGCCGCGCTGCTGCGGCTGCCGGGCGACCGCGAGGACCTGCACGCGATCCCGCTCTACACCGAGACCACGGTCGTCGTGTTCCCGAAGGACCACGAGTTCGCCGCGGCCGGCGAGCTGTCCCTTGAGGACCTGAAGCCGCACGTGCTGTGGCAGCCGCTCGACGACACCCTGGAGTGGGACGAGATCCCAGGCCAGGCGCCGGTCGAGCGGCCCGGGACCACCGCGGACGCGATCGAGATCGTGGCCGCGGGGGTGGGGCTGCTGGTCGTGCCGCAGTCGCTGGCCCGGCTGCACCACCGCAAGGACCTCAAGTACGTGCCGCTGACCGGTGCCCCGCAGTCACGGGTGGCGCTGTCGTTCCCGATCCGCGACGAGAACCCCGAGCTGGTCGAGCACATGATCGGCATCGTCCGCGGCCGCACGGTCAACAGCAGCCGCGGCCCGCAGCCCGAACCCGCCGAGCAGCAGCAGCGGCGGAGCCCCCGGCAAAGGCAGAAACAGCCCGCCAAGCGCGCGAAGCCCCGCCGCGGCCGTTAGTCGTGGACGGTGATCGCCTGCGCCGGGCAGATGCCACGAGCCGTGCGCGCGGTGGTCTCCGCCTCACCGGTCGGGTTGTCGTCGAGCACCGTGACGAACCCGTCGTCGTCCTGGTCGAACACGTCCGGCGCGGCCAGCACGCACTGAGCCGAGCCGATGCACCTGCCGGTGTCCACACTGATCCGAGCCATTGCCGTCCTCCAAGAGTTACCAGCGCACAGGTAGCGCGTGGAGTCCGAAGAGGACTCCGTCGTACTTGAACTGCAGCTCCTCCAGCGGCACCGCGACCTCCAGGGCCGGGATCCGCCCGAACAGCCCGCGGTAGGCGACGTCCATCTCCAGCCGCACCAGGTTCTGGCCGAGGCACTGGTGCACGCCGTACCCGAACGCCACGTGCCCGGTGGCCGAGCGGGACGGGTCGAACTCGTGCGGCCGTTCGAACATCTCCGGGTCGTGGTTCGCCCCGGCCACGAGCGGCACGATGCCCTCGCCGGCGCGGACCAGCTGCCCGCCGATCTCCACGTCCTCGATCGCCACCCGCAGCGCCACCAGGTCGGCCACCGAGTGGTAGCGCAGCAGCTCCTCGATCGCGCGGTCGTCGTCGATCCACTGCTTCTGCTGCAGCAACGTGACGACGCCGAGCGAGATGTTGTTCGCGGTCGTCTCGTGGCCCGCGATGAGCAGCAGCATCGAGACACCGGACAGCTCCTGGGGCGTCAGCAGACCGCCCTGCAGGAGCCTGCTGATCAGGTCGTCGCCCGGTCGCTTGGACTTGATGGTGATCAGCCGGTTGATGTAGCGCAGCAGGTGCTCCGACGCCTTGTCCCGTTCCTCGTCGGTCGACGTCAGCGTCACGAGGACCTTCGTCTTCTCCTCGAAGAAGTCCCTGTCCACTTTGGGCACACCCAGCAGGGAGGAGATCACCAGCGACGGCACCGTCAGGGAGAAGTCCTCGACGAGCTCGGCGGTGTTGCCCTTCGCGAGCATCCCGTCGATGGCGCGGTCGACGATCTCCTCGACCGCCGGCCGCAGCGACCGGATGCGGCGCACCGTGAACTCGGGGATCAGCGCCTTGCGGAACCTGTTGTGGTCCGGCGGGTCCAGCGACACGAACCAGCCCGGCACCTCGTCCGCGGACGGCGCGCCCACCGTCCGCGACGGACGTGGAAAGCCCTCGTGCGTCGGGTTGGAGCTGATCCGCGGGTCGGTGAGGACCGCGCGCACCTCCTCGTGCCGCGTGACCAGCCAGACGGTCTCGCCGGACGGCAGCGCGGCCTTCACCAGGCCGGGCCGGTTGCGGAACTCCTGGTACTCGGGAGGGGGGAACGGCGCACCGGGACGGCGCATCATGAACGGGACTAGGTCGGCGGCGGCGTCAGTGGTCATGTCATCCCTCGTAGAACTGGCGGACTTGCCCCACGATGTAGTCCTGGTCGTCTTCGGTCAGCTCGGCGTGGGTGGGGAGGTACAACCCGTCCTCGGCGAACCGGTTCGCGTTCAGCGACGGCCACACCGGGTCGAGATAGCCGGGCTGCCTGCTCATCGGCTTGAAGAAGAGGCGGGTCTCGATCCCCTTCCCGGCGAGGAACTCCATGAGCTCCCCACGGCGCTGCGCGCGCAGGTCGTACATCCACAACACGTCACGCGGCGGCATGAGCGTGATGCCCTCGATGCCCCGAAGGCCTTCGTCGTACCGCTTCTCGATCCGCGCACGCGTCGCGATGATCTCGTCGAGGCGTTCGGTCTGCGCGAGCGCGACCGCCGCCTGCAGGTTGGTCATGCGGAAGTTGTAGGCGAGCTTCTTGTGCAGGAAGCTGTGGTCGCGGGTGAACGCCATGCCGCGCAGGTGCGCCATCTGCCGGGCCAGGTGCGGGTCGTTCGTGACGCAGATGCCGCCCTCACCGGAGGTGATGATCTTGTTGGCGAACAGCGAGAACGCCGCGATGTCACCGGTCGGCTTGACGCCGTGGGCCTCCGCGGAGTCCTCGACCACGCGCAGGTTGTACTCGTAGGCCAGTTCGAGGATCGGCTCCATGTCGCACTGCCGGCCGTAGACGTGCACCGGCATGATCACCTTGGTGCGCGGGGTGATCTTCTCCTCGATCCTGGTGACGTCGATGTTCAGGTCGTCCGCGCAGTCGACGAACACGGGCGTGGCACCGGTGTAGGTGACTGCCCACGCCGAAGCGATCATCGTGAACTCGGGGACGATCACCTCGTCGCCGGGCCCGACGCCCAGGGCGCGCAACGCGAGCGTCAGCGCCGTCGTACCGGACGAGCAGGCGACGCCGTACCGGACGTTGTTGTAGGCGGCGAAGGCTTCCTCGAACTGCGGCACGTACGGGCCCTGCGAGGAGATCCAGCCGTCGGTCACGGCCTTCGTCGTGTAGTCGAGCTCGTTGCCGCGCAAGGAAGGCATCGAGACCGGGTAGCGGTAGCTCATCGTCAACTCACTTCGCGGACAGCGCGGGAAGGGACAGGATCAGGTCGGCGGCGGTCTTGCGGCCACCGGCGGCGTGCTGCAGCGCGGCGAGACGCTCGGCGTTCTCGCGGAACGACGGGTCGTCCAGGACGCGGGTGAGCTTGTCCACGACGTCCTGCGGATCGACGGTGTGCGGCTTGTCCAGCGTCAGCCCGACCCCGAAGCTCTCCGCCCGCACCGCCTGGTCGTAGCAGTCGACCCACAGCGGCCGCGACACCATCGGCTTGCCGAAGTAGATGCTTTCGGTGTAGGCGTTTCCGCCCGCGTGCGTGAAGAACAGCTTGACGTTCGGGTGTGCCAGGACGTCGAGCTGCGACGGCACCCACGTCTCGACGCGCAGGTTCGGCGGGAGCGTGTCAGGCAGGTGCTCCTGCTGGTCGCGGGGCAGCTTCCACAGCACCGAGTGCTTGCCCTCCAACCGGTGCGCGACCTGCACGAACGCCTCGACCTGGGGGCGGGTCAGCCGGGTGATCGTGCCGAACCCCATGTACACCACGGACTTCTGCGCGTCCAGCCACTGGCCCAGCTCACCCGGTTCGGCCTGGGGCAGCGGCGGCACGAGCGCGCCGACCGTGCGGATCTTCTCGGGGATGTCGAACGGGTAGTCCATCTCGGGGATCGAGTAGCACAGCACCAGCTCGGACTTCTCGACCCGCGCGAACTGACCGAGCGCCTCGGGTGAGATGCCGAGCTCTTCGACGACTCGGGCGTTCTCCGCGTTGCGTTCCTTGTTCTGCTTCGAGAAAGCCATCGCGAGCGTGCGCCACCCGAACAGCTTGTTGGCCCACCGTTGCGTGAAGGACATGTCCGCGGGCAAACCGGTGTGGGGGCGCGGGAACTCCGCGGGCGTGTAGGACGGGCCGATCGGGACCGCGGACGTGACGAGGTTCGACGGCACGAACGGGTTGCTGAGCACGAACGGGATTCCCTTGGTGATCGCGACCTCGTAGCCGAACATGCACATCGACTCGACGACCATCAGCGCGGGCCGGATCTCGTCGACGAGCTCGGCGAGCCTGCGGTACTTGGGAATGCGCAGCAGCGGCCGGTGCGTCTGCTCGATGACGGCTTTGCGCGCCTTGAACCTCGACCGCTGCGTCACCTTCGCGTAGATGTCGTCGGGCCACGTCACCGACGACATCTCCGGGATCACCTCACCGAGCGAGGCGAACCTGATCGGTGAGCCGACCGCGGCCGCCTCGACCTCCTCGCGGCCCTTGTCGTCGGTGGCGAACCACAGGTTCTCGACGCCGCGGCGCGACAGTTCCCCCGCTAGCACGAGCATGGGGTTCAGCAGGCCGCTTTCCGGCAGACTGACGAACAGGACCGGCCGCTGGCTCATGGACCTCACCCTTCTCCACGCCTGGTGAAGGCGAGCCTGCCGGACGTCGCACCGGAAGAAGCCCTAGTGTTGCGACGCACCCCAGGTCCAGGAGAAAACCTAGAACCGGCACGTATCGATTTCATGAGGATGTGTCCGCCTGAGAACCTCGATGCCGACTCGTCGTGGCGAGAGGTACATCATCATGACCAGGACGTCCGACAACAGCACCACCAGGGCACGGCTGCGCGGTCTCGTCGAGCGCGACGACCAGTGGGCCACCCTGGAGACGCTGTTGACGGACTCCCTGTCAGGATCCGGAAGGGTCGCGCTGCTCACCGGTCCGGTGGCGAGCGGGAAGACCGAGCTGCTGCACGCGTTCGGCGAGTCCTGCGGCGTCAGCTTCGTCAAGGCGACCTGTTCGGCGTTCGAACGCGACCTCCCTTTCGGTGTGGTGGGCCAGATCTTCCACCCGCTGGACGCGCCGGCCGAGGTGGGTGAGCTGCTCGACGCGGCCGCCCGGTCCGCCGACGGTCCCACGGCCCGGCAGCTGCACGCGTTGTGCATCGCGCTGATGGACCTGACGGCCGAGTCACCGCTGGTGATCGGCATCGACGACGTGCAGCACGCCGACTCGTCGTCACTGCACTGGCTGCTGTACCTGATCCGGCGGCTCGGCCAGGTCAAGGTGCTGCTGATGCTGACCGAGACCGCGTCACCGCGCGCCGCGCACACACCCCTGCACACGGAGTTGTTGCGGCACCCGCATTGCCGCGACGTGCAGCTGGCGCCGTTGAGCGCGCTGGACGAGATCTTCGAGTCGCCGCAGCACGCCGCGGACGCGATGGCGCTCACCGGCGGCAACCCGTTGCTGGTGCGGTCGTTGCTGGACGACCAGCGGTTGTGCAAGCCGCGCGACGACGGCGGCCTCGTCGTCGGGCCCAGCTACCGGCGAGCGCTGGTCAGCTGCCTGCACCGGTGCGAGAACCACGTGCTGCCGGTCGCGCGGGCACTGGCCGTGACGGGCGAGAACGCGAGCCGCGAGTCGTTGGGGCGCTTGGCCCGCGTGGACGCCGAGGCCGTCGACTCCGCTCTGGACGTGATGAACGAGGCGGGCCTGCTGCACGACGGGTGGTTCCGCGACCCGGCCGCGCGCGGTGCCGTCCTGGACGACCTGTCCACTCAGGACCGCAAGGAGATGTACCTGGGCGCGGCTTTGCTGCTGCACGACGAAGGCGCGCCCGCGACAGAGGTGGCGCCGTACCTGGTGATGGCCGACCACTCCGAGAACCCGTGGATGGTGCCGGTCTTCGAGGAGGCCGCCGAGCACGCGCTGCGCGACGAGCAGATCGACACGGCGTTGCGGTACCTGGAACTGGCGCACCGGGCGTGCGTCGAGGTGCACGGCAGGGCGGCGATCGCGGCGAAGCTCGTCCGGGTGGAGTGGCGGGTCAACCCGTCCGCCGCCGGACGACGACTGGGCGTGGTGGTGCCGGCCATGCGCGCCGGGCAGCTGTCGGACCGCGACGTGACCTCGCTGGTGCAGCCGATGCTGTGGAACTGCCAGGTCGACGAGGCCACCGAGGCGCTGGAACGGGTCCGGCGCGCCACGACGCCGAGCAGCGCCCTGCGCGCCATGGAGCTGTGGCTGGCCTGCTCGCACCCGACGCTCGCGCGGCGTCCCCAGTCCGAACCGGCGAAGTCCCGCACGGTGAGCCTCACCTCCGGCCCGATGCTCAAGGCCGTCACCGCCCTGGCGAACGTGCTGACGTACGGGGCGAACGACGCTTCCGCCACGGACGCCGAGCACGTGCTGCAGGCCGCGCGGCCGTCCGACAGCGGGTCGTGGGGCCCGGAGTCGGCGATGCTCGCGTTGCAGGCACTGGTGTACGCGGACCGGCTCGACGTGGCGGCGCGGTGGTGCGACCGGCTGCTGGAGGAGACACGGGTCAAGAACCTCGCGGTGGCACGGGCGTTCTTCTCCAGCGTGCGCGCCGAGGTGTCGTTGCGGCGCGGTGACCTGACGAGCTCGTTCGAGCACGCGCAGAACGCGCTGGACGTCATGCCCGCCGGCGGGTGGGGCGTGGCGCTGGGCCTGCCGCTGGGCGTGCTGATCAACGCCGCCACGAAGATGGGACGGCACGAGGAAGCGGCGGCGTTGCTGGAGCAGCCGGTGCCCGAGGCGATGTTCCAGTCCCGGTACGGCCTGCACTACCTGTACGCGCGCGGGCACCACTACCTGGCCACCTCACGGCACTACGCGGCGCTGGCGGACTTCCTGTCGTGCGGCGAGCTGATGACGTCGTGGGGTGTCGACCAGCCGGGGCTGGTGCCGTGGCGGACCTCGGCCGCGGAGGCCTGGCTGCTGCACGGCGCGAACCGGGACGAGGCGAAGCGGCTGATCAACGAGCAGCTGGCCCGGCTGGGACCGGAGGCGTCGCGCACGCGCGGGGTGGCGTTGCGGTTGCTGGCCGCCACGAACCAGCCGCACAACCGGCCGCAGCTGCTCCAGGACGCCGTGGCGGTCCTGGAGGAGTTCGGCGACCAGTACGAGCTGGCCCGAGCGCTGGCCGATCTCTCCAAGGCGCACCAGGCGTTGCGGGAGCACCGTCGCGCGTGGACGGTGGCCCGCCGGGCGTGGCACGTCGCGAACGTGTGCGACGCGGCGGAACTGTGCGAGGAACTGCTGCCGTCGCGTGGCAAAGCCGACGCCGAGGACGCTCCGGCGGAGGAGAAGCCGGTCGACCCGATCGCCACGCTGACCGACGCCGAACGACGGGTCGCGGCGCTGGCGGCGGTGGGGTACACGAACCGGGAGATCGCGTCGAAGCTGTACATCACGCCGTCGACGATCGAGCAGCACCTCACCAGGGTGTACCGGAAGCTGAACGTGAAGTACCGCAAGGACCTGCCCGCGGACCTGCACTCGTACCTGCCGAGCACGGCCTGAGCTGCGAGAACGAGGACTGTCAGACCTCTCTGCGAGAATAGAAGCAGGGGTCCCCCTGGCCGGGGGACCCCTGCGTCAGCTCGGCGGTCAGAGCAACGGCAGCTGCTCCTTGAGCTCCTTCACCAGCTCCGGCAGGTCCGCCCGGTCCTTGGCGAACCCGAACACGTAGTAGTCCGGCCGCACCAGCGCCGCCACCTTCCGGTGCCCGGCCAGCCACGGCAGGTACACCCGCTCCACGTCCACGACCTCGTGCGCTCGGGCGATCTTCGGCGGGATCCCGGCCGGCATCACGCGCACCAGCTGCGCGCCGAGCTTCTTGAGGAACTCGAGCTCGTCCTCACCCAGCGCCTCGTACGGGTCGAGCGTGGTGATCAGCTGCCACCCCCGCCCGGCGACCTCGTCGAACCGGTCGCGGACAGTCCCGCGCGCCACCACGCCCTGCGGCGACAGCTCTCCGTCCGGCAGCGAGACCCCGTCCGTGCTCCGCCGGACGATGCCATCCTCCAGCGCGTACGCGGACGGCGCGAGGTCGACGCCCTCCGGCTTGGACCGCATCGCGATCAGGAACGCGTCCCGGCGGGCGGCCGCGACCGGGTCCAGCTCCGACACGATCTTGCCGACCTCGATGGACATCTCGATCGTGTGCCGCACCTGCAACGCCCGCTCGGCCTGGTAGGCGTCCAGCAGCTCGTCGGAGGCGACGTCGCGGAGCACGAGGTCGAGCTTCCACGCCAGGTTCGCCGCGTCCCGGATGCCCGAGCACATGCCCTGCCCGGCGAACGGCGGCATCAGGTGCGCGGAGTCACCGGCCAGCAACAGCCGTCCGTCGCGCCACTTGTCGGCCATGGCGGCCTGGAAGGTGTAGACGATGTTGCGGGTCAGGTCGGCGTTGTCCGGCGTGACGTCGTAGGGCTTGAGCAGCTCCCACATGCGCTCCACGGTGGACAGCTCCTCGATCGACTCGCCGGGCAGGCGCATGAACTCCCACCGTCGGTGCCCGCGGCCGGACGCGACGATCGTGGTGGGCCTGGCCGGGTCGCACACCTGCACGTCGTTGGGGCGGAACGCGCGCTTCTCGTGGAAGACGACGTCGACCAGCAGCCAGTCGTGCTTGAAGTTCAGGTCGATCATGCGCGTGCCCATGACGTCGCGGACGAAGCTGTTCGCGCCGTCGCAGCCGACGACCCACTTCGCGGTCACCGGGCCCTCGAAGTCCGGTCCGGGAGCGGTGATCGAGACGAACGAGCCGTTGTCCTCGATCGCCTCCACCTTGTGCCCGAACAAGGTCGTGATGTTCGGCAACGTGGCCACGTGGTCGCGCAGCGCCCGTTCGAACGTGGGCTGGTGCATCACGGTCGCGATCGGCCAGCCGTCCCGGCCGGGCTCGTAGGGGGCCTCGAAGCTGAACAGCTCGCGGCCCTCGGCGTTCTGGAACATGTACTGCCCCAGCGGTTCGCCGAGCTCCATGAGGTCGGCGCCGATGCCGGCCGAGGCGAACGACCGCGCGGTCTCGCCGTCGAACGCGACCACGCGCGGGAACGGGTACTGGCCGCGGTACTTCTCCAGGATGACGACCCGCCATCCCTTGTGCGCGAGGAGGATGGACAGAACGAGGCCGACCGGGCCGCAACCGACGACCGCGACATCAGCGGCGGTCTCGGCGGCGGCCCGGTCGGCCGGCTGCGGTGACGTCATCTGTTTCCCCGTCTGGGTCAGAAGAACGCGTCGATCACCCTGAGCGCCTGGTCGGGGTTCAGCCGCGGGTCGCAAAGGGTCTCGTAGCGCTCGGAGAGAGCCTTCTCGTCGGGCACGGAGCCACCGACGCACTCCGTCACGTCGGTCGCGGCCGCTTCCAGGTGCAAGCCCGCCGCGTGTGCGCCCTCGGTCTCGAGGATGTGCCGGAACGCCGTGGCCTCCTCGATGATATGAGAGACAAGTCGAGTCTTTCGCCCAGTTCCGGTCGTCACCGTGTTGCCGTGCATGGGGTCGGAGACCCAGACGACCGGGTGGCCGGCGCGCTGCACGGCGCGCACGATCGGTGCGAGCGCGACGTGGATGTCCTCGTGTCCCATGCGGACGATCAGCGTCAACCGGCCGGGCGTGTGGTGCGGGTCGAGCAGCTGGCACAGCCGCACGACGGTCTCCGGGTCCGCGGTCGGGCCGATCTTGCAGCCGATCGGGTTCGCGATCGAGGCGAACATGCTGACGTGCGCGTGGTCGAGCTGGCGGGTGCGCTCGCCGATCCACGGGAAGTGCGTCGAGGTGAGGAACTGCTCTCCGGTGCGCTCGTCGGTGCGGATGAGCGCGTTCTCGTAATCCAGCACCAATGCCTCGTGAGCGACCCACGGGCCACCGTCCAGTTCCTCGGCGGTTCCCGCCCAATGGGCGCGCACTTCTCGGATAACCGCGGACGACGCGTCGTAGGCCATCAGCATTCGTTCGGGGTCATGTCGACGGGCCGCGGTGTCGGCTTCGAACGAATTGACCAGCTCACCCCGGAACGACGGCAGGTCGACTCCGCCGACCGTTTCGAAGTTGCTCGAACGAGGTTTCGCGTACTGGCCCGCCATCCGTCCGAAACGTGCCACCTGCTGACCCGAGCGTTCCGCCATGCGGGCGGCGATGCGCTGGATGTTGCGCACCTTTCGGGAAGTTGTCAGCGGGTCGGCGTCGGAAAAGGACTCCGCGCAGTCGCCGAGCTGCAGCACGCGCGCCTCGCCGAGCGCGGCGAGACCGAGCGCGCGCTTCGCCTCGCGAATTTCGGAATGCGCGACCAGGGGGAGTGCGCCGGAGAGCTCGGCCTCGATCAGGTCGTACTCCGGGTGGTGGTGCCAGTGGGGTTGCTGCGTCGCCGGCAACGTCATCCACGGGGCGGTGGTCCGGGTGTACGTGAACTCCGTCAGCTTCACCGTCTGAGGCATTGTGCTCACTCCTGGTTCTGGTTCGGCCGGACGTTTCAGGCGACGATGCCCTCGATCTCCACGAGGAGATCGGCGCGGCAGACGTCGACGTTCAGGTACTGGACGCGGGCGTTCGGGGAGAAACGCTCCTCGCACATCGCGCGCACGAGCGGGATGTCGCAGCGGTGCCGGACGTAGACCTTGATGTTGTCGAGGTCCAGCAGGGAATTGCCCTGCGTGATCTCGTAGTCCGCCAGGTTCTCGTCGGAAATGAGGTGCTCGATGTTGTCCAGTGACAACTTCACCTGTGCCGCGATGTCGCCGGCGTGCAGGGTCTCGTGCCCGCGGATGCTGGCCGTCCCGGCCACGTAGATCTGTCCTGACCTGCGGTCGGTGTGCGTGGCGGCGAGGTAGGTGGCGCGCGCGAACTTGGGCGGGCGCGGGCCGTACTGCCTCGGGTAGTGGTAGGCGGCCATCTGCTTGGAGTTCTCCACCGACGTGAGCGCGGCGGAGCGGGAGGCGAGGAAGTAGAAGGCGATCCCGCCGCCCAGCGAGCCGATTCCGGTCGCGCTCGGCACCTCTTTGTCGCCGAAGCAGAAGAGCTCGAACGCCTCCGCGCGGCCCTTGCAGAAGTCCCGGTAGATCTCCAGGCCCTCGGCGTTGTCGGCGTTGATGTCGTTGATGAAGTTCCACATGCGGAAGCAGTTCTTGTAACCGAGCGTGTCCATGAGGTCCAGCGCCGCGACGTAGGCGGCGCGGGTGTCCTCGGTGTAGCGGCCGGTCGGGGCGATGCGGCCGGCGACGAGCAGGTACTCGCCGTCGTGGGCGTAAACGACGCCGTGGTGCTCGCCGGTCTCGACCGGGCGGTCGGTCGTCCACACCTCCGCGAACGCCTCACCGTCGTCGGCGGCCATGTGCAGGTCGAGGGTCAGAAGGCCATTCTCGACACGCGGGGCGGTGCACTCGGTGGTGTAGTTGATGACGCCGAGAACGTTTCCGGTGGCCGCTGCGTCGTTGACTTCGGTCAGGCCGATGAACGCGGAGCTGGGAAGGTTCACCGTCTGCTGGGCCTGAGTCATTGAAATGCCCCTCCGAGGAGTAGGTAAAACAGGTGGCGGAGTGAAACCCGGTGATTCTTCGGATCTTGTTGTCCGGGCTTTCTTCCGGGCCGGTGACCAAAGATTAGCCACTGGGCGTGCCCGGCAAAACGGCTCCGCCGGGGAAAGCACTTCCGGGCGGGATGATAGGGGGGTCCTAGGGGGGTGCTAGGGGATTTCCTACTTACTGGCCCCGTGAGGCCGAGGCTAGCATCGCTCGAGGTGCAAGCCACGTCGCCAGTAAATAGGGAGCGCCGTCGGGATGTTTCGAACCGAACTGATCCGGCCGTTGTCCGACCTGCTGCGATACCACGCCGCGAACGCGCCGGAGAAGGTCGCGTTCGCGGACTCGCGGCGCGCGGTCACGTACGCGGAACTGGAGCGGCGCACCTGGCGGCTCGGCGGGCACCTCGCCGGTCTGCGGCTGCAGCCGGGTGACCGGGCGCTGATCTTCCTGGGCAACAGCGTCGACATCATCGAAAGCTACCTCGGTGTCACGCGCGCGAACGCGGTCGCGGTGCCGTTCAACCCGCACTCCGCCGACGCCGAGCTCGCCTACGTGCTCGACGACAGCGGCGCCCGCGTCGTGATCACCGACTCCGCGCACCTGGAGCAGGTCCGCAAGCTGCTGCCCGGCCGTCCTTATCTGAAGGTCGTCGTGAGCGGCGACGAACCGCTGCCGCGCGGCGGTTCTGTTGTCTCGTACCAGGATCTGACGTCGCGCGACCCCGCTGTTCCCGCGCGGGACGACCAGGGCCTCGACGACGTGGCGTTCATGCTCTACACCTCCGGCACCACCGGCAAACCGAAGGGCGTGCTGTCGACCCAGCGCGCCTGCCTGTGGTCGGTCGCGGCCTGTTACGCCCCGGTGATCGGGTTGAGCCACGACGACAAGGTGCTGTGGCCCTTGCCGTTGCACCACTCCCTCGCACACGTGCTGTGCGTCGTCGGTGTCACGGCGGTCGGTGCCACGGCCCGGATTCTGGACGGGTTCGCGGCGGACGAGGTGCTGACCGCGCTGGCAAGCGACGACTACACGTTCATGTGCGGTGTTCCCGCCATGTACCACCATCTGCTGGAAGCCGCCCGCACGCGGCAGGTGTCGTCGAGCGCGCTGACCCGGTGCCTCACCGCGGGCTCGCCGTGCCCGCCGGCGTTGCGCGTGGAGTTCGAGGCGCTGTTCGGGGTCGCGCTGCTCGACGGCTACGGCAGCACCGAGACGTGCGGCCTGATCGCGGTGAACTGGGCGCACGGCACGAGGATTCCGGGTTCGTGCGGCCTGCCGGTGCCGGGACTCTCGGTGCGGCTGGTCGACCCCGAGACCGGGATCGACGTCGACGCGGAGGCCGAGGGCGAGGTGTGGGTGCGCGGCCCGAGCCTGATGGTGGGCTACCACAACCAGCCGGAGGCCACGGCGCAGGCGATGCCGAACGGCTGGTACCGCACCGGAGACCTGGCGCGGCGCGACCTGTACGGGTACCTGACGATCACCGGCCGCGTGAAGGAGCTGATCATCCGCGGCGGCGAGAACATCCACCCCGGCGAGGTGGAGGAGGTGCTGCTGCGCGTTCCCGGCGTCGCCGACGCCGCCGTGGTCGGCAAGCCGCACGACATCCTCGGCGAGGTGCCGATCGCGTTCGTCGTGCCCGGCAAGCAGGGCCTGGATCCGGTGCGCCTGTACGACGCCTGCCGCGAGCAGTTGTCGAACTTCAAGGTGCCCGAGGAGCTGTACGAGATCGACCACATCCCGCGCACGACGTCCGGGAAGATCACGCGGCACGTGCTGCTCGACCGCCCGGCCCGGTTGCGGGCCGCGAGCGGCGGGCAGCACGAGTCGTTGCTGCGCATGGACTGGGCGCCGATGCCGTCCGTGCGCACGACCTCGCTCGAACTGGCGAAGCGCTGGGCGGTCGTCGGCCCGGACATGTTCGGGCTGACCGCTTCCCTCGCGTCGGCCGGTGTGCACGTCGCCACCTACGCCGATGCCGCCGCGTTGCACGTGTCCGTTGTGGAGGGTGAGCCGCCGCCGGACGTGGCGGTGTTGTGCTGCCCGGACGACATGGACACCGGCGGCAAGCTGACCACGGCGGCGCAGGAGGCTTTGCGCAAGGTCGGCGGCGTGCTGCGGACGTGGGTGAACGACGACTGGTTCGCGCACTCGCGGCTGGTCGTGCTGACCCGCGGCGCGGTGGCGGCGGGGGTCGAGGACGTGCGCGACCTCGTGCACGCGCCGGTGTGGGGGTTGCTGCGGTCGTTGCAGGTCGAGTTCCCGAACCGGTTCACGTTGATCGACATCGACGACCTGCCTTCTTCCACCGGCGTGCTGCCGCTGGCGGTCGCCGCCGACGAGCCGCAGCTCGCGATCCGGTCCGGCATCGCGTTGATGCCTCGCCTGAAGCGCGTTTCGGCGTCGGTCGACAGCGACGAGGTGCTGCGCATCGACCCCAGGCGCACGGTCGTCGTGACCGGCGCGGACGGCACGATGGGTGCCGCGCTGACCAGGCATCTCGTTGCCGCGTACGGCGCACGGCACCTGCTGCTGATCAGTCCGCGCGGCCGGGCCGACGAGGCGACCGCGCGGCTGGAGTCCGAGCTGTCCGAGCTGGGCGCGCGCGTGGCCGTGGCGGCGTGCGACGTGGCCGACCGGGCGGCGCTGGCCGAGGTGCTGGGCAAGCTGAAGCGACCGGTCACCGCGGTCATCCACAGCGAGGGCGAGCACCCGGCGAAGCCGGCCGTGCGCCGCGCCGACGTGTTCCGGTCCGTTGTGGACGGCGCGGTGAACCTGCACCAGCTCACCAAGAGCGGGGACGTCACGGCGTTCGTCATGCTCTGCACCGTCGCGGGTGCGTTGGGCCTGGTCGGATCGGGAGAGCAGGCGGCGGCGAACTCGTTCCTGGACGCGCTGGCCCGCTACCGCCGCAAGCGGGAGCTGGCCGCGACGTTCCTCGCGGTGGGCTCGACGGACGCGCCGACGACGGCGTCGCGGGTGGGTGAGCTGTCGGCGCAGGAGTTCACCGCGATGTTCGACGTGGCGACCTCGGCGGGCCTGGCGCAGGCCGTGATCATGCGGATCAACAGTGCCGCGCTGCGGGAGCAGACGTCCTCGACCGAGGTGCCGGCGTTGCTGCGCGGCCTGATCGACGTGTCCGCGCGGCTGGCCACGCCGGACGAGCGCGACCTGTCCGCGTTGCGGCAGCGGCTGGTGGCGATGTCGGCGGAGGAGCAGGACATCTTCCTGCTCAACCTGGTGCGCACCGAGGTCGCGGGCGTGCTCGGCCTGACCGGTGCCGAGCGGGCCGAGTCGAAGAAGACGTTCCGCGAGCTCGGCCTGACCTCCGTGACCGCCGTCGACCTGCGCAACCGCCTGACCGCGGCGACCGGCCTGCACCTGTCGGCGCCGATCGCGTTCGACTACCCGACGCCGGTCGTGCTGGCCCGGCATCTGCGGGCGGAGCTGCTGGGCGAGCGCGCGGCCGTGGTCTCCGAGGTCGCGCGGCCGTTGCCGGACGAGCCGATCGCGATCATCGGCATGGCCTGCCGGTACCCCGGCGGGGTGGCCTCGCCGGAGGACCTGTGGCGGCTGGTGATGTCGGGCTCGGACGTCGTGTCGGCGTTCCCGGCGGACCGCAACTGGGACCTGGAGAAGCTGTTCGACGGTGCCTCGCACACGCGCTCGGGTGGTTTCCTGCACGACGCCGCGGACTTCGACGCCGAGTTCTTCGGGATCTCACCGCGCGAGGCGCTGGCGATGGACCCGCAGCAGCGGTTGCTGCTGGAGGTGTCGTGGGAGGCTCTCGAACGGGCGGGCATCGACCCGGTCTCGTTGCGCGGCACCAACGGTGGCGTGTTCGCGGGCGTGATGTACCACGACTACGGCGCCGGGCTGCTGGACGCGCCGGCCGGCACCGAGGGGTACTGGACGACCGGGACCGCGGGCAGCGTGGTGTCCGGTCGCGTCGCCTACACCCTGGGACTGCAGGGCCCGGCCGTCACCGTCGACACCGCCTGCTCGTCGTCGCTGGTCGCGTTGCACTGGGCCGCGCAGTCGCTGCGGTCGGGCGAGTCGTCGATCGCGCTGGCGGGCGGTGTGACGATCATGTCGACACCGCAGACGTTCGTGGAGTTCTCCCGCCAGGGCGGGCTTTCCGCGGACGGGCGGTGCAAGGCCTTCTCCGACTCCGCGGACGGCACCGGCTGGTCGGAAGGCGCCGGTCTGGTCGTGCTGGAGCGGCTTTCCGACGCCCGCCGCAACGGTCACACGGTGCTCGCGGTGCTGCGCGGTTCGGCGATCAACCAGGACGGCGCGTCGAACGGGCTGACCGCGCCGAACGGCCCGTCGCAGCAGCGGGTGATCCGGCAAGCGCTTGCGTCGGCCGGTTTGTCCACTTCGGACGTCGACGTGGTGGAGGCGCACGGCACCGGCACCACGCTGGGTGACCCGATCGAGGCGCAGGCGTTGCTCGCGACCTACGGCCAGGACCGGGACGTGCCGCTGTGGCTGGGGTCGGTGAAGTCGAACCTCGGGCACACGCAGGCCGCCGCCGGGGTCGCGGGCGTGATCAAGATGGTGATGGCGTTGCGCCACGGCGTGCTGCCGCGGACGTTGCACGTGACGACGCCGTCCTCGCACGTGGAGTGGGGGACCGGGCGGGTCGAGCTGCTGACGTCGGAGCAGCCGTGGCCCGCGGTGTCGCGGGAACGGCGCGCGGCGGTGTCGGGATTCGGTGTGTCCGGCACGAACGCGCACGTGATCCTGGAGGAGGCGCCCGAGGTCGAGGTGACGCCGGAAGAACCGTCGACGGTGCTGTCGGTCGTGCCGTGGGTGGTGTCGGCGAAGACTTCTGCGGCCCTGGACGCGCAGCTGGAGCGGTTGCGGTCGGTGCAGGCGCCCGCGCTCGACGTGGCGGCGTCGCTGGTGACGACGCGGACGCAGCTGGAGCACCGCGCGGTGGTCGTCGACGGGGCCGAGATCGCGCGCGGGGTCGCGTCGGAGCGGCCGCTGGCGGTGCTGTTCTCGGGACAGGGGTCGCAGCGGCTCGGCATGGGACGGGAGCTGTACGAGCGTTTTCCGGTGTTCGCGTCGGCGTTCGACGCGGCGCTGGAGCACCTGGACCCCTCGTTGCGGGACGTGATGTGGGGTCACGACGCCGATGCGCTGAACGCGACCCGCTACACGCAGCCGGCGTTGTTCGCGGTCGAGGTGGCGTTGTTCCGGCTGGCCCGGTCGTTCGGGGTGCGGCCGGACTTCGTGGGCGGGCACTCGATCGGCGAGATCGTCGCCGCGCACGTCGCCGGGGTCTTCTCCTTGGAGGACGCGTGCCGGCTCGTGGACGCGCGGTCCCGGCTGATGCAGGCCTTGCCTCCCGGCGGCGCGATGGTGGCGGTGCAGGCGACCGAGGAGGAAGTGCTGCCGCTGCTGGGGCCTGACGCTTCCATCGCGGCGGTGAACGGCCCGCGTTCGGTCGTGGTCGCGGGCACCGACGACGCGGTGGCCGTGATCGTCAACCGGCTCCCGGACCGCAAGACTAAGCGTCTCACGGTGAGCCATGCGTTTCACTCGCCCTTGATGAACCCGATGCTGGACGAGTTCCGCGCGGTCGCCGAGAGCCTGTCGTTCTCCGAGCCGCAGATCCCGGTCGTGTCGAACGTGACCGGGCAGCTCGCCGTGCGCGAGCAGCTGACCTCGCCGGAGTACTGGGTGCGGCACGTGCGCGAGGCCGTGCGGTTCTCCGACGGCGTGCGGGCGCTGGGCCGTCAGGGCGTGTCGGCGTTCCTGGAGCTCGGCCCGGACGGCGTGCTGTCGGCGCTCGTGGCGGAGATGACCGAGACCGGCGCGGTGCCGCTGGACACCGCTGTCGTGCCGGTGCTGCGCCGCGAACGGCCGGAGGAGGCCTCGGTGGTGTCGGCGCTGGCGCGCCTGCACGTCACCGGTGTGCCGGTCGACTGGTCGCGGTTGTTCGAGGGCACCGGTGCCGTGCGCGTCGACCTGCCCACCTACGCGTTCCAGCGCTCCCGGTTCTGGCCGGAGCCCGAGGTCGCGGTCGGCAAGGCCGATCCGCTGGACGCGGCGTTCTGGCAGCTGGTGGAGAACGACGAGCTGGCGTCGGTGCTGGATCTCGACCCCGAGATCGCCGCCGCCGTCGTGCCGGCGTTGTCGTCGTGGCGGACCCGGCAGCGCGCGCAGTCCGTTGTGGACTCCTGGCGGTACCGGGAGTCGTGGCACCGGCTGTCGCTGTCCGGCGCGTTCTCCGGGTCGTGGCTGGTCGTGGTGCCGCCGGGGGAGCAGGACACCTGGACCCGGGACGTCGTGGAGATCCTCGGCGGGGTCGCGGTGCCGCTGGACAAGGCCGGCTCGCTGGCCGGGCGCGAGTTCACGGGTGTGGTGTCGTTGCTCGGTGCCGCGGACGACTCGGGTGACGTGCCGTTCGCGCTGGCGGGCACTCTGGAGCTGCTGCGGGCCGGAATTGACGCTCCGTTGTGGACGGTGACGCGCGGTGCCGTGTCGACCGGTCACGGTGACATCGTGACGTCGCCGGTGCAGGCGGCGCTGTGGGGCCTGGGCCGGGTGGCCGCGCTGGAGCTGCCGCGCCGGTGGGGTGGGTTGATCGACCTGCCGGGCGGTGTGGACACCCAGATCGCGCAGGGCCTGCAGGCGGCGTTGGTGAACTCCCTGGGCGAGGACCAGATCGCGGTGCGCGGCAACGGGGTGTTCGCCCGCCGGCTGGTGCCCGCGCCGCGCGGTGAGCACGGTGAGGACTGGGCGCCGTCGGGCACGGTCCTGATCACCGGCGGCACGGGTGCGCTGGGCGGGTTCGTGGCGCGTTCCGTGGCCGCTCGTGGTGCCTCCCACATCGTCCTGACCTCGCGCCGGGGCGCGTTGACGCCTGGTGTCGAGCACCTGGTGGCACAGCTGGAAGGTTTCGGTGCCGAGGTCTCGGTCGAGGCGTGCGACGTCGCCGATCGTGCTGCCCTGGAAGAGCTTTTGGGCCGCTTCCCGGACCTGACCGCGGTGGTGCACTGCGCGGGCATCGACTCCGGTGACGCGCCCTTGTCGTCGCTGTCGGCCGATCAGCTCGGGGAGTTGTTGCGCCCCAAGATGGTGGCGGCACGGAACCTGCACGAGCTGACCGGGAACCTCGACGCGTTCGTGCTGTTCTCGTCGGGTGCGGCGGCGTGGGGCAGTGGTGGTCAGCCCGCCTACTCGGCCGCGAACGCCTACCTGGACGGCCTGGCGCAGTTCCGCCGCGGTCAGGGCCTGGTGGCGACGTCCGTGCAGTGGGGCGCGTGGGCCGAGGCGGGCATGGCGACCGATCCGGAGGCCTACGACCAGCTGCGCCGCCACGGTGTGCTGCCGATGGACCCGGAGCTGGCGCTGACGGCGTTGGTGCAGGCGGTGTCGGACGGCGAGACGGTGCTGACCGTGACGAACACCGACTGGGCCCGGTTCGCGCCCGGTTTCACCGCGTCGCGGCCGTCGCCGTTGTTCTCGTCGATCCCCGAGGCCGTCGCGGCTCTCTCCGTCGACGAGGACGTGGCCGGGGCCGAGGTGGCGTTGCAGGAGAAGCTCGCGGGCCTGTCCGAGGCCGACCGGTCACGCGTGCTGCTGGACCTGGTGCGGTCCGAGGCCGCGGCGGTGCTGGGCCACCCGGGCGTCGAGTCGATCCACCCGGAGAAGGCGTTCCGCGACCAGGGTTTCGACTCGCTGACCGCCGTGGAGATGCGCGACCGCCTCAAGGCCGCGACGGGCCTGCCGGTGCCGTCGGCGCTCGTCTTCGACTACCCGACGCCGCGCCTGGTGGCCGAGCACCTGCTCGCCGGCCTGTCCTGCGCGGTCGACGGCTCCGTCCTCGCCGAGCTCGCCCGGTTCGAGGCGTCGCTCGCCACGACCGCGGAGTCCGACCACGACGCGATCCGCGAGCGCCTGGAGAAGGTGCTCGCGCGCTTGAAGAAGCCGATGTCCACTTCGGACGACGATCTCCGCACCGCCTCCGTCGAGGACCTCCTGAACATCATCGACGACGAGTTGCTCGACCTCTCGTAGAAGCAGTTGTTTGCCCGCACGAAATGAGGACGGACCAGTGCAGGAAGAGCAGCAGGACAAGGTTGCCGACTACCTGAGGCGAGTCACGGTCGAGTTGCGCCGGGCTCGTGAACGCGTCCTCGAGCTGGAGCACAAGCACAGCGAGCCCATCGCGATCGTGGGCATGTCGTGCCGCTTCCCCGGCGGGGTGACCACTCCCGAGCAGCTGTGGGACGTCGTGTCCTCGGGCCGGGACGTGGTCTCCCCGTTCCCGGCCGACCGCGGCTGGGATCTCGCGTCGTTGCGCTCGACCTCCCTGGCCCAGGAGGGCGGGTTCCTGACCGACCTGGCCTCGTTCGACGCCGACTTCTTCGGCATCTCGCCGCGCGAGGCGCTGGGCATGGACCCGCAGCAGCGCATGATGCTGGAGCTCACCTGGGAGGCCCTGGAACGCGCGGGCCTCGACCCCGCCGCGCTGCGCGGGTCCTCCACGGGTGTGTTCGTCGGCACGAACGGCCAGGACTACGCGGACCTGGTGTCGGTGGACGGCGACGGGCACGCCTCCACCGGCCTCATCGCGTCCGTGCTGTCGGGCCGCCTGTCCTACACGTTCGGTTTCGAGGGCCCCGCGGTCTCCGTCGACACCGCCTGCTCTTCGTCGTCGGTGGCCATGCACCTGGCCATGCAGGCCCTGCGCGGCGGCGAATGCTCGCTGGCGCTGGCCGGCGGCGTGACGATCATGGCCACCCCGCACGCCTTCGTCGAGTTCACCCTGCAGCGCGGTCTCGCCGCGGACGGCCGCTGCAAGGCGTTCTCCGACTCGGCCGACGGTGTCGGCTGGTCCGAGGGCGCGGGCATGCTGGTGCTGGAACGCCTTTCCGACGCGGTGGCCCACGGCCACCACGTGCTGGGCGTGCTGCGCGGTTCGGCCGTGAACCAGGACGGTGCCTCGAACGGCCTCACCGCCCCGAACGGCCCTTCGCAGCAACGCGTGATCCGCGCGGCCCTGGCCTCCGCGGGCCTGTCACCCGCCGATGTCGACGCGGTGGAGGCACACGGCACCGGCACCACCCTGGGCGACCCGATCGAGGCGGCCGCCCTGATCGCGACCTACGGCCAGAACCGCTCGGTCCCGCTCTACATCGGCTCGGTCAAGTCGAACATCGGCCACACGCAGGCCGCGGCGGGCGTCGCCTCGGTGATCAAGGCCGTGCAGGCGATGCGGCACGGCGTCCTGCCGCGCACCCTGCACGTCACCGAGCCGTCCTCCCACGTCGACTGGTCGGCCGGCGTGGTCTCCCTGCTGACCTCCGACACCCCGTGGCCCGCGGTGGACCGCCCGCGCCGCGTCGGCATCTCGTCGTTCGGCGTCTCCGGCACCAACTCACACCTGATCTTGGAGGCGCCGTCGGGGATCCCCCCGATTTCCAGCGTATCGAGCGCTGACTCCGGGCGACCGGGCTCGCCGAAATCTGTGGACAACTCGGCGCCTGTGGACAACTCCGCCAATGTCGATCTTGCCGGCCCGGGATCGTCGGACCCGCGTGCGACGATTGGAGTGGGGACCTCGGTCTCCCCCCGGGGCCCCCAGTCGGAATCGATTCCGTGGCTGGTGTCCGCGAAGTCCGAGGCGGCGCTCAGCGGGCAGATCGCGCAGCTGGCGGACGTGTCGGCCGATCCGAAGGACGTCGGGTACTCGCTGTCGTTGCGCACCCTGTTCGACCACCGCGCGGTGGTCCTCGACGGCGCCGAGATCGCCCGCGGCACCGCCACCGAGAAGCAGCTCGCGATGCTGTTCACCGGGCAGGGTTCGCAGTGGCTCGGCATGGGGCGCGAGCTGTACGCCCGGTTCCCGGTGTTCCGCGAGGCGTTCGACGAGGTCGCTCAGCACCTGGACGTGCGAGCGGTCATGTGGGGCGACGACGCCGAAGCCCTCAACCAGACCGGCAACGCGCAGCCCGCGATCTTCGCCCTGCAGGTCGCCCTCCACCGCCTCGTGGAGTCGTTCGGCGTCAAGCCCGACCACGTCGCCGGCCACTCGATCGGTGAGATCGCGGCCGCGCACGTCGCGGGTGTGTTCAGCCTGGAGGATGCCGCGAGGCTCGTGCGTGAACGTGCGCGGCTCATGCAGGCGTTGCCGCCGGGTGGCGTGATGATCGCGTTGCAGGCGGCCGAGGACGAGATCACTCTGACGCCGGGCATCTCGATCGCGGCCGT